>NZ_CP109434.1:7983956-8287022 GCF_036227105.1 Amycolatopsis sp. NBC_01488 | reverse complement strand
TGGCGAAGCCTTTCGTGAGAGTGGACTCGCATCAACGTAGTGAACTCTCACCACTTATGCAAGTGCGCTCTCACGAAGAGGCGTGGGCCGCCGCCCCGGCACCGAGGGTCAGGCGTCCGAGCGGGGGCGTCGCAGGGTGAAGGTTTCGAAGGCCTTCAGGGCGCCGTCGGTGCCGACGACGTCGTAGTAGGTCACCTGCATCGTGGTCACCCCGCCGCGGCGCGTGCCCGGGTCGACGGTGAAGGCCGCGAAGCCGTACGAGTTCGCCGCGTCGCGGACCGCCGACCAGGGGGCGTCCTCCGTGACGTACACCGGCGGCCGCTTGCCGGTCTTCGGGTCCGGATCGCCGACCTTGGTGATCACCCGGCAGCGGGGCGGGGTGAAGAACAGCTGGTTCGACGGCGCCGACGTGCCGCCACCACCGAGGACCATGTGGACGGTGCCCTTCGTGGTGTCGACGACGTCGGTGCGGGTCGACGCCGGCACCGGGGTGCGCGTCGGGTTCGCGGCCGCGCCGCGGATCGGGTGCGACCGCTCGTAGTGGTGCTCGTGGCCGCAGACGACGAGGTCGACGCCGTAGCGGTCGAACAGTGGCACCCACTCCTCGCGGATGCCGAGGTCGGCTCCGTTGAACTGGTCGGCGGTGCTGATCGCGACCTGGTGCATGCAGACGACCACCCAGTCGACGCCGCGGTCGGCCCGCGCCGCCGCCAGTTCCTTCTCCAGCCACGCTTTCTGCGCGCCGCCGGAGTAGCCGCGGACGTAGGAGTTCCCGCCGTCCTGGTAGCAGATGTCGTCGTTGGCCAGGCTGATCACCCGCACCGAGCCGACGGTGAAGGAGTACCAGAGGCCGCGGGTGGTCTCCGTCTGCCCGGCCGCCGCCGGCACCGAGAAGTACGTCTGGTAGGCGGCGTAGCCGATCGGGCCGTTGCCCAGCTCGTTCTCGTGGTTGCCGGCCGCGGGCATCCACGGCCGGTTGCGCGCGCTGCGGCTGTTGTTGGTCCAGAAGTCCCACCAGGTCCGGACCCGGTCGGTGGCCAGGTTGGCGTAGCAGAGGTCGCCGTTGAAGAGATGGAACAGCGGCCGCACGCGCTCGACGCCGGCGGTGGTGTCGCCCGCGGCCGGCGAGCCGAGGTTGTCGTTGACCAAGGGCGGGTTCGGCAGGGTGACCCCGGCAGGCGGCACGTAGCGCTTGCCGAGCGTCGGAGTGCCCTGGTCGCCGAAGCTGGTGAAGGTGAACTTCGCGCGGCCGCGCGGCGCGGTGTGGAACGTCGCCAGCACCGGCTCGGCGCCGTCGTGCAGCGCCGCGTAGAGGTACTCGCTGTCCGGCTGAAGCCCGCGAAGCGACGCGTGGAAGGCGTAGACGACCTGGCCGGACTTCGCGTCGGTGTAGCTGACGGTCTTGGCCGGGACGCTGCGTTCGTACCGGCCGTCGGCTCGGCCGAGGAGCACCCGGGCGTTGCGCGCCGGCTGGAGCGCGTGCCACGAAACGACCACCTCGCCGGCGGCGTCGGCGCCGAACTGCAGGTGCAGCCCGGCGACGGCCGGGGTCTTCGCCGGGTCGCCGCCGGTCGTGGTGAGCTCGACGGCGGCCGGCTCGGCGTCCGCGGTGCCGGCGAGCGGCCCGGCGGCGAGCGGCCCGGCGGCGAGCGCGACACCCGCGGCGGTGAGGAACCCGCGGCGGCTCACGTGGTGGGTGAAGATCTTCTCGTCGTCAGTCATCCGGACACGCTCGTCCACCGGCGCCGCGCTTTCCACCCCGTCCCGGTGAACGGCTCCGAAACGAACGTGGGCCGGCGGACCGGCAAGCTCCTTTCCGGACCCGAGCCGCCGCAGCGGCCCGTCGGGCGACGCCGGATCGGACCATGGCGAAGCTGATGCTGCTGTCCGCGGCGTCCGCCTGGGTGGTGGCCCGGGTGCCGGCGCCGAGCACGGTCACCCGGCGCTGGCCGATGACCTCGACCGGCCAGTCGGCGGGCGGCGACGGGCAGCCCACGGTGAAGGCCGAGTTCGCGTGGATCGAGCCCGAAGTCGCGCGCTGGGCCGCGACGGTGCCCGAGGGGCTGCTCGACGCGGACGTGTGGCTCACGCCGGTCGAGTGCGGGCCGCGGCCGCGGTGACCGCGCCCGGTACTCTTCCGCGGCTGGGCAACTCGACGGACTGGGGACCTTGAACCATGGACATCGCGGCCGACGCGGGCAGAGTTCGCGTCCACGAACCTGTGCCGAACGTGCCGTCGGGAGCCGAGGCGCTGTTCTCCGGGTACGTCGGGCGGCTGACCTCGACGACCGTGCTGCGCATGGGACTCAACTGCGTGCTGCTCGCCCTCGGTGTCGTGCTCGTGGTGACCGACCGGCGGGGCAGCGCGCTGGCCTACTTCTACTTCGCCGTCTTCGGCAGCTCGCTGGCGATGTGGATCTACACGATGAGCGTCTACCAGCGGCTCCGGCGCCACTTCGGGGAGCCGTACCACCGCCTCGACGTCGCCCCGGACGGGTTGCTGGCCAAGGG
The DNA here is from genome assembly GCF_036227105.1 of Amycolatopsis sp. NBC_01488. Taxonomy (NCBI): domain Bacteria; kingdom Bacillati; phylum Actinomycetota; class Actinomycetes; order Pseudonocardiales; family Pseudonocardiaceae; genus Amycolatopsis; species Amycolatopsis sp. NBC_01488. Next base: position 8,284,511 of record NZ_CP109434.1, on the reverse strand, counting down.
TTCGCGGGTCGGTGTGCGGTTGCCGGACGGGCGGTGGCTGCGGACCCGGCTCCCCGGCGGGGCGAAGGTGCAGCTGGCCGGCGAGCGACGGCTGTGGGTGCTCGGCACCGGCGGGCGGGTGTTCGTCCGCCTGCCCGGCGCGATGTGGGTGCGGGCCGGGCGGATCGAGGACGCGCCCATCGCGGGGGCGACGCCGGTGGAGCTCGTCTCGCGCCGCCCGACGCCGCCGAGGCTTGATCCGGTGCTCGCCGCGCAGCGGGCGTTCCAGGTCCGGCGGACGCTCGTCTCCGCGGTGGCGTTCCTGGTCATCGGTGCCGCGGGGTTCGCCATCGTCTCGACCCTGCAGGGCGACCCCGACGGCATCGCGTGGCCGGCCGCCGTGGGCGGCGTCGCCGGCGGCAGCGCGGTGTGCGTGATGCTGGCTGTGCTGATGATCGTGGGCGTCCTGCGGATCCGCCGGCCGATCACCGAGGAGATCTGGGTGGAGCTGCGGATCGCGCTCGACACGCAGTTCGTGCCGCGCACCCGCGGCGTGGTCCGGCTGACGGGCTGGGCACTGCACCCGGACGGGCGGCAGACGCGGTTCCGGCTCGTCGCCGACATCTCGCTAGCCGCGAACGTGGCGACCACCGGGCAGCTGTGGCTGCTCGGCTACCCGCGACCGGGCAAGCCCACGAAGGCGGGCCTGCCGGGGTATCCGTACGCAGGCAGCTTCCGGCTCGCCTGAACCGGAAGCGGGTGACCCGCCGGCGTCACGCGCCCGGTTGCCAGGGGCCGCCGGTGAACCCGGCGGGCCCCGCCGGCGGGTACGGCACGGGCGGAACCGGGCGCTTGGCCGCGGCGAGCTTGACGAAGCCGACGACCGCGTTGGCGATGAGCGCGATGAACAGGAACGGAATCGCGACGAGCTGGATCACCCGGAACCCCACCACTTCGGAGATCAGCTGGCCGATGACCGGCGCGAGCACCAGTGCGACCACGGCGAGCGCGGCGGTCACCCCCGCGAGGACGCCGCGTCGTTCGCGGACCTTCAGGATCAGCGCGACCGTCGCACCGGCGGCCGCGCCCGTGCCGAGTCCGGAGAGGGCACGGCCGGCCAGCAGGAGCCCGCCGGCGTCGGCCAAGGCGGCCAGCAGGACGCCGAAGAACAGGAAGCCGAGCGCGGGAATGGCCACCGCCGTGGGGAAGCGGGCGCCGAGCAGGAGCCCGGCGGGCACCGTGAGCGCCGTCCCGACCAGATACGAGACCAGCCCGATCAGGAGCAGGCTCTGGCTGGACAGGTGGAACTCGCGCTGGATCTCCGACATGCCGTCGAACCGGTAGATCACGGTCAGCATGAACAGCCCGATCAGCGCGGCGGACCCGGGGCCGAGCACCTGCCACCAGGCCGGCGTGGCGACCGGGCGAGTGACAGACTGCGGTGGCGGCGTCACGTACATGGGCTCACCGTAGAGCTTCGAGCCCCGGCCCGGACGGCGTTGGCGGAAGTGGTCCGTCGTGATCACGCACCGCGCCGGGCGACGGCCGGCTCGACCACTCAGGGCGACGAAGACCCGCCTCGCGGACGGTGTAGGCGATGTCCTGCCCCGCGCGCTCCCAGATCACGTCGGGGCAGTCCAGGCCCTCGGCGGACAGCCGCCGCTTGACGACCTTGAACGTCGACGTCCGCGGCAGCTCACGGACCGTGCGCACGTACCGGGGTACCTGCTTGGGCCCGAGATCGGTTTGGCCGGCGAGAAAACGGCCGAAATCGGCGGGGTCCAGGGTGCCGTCGGTGACGATCGCGGCCATCACCTGGTCCCCGGTCACCGGGTCGGGCACCGCGTAGACGGCGGTGTCGGTGATCGCGGGGTGCCGCAGCAGGATGCGCTCGATCGGCGCGGTGCCCAGGTTCTCCCCGTCGACGCGCAGCCAGTCGCCGAGCCGCCCGGCGAAGTAGCAGAACCCCTCGGCGTCGGCGTAGGCCAGGTCACCGGTGTGGAACCGGCCGTCGCGCAGCCGCTCCGCGTCGGCCGCGGGGTCACGGTAGTACCCGGCGAACCAGCCGGCGCCCGCGGTGTTGACCAGTTCGCCGACGGCTTCCTCGGCGTTGAGCAGGTGGCCGCCGGCATCGAACGCGGCGGGCGGGCACGGGCGGCCGGTGTGCGGGTGCAGGATGGCCACGTCCTCGGCCGGCCTGCCCAGTGAGCCGGGCGGCGTGTCGTCGGTGCGGGCGAACCCCACGCCGCCCTCGGTGGAGCCGAACGCGTCGACGACCTTGCAGCCGAAGCGTTTCCCGAACGCGGCCAGGTCCGCGCTCGCCCCTTCGTTCCCGTAGACGAGGCGCAGGGGGTTGTCCGCGTCGTCCGGGCGCGGGGGAGTGGCGACCACATAGGACAGTGGCTTGCCGACGTAGTTGGCGTAGGTCGCGCCGAACTTCCGGACGTCGGGCAGGAAGCCGGAAGCGGAGAACCGGCGGCGCAGGGCGATGCCCGCGCCGGCCGCGAGCCCGACCGCCCAGCCGGCCATGACGGCGTTGGAGTGGAACATCGGCATCGTGACGTAGACGGTGTCCGATGTGGACAGTCCGAAGCGCTGGGCGAGCATCGCGCCGGGAAACGCGATCTTGCCGTGGGTGCAGCGCACGGCCTTCGGGTCGCCGCTGGTGCCGGAGGTGAAGATCAGCATGAGCAGGTCGTCCGCCGACGCCGGGACGGGCTCGATCGGGTCGTCCGCCGGCGGTGGCCACGATGCCAGGTCCCGCACGGCGATCCCGCCGAGGTCCAGGCCTTCCAGCAGGGGCCGGTACTTCCGCTCGGCGAGCACGACCTGGCAGTCGGCGAGCCGGACGTCCCGCGCGAGGGCCGCACCGCGCCGGGTGGGGTTGAGCCCGACCAGCACCGCCCCGGCGAACGCGCAGGCGCCCAAGAGGACGGAGAACGCCGGCACGTTGTCGGCCAGGATGCCGACGTGGGGCGGTTCGTCCGGGCGCAACGTCGCCCGGAGGCTGGCCGCGTGGCGGGCCGAAGCCCGGACGTGCTCGGCCCACGAGTACGTCTCGTCTTCGAACCGCAGGCCCGGCCGCTCGTCCCCGGCGCGGGCCAGCAGCAGCTCGGTCACCGTCGGGACGCTCACCCGCGCACCTCCCCGCAGCCGTGGTCGGAAGTGAAACACGTTCTACTTCTACCACGGTGACCGCCGGAGGGTCTACGGCTCAGCGGCGGCCGGTGGCCAGGATGACCAGGAACTGGCCGCCGCCCGGCTCGGTGGTCGCGGTCACCGGCAAGCCCGGTACCAGGCGCGAGAACCGGTCCACCAGCCAGTCCGCCGCCTCCCGGGCGTCCTGCTCGGTCGGGCAGCGGGCCACCAGCTCGCGGCCGCCCTTGCGGTCCAGCCGGCCGGCCACGGTGATCAGCGGCGCGGGGTCGGCCACGTGCAGGCGATCCGGCCAGGCGATGACCACCTTGACCGCGCCCTTGCGGGTGTTGCACCCGCGGTGCGCGAGCCGCTCGGCGACCTTGGCCTTCCGATCGGCGGTCCGGCTGTCGACGCTCGGCCCTCGCGGGTCGTTCACCGACCTGCCGGGGTCGACCGGTTCGTCGCACACCCAGCACCGCCAGCCGTCGCGCTCGGCGACGTCATCGAGGAGACTCACCCGGGCAACCTAGCCTGCCGGGCCACCGTCCCGCGCACCGCACTCGGGCACGGTGATCCGTGGAACACACGGGTCCGTTCGGGAGTTGAGCGTGGCATGAGCCAACTCGTGGACCGCACGATCACCGCCCTCCGGGCCGAGGCCGACACGCTCGCCGGCCTCGTCCGCACCCTCACCGACGACCAGCTGGCCGCCCCCAGCGGCGCCGCGGAGTGGACCGTCGCCCAGGTCCTTTCCCACCTCGGCAGCGGCGCGGAGATCGGCCGCGCGCCCATCGCCCGGGCCCTCGGGGAGACCGTGGCGGCCGAAGACAACCAGGCGATCTGGGCCCGCTGGGACTCCGCCACGCCCCGGGCGCAGGCCGAGGGCTTCCTGGAGCACAACGGCCGCTGGCTCGAGACGGTCGAGGCGCTCACGCCCGAGCAGCGGTCGTCGCTGACCGTCGACCTCGGCTTCCTGCCGGAGCCGGTCCCGCTGGCGACCGCACTCGGCATGCGGCTCAACGAGGTGGCCAACCACTCGTGGGACGTGCGCGTGGCCTTCGACCCGGAGGCCGGGGTGGCCGCGGGCTCGGCCGCGGTGCTGGTCGACCTCCTGGCCGGTCCCGTGGGCTTCATGCTGGGCTGGCTCGCCAAGCCCGCCGAACTCGCGAACCCGGTGTCCGTCGCGGTCCCCGGCGGCGCACTGGTGATCGACGACGCGGTCACCGTGGTGGACCACCTCGAGTCGCCTTCGGCGACGTTCGACGGACCGGAGGAGGCGTTCGTCCGGCTGGTCAGCGGCCGTCTCAAGGCGCCGTACGACCAGGGCGTCACCGTCGAGGGCGCGGTCACGCTCGACGACCTGCGCCGGGTGTTCCCCGGCTTCTGACGGAATCGGCGGGCCCGGCGACGCCAGTGACGTCGCCGGCCCGGCTCAGCCGGCGGTGTTGTCGGCGTAGTTCACCGTGACGTTCTTGAAGCCGAGTGACTGCAGCAGGCCGATCAGCATCGTCTTGGTGTTGCGCTCCGCGTCGGCCACCAGCGAGCTCTTCGCGGCCGCGGCCTGGATCTCCTTCTGGGCGAGCTCGTAGAGCGCCTGCTGGGAGTTCGGGTTCCCGTTGAGGAAGTCGTTGATCCGGGTGAACAGGCCCTGCTGCTGCGCGTACACGTGGGACTCGTGGACGTCCAGGGTCGCCGGTTCGAGTTGCGCGTGCCCCAAGGTGATCGTGGCGGACAAGCGGTCGTCGGAGACCTGGACCGCGTTGCCCTTCAGCCGCGAGAAGTCCACGAAGGCGTTGTCCTTGCCGACGCCGATGAACATCGTGTCGCTGCCCACCAGGAAGCTGGGGAGGACCGAGCTGGTCGTGATGTCGACGACCACCTGGAACGAACCGCTCGCCGCCTCGTAGCGCGAAAGCTCGACGATCGACTGCAGCAGCACCGGACCGGAGTGCTCCTCGGTCTGTTCGGCGAACGGATTGCGCAGTTGGGGTAACAGGTGAACCGCCGATGCGACGAGTGCCGCGCCGGCCAGGACCACCACTGCCACCGCCACGGCGACGAGCCGTTTTCCCCAAGCGCCCATACCGGGAACATTACCCACGCCGCCGCCGGGCCAACCGATCTCCGGGGGTACGGTGTGGTCGCTCGCCTGGCCGGCACTCCGACGAGGAGGGAACCGTCGTGCGCAAGTCCCTGTGGCTGTGGGTCCTGCTGATCCTGCTCGCCATCCTGGTACTGGGCCTCATCTTCGGCGGCTGGCGCAAGGGCACCAAGATCGGCGCGCCCACCCCGGAGCCGGCGGCGTGGAGCGCGTCCCGGACGGCCTGACGCGCATCAACCGGCCGCGCGGGCTGATCCCGGCCCGGCTCCCGGGGCTCCAACGGAAACCCCGCGACCCGCGACGGTCCCGGTGGCGGGCGCGACCCCCAACACCGCGCCCGCCACCGGGGTCGCCCCCGGCATCCCCCCTCTTCCGCCGTGCCTCTAGGGTTCCCGACGCCGTCCTCGTTTCGTCCTCGCGCCGGCATCCTCGGCGCCACCTGCGCTTTTCGGAGCCGGACGCCGGGCGCCGGCCTTGACGTCGAGGGGGATGCAATGAGGTTCCGGATTCTCGGGACGCTGGAAGTGCGGGCGTCCGGGGATCGGGTCGCGCTGGCGAGCCCGCGTCAGCAGCGCGCGCTCGCCACCCTGCTGCTCAATCCGAACTCGGTCGTCCCGGTGGAGCGCATGATCGACGCGCTCTGGGAAGACGAACCGCCGGCGACGGCCGTGAAGCAGGTCCGCAACTGCGTGTCGGCGCTGCGAAGCCGGCTGGGCGAGACCGGCGGGATGATCGTCACCGACGGCCCCGGGTACCGCTTGCAGGCCGGCATCGACGATCTCGACTCGCTCCGGTTCCGCCGGCACGTCACGGCCGCGCGGGCACTCGCCGGGCAGGCGAAGCTCGTCGACGCCGTCGAGGAGATCCGCGGCGCGCTCGCGCTGTGGCGTGGCCCGGCGCTCGACGGGCTGCGGACGACCACCTTGACCGGCCGGGCCGCGGTGCTCGACGAACAGCGGGCCGACGCCGTGGAGCTCTGCGCCGAATGGCAGCTGCGGCTGGGCGAAACGGGCGAGGTCGTCCGCGAGCTGACCCAGTTCTGCGGCGAGCACCCGATGCGCGAGTACTCGCACCTGCACCTGATGCGCGCCCTCGCGAAAGAGGGCCGCTACGCCGAGGCCTCGACGCTCTTCCACGGCCTGCGCCGCCGGCTGGCCGACGAGCTCGGCGTCGATCCGAACCCCGACCTGCGGCGGCTGCACGAGCAGATCCTCGCGGAGGCCGCCCCGAGTGCTCCCGCCCCCGCTCCGGTGACCGAGACTCCGCCGGAGCACCACCAGTTCGACCGTGCGGTCGCCGAGCTGGCCGAAGCCGTCACGTGGCAGTGGCGCGCCGAAGCCGAGCTGCGCTCGTTGCACCGGCCGCAGCCGATCGTCCTGCGCTGGTCGGCGCGCCCGCGTCCGGGAACACCAGCGCGGCGGGGCGATTTCGACGATCTCGCGGAGACGTTCGCCGCGCTGCCCGTGCGGCAGCTGGTGGTGCTCGGCGACCCCGGCTCCGGCAAGTCGGTGCTCGCCCTGATGCTGACGCTGGAGCTGCTGCGCACCCGTGCCCCCGGTTCGCCGGTCCCGGTCCTGCTTTCGCTGGCCTCCTGGGACCCGCGGCGGGACCACCTCGACCACTGGCTGGCGAGCCGGCTCGCCGACAACCACCCGGCCCTGCTCAACGCGCGGGAATACGGGCCCGGCGCGCCGACGCGGCTCGTCCTCGGCGGCCACGTCCTCCCTGTCCTCGACGGCCTCGACGAGATGCCGACCGACCTGCGCGCCGTCGCGCTCGACGCACTGGACCAGACCATGGCCGTGGGCCGCTCGCTGGTGCTGACCTGCCGCTCGGCCGAGTACGAGCAGGTCACCCGCGAAGCCGGCCCGGTGCTGAGCGCCGCCACCGTCGTGCGGCTCGAACCCGTCGCCCGCACGGAGGCGATCGCCTACCTGTCCGCGCGGGAGGGCACCGGCCAGGACCGCTGGCTTCCCGTGGCCGAGCGGCTGCGCCGCGATCCGGACGCGCCGCTGGCCCGGGTGCTGCGGACGCCGTTGATGGTCGACCTCGCGCGGATCGGCTACGGCCGTCCCGGCGCGGATCCCGCGGAGCTGCTCGGCGCCGAAGACGCGGCCGCCCTCGAAGGGCAGCTGCTCGACTCGTTCGTCCCCAACGCTTACGCGCGGGTACCGCAGCCGCCGGGGCGCAACCCGAAGACCAGCCCGTCCGCGCGGTACACCGCGGCGGAGGCGACGCGCTGGCTGGGGTTCCTGGCCCGGCACCTCGACCAGGCCCGCAGCCGCGACCTGGCCTGGTGGCAGCTGTACCGGGCGGTGCCCGCCGGGACCCGGTCGGGCCTGGCCGGCGCGCTGATCGCGGTGTTCTTCGTCATCGCCGGCTGGGTCGACGACGGACCGGCGCTGGCCGCGATCTACGGCCTTTCGTTCGGGGGCGCCGGTTACCTGACCCACCGGTTCGGGCGCCCGCCGGAGCCGCTGCGCACCGAACTGCGCTTCGCCGGCGCCGCCCGGAAGTTCGCCGGCCGGTTCGCGATCGGCGCGGTCGTGGGGACCCTGCTCGGCCTGGGCTGGTCGCTGGTCACCGGCCTGGTCGTGTTCCTGGCGCTCGTGTTCGGCCTGGTGTTCGCGGTGCACGTGTGGCTCGCGAAGCCGGTGGACGCCAGCCGCGTGTCGAGCCCGCAGTCGATCCTGCGCAACGAACGGACCGGCGCGATCGCGTTGTCCGTGTCCTTCCTGGTATCGCTGGGCCTGTTCGACGGGATGGCGTTCGCGTTCACCGCGCAGACGCGGTTCCTGCCGGTGCTGGGCGGCCGGTACGACCTGGCGCTGGCCGTCGCCGGCGGGGTGGCGGGTGCGGTGTTCGGGTTCTTCATGGCCCGCGGTGTCGCCGCCGTGTGCTACGGCGTCGCGGGCGCGGTCGCCGGCGGCCAGGTGTTCCCGGCGGCGACGAACGCGGTGCCGCCGGTCGCGGCCGGCGTGTGCTTCGGCGCCGGCATCGGCCTGGCGGTGCTCGTGACGCGCGCCTGGGGCACCTACTTCGTCCAGCACGTCTGGCTCGCCGCGACCGGCCGCCTTCCCTGGCGGCTCATGCACTTCCTCGACGACGCCCACCGCCGCGGCGTCCTGCGCCAGGCCGGCGGCGTCTACCAGTTCCGCCACGCCCGCGTCCAGGAACGGCTGGCCGAGATCGGCCACGACGAGCAGCAGGTGCCATGACCGGCGAAGAGATCGTGCTCGGCCCGCTGCCCGAGGTGGTCCGGTTGTCGGCCCTGCACGACGTCGACCTCCTGCCGCCGGGGTCGGTCGAGGGCGCCTGAACGCGGCGGCGGCCCGGGCTTCAGGCACTCGGCGACGGATCGCGCACTGCTGAATTTCCGGACCGCCGGGCACCGGCCCGGACGCCGCGATCCCGCACCGGCGGGGGAATCCGGTGCGGGATCGCGGCGCGGGGAGTCAGAGCAGGGCGAACCGCTGGGCCGCCGACCCGTTGCAGTCCCAGATCTGCAGCCGGGTCCCGTTGCCCGTCGCGCCGCTGGGGGAGTCGAGGCAGCGGCCGGACTGCGGGTTGCGCAGTGAGCCGTCCGCCTGCTGCGTCCACACCTGGCCGCCGACGCCGTTGCAGTCCCACAGTTCGACCTGGGTGCCGTTCGCCGTGCCGTTGCCGTTGATGTCGAGGCAGCGGCCCAGCGTGCGCAGCGCGCCGCCGGAGGTGTGGAACCAGTGCTGGTCCACGGCGAACGACTGGCAGTCCCACAGCTGCACGGCGGTCCCGTTCACGCCGTGGTCGTCGCCGGCCACGTCGACGCACTTGCCGCCGGGGCCGGTGATCGGGCCGCCGCCGGTCACCGAGAACTTTTGCGCCGCGGAGGTGTTGCAGTCCCACAACTGCAGGCGGGTGCCGTTGGCGGTGGCGCCGTTCGGCGCGTCGAGGCAGCGGCCGGACTGGGGGTTGCGCAGCGAGCCGTCGGCCTGCTGCACCCACTTCTGGCCGCCGACGCCGTTGCAGTCCCACAGTTCCAGCAGCGCGCCGTTCGCCGTGCCGTTGCCGGTGACGTCGAGACATCTGCCCAAAGTGGACAGTGACGAGTCCGCGTTGTGCGCCCAGTGCTGGTCGGCCGCGTTCGCCTGACAGTCCCACAGCTGCACGGCGGTGCCGTTGCCGCCGGTGTCGTCGCCGGAGACGTCGAGGCACTTGCCGCCGGGGCCGGAAACCGTGGCCGCGTAAGGCGGTGTCCCGGTGCCGCCCGCGTAGCCGACCGAGACCACGTTGGCCTGGACGGCGTCGTCCGCGGCGTCGGACGGGTAACCGGCCGTCATCACGCCCTCGAAGAACGACCCGATGGACGCGTTGCTGTTGTCGCCGCCGGTGCCGAGCACGATCGAGCCCTCCTGGTGCATCGGCGTGTAGCCGCCCGCGGGCAGCGTGCCGTTGTACCAGGTGGTGAGGCCGCCGCTCTGCGAGTTGCCGCCCTTGAGCGCGAACGTGGTCTGGCCGTTGTTCTTCAGCAACGCCGTGACGAACGGCGTGGCGTTGCCGCGGTTGGCGGTGTTGGAGCGATTGCCCTGGAACAGCCCGTTTTCCAGGTCGCCCGCCACCCACGGGCCGATCCCGGTGCACGGCGGGAAGTAGCACGTGGTGCCGAGGTTCACCGCGTCCATGTGGCCGTTGCCGGTGTCGGCGATCTGCGCTTCGACGTTGCCGTAGTCGAAGCAGCAGCCACCGTTGACGTGCGTGCCGCTGGCGACCATGTACATGCCTTCGGGCTGGCCGTTGACCGCGACGCCGGCGCCGACGTAGTGCCGGTACCCGGTGCCGGGGGAGACGTAGACGCCGTAGACCTGGTGCCCGCCGGCGGTGACCGGCAGCGCGGTCGCGACGGCGGCGACGTCCTGCCCGCCCGCGGTGCCCGGGCCTTCGACGGTGAGGTCGTTGTGGCGCGGGGACTGGTCGTAGATCACCGTGATGGTGCACGTGGTGCCGGCGCAGAACGAGTCCTGCGCGGCGGCGTTGGCGTACCCGCCCGCGGCGAGCAGGCCGATGTCCGCCTCGGCGTGGTCGGAAGCGCGCTGGACGCGGTAAAGATTGCCGCTGTAGGCCGAGTACAGGGCGCGCGTGGTGCTGTGCGCGGCGACGCACTGGGTACCGGCGGAGCCGTAGATGTCGCACGGAAGGGAGCCGGCGGCCTGCGAGGGGCCGCTCAGGCCGAGCATCGTCCCGAGGACGAGCAGGACCGTGACGAGGAGACTTCGACCGCGGGGCACGGGGACCTCACTCTCAAGCCGCAGGTCAACGACCCGGGCGGACTTTTACAACGTTGTATTTCCGGGAGAGCAGGGGAGTGCGGGGGAGTGCGATGGGGATGTGGCGAGGGTATGGCCGGGTTCTCGGCCGTGTCAATGCGCAGCGGGCGGATGGTCCAGTCCACTTCGGCGGTGCACCCGGACGGCCCAACCCGGCGGGATCCGCCGGGTGCCCGAAGCCGGCCGCGGCGCGCGGGGCCGCGTTTGACGGCGTGGCTGCCAGGGGCGATCGGGCGGCCGGCGGACCGGCGTCACGAGTACGTCCAGTGGCCGAGCCAGGACTCGCGCCAGGCCACCGTCAGCTCGCTGACTCCGTCCACACCGGACTGATCCACCTGGGCCTTCCACGCCTCCTCCAGTGACGCGCAGAGCTTGGACGCGGGCAGCTCGCCGCCCGCCGAGGAGAACTGGCGCAGGACCGTCTTGGGCACGGCCAGCTTCGCCTTGCCGCGGATCACCGACTGCTCGGTCGCGCGGCAGATGAGGTACTCGACGGTCGCGAGGTCGCCCGCCGAGGCCCGGCCTTCCGCGGGCACCGGCGGCGCCACCTGGCCCAGCGCCCGGTACAGGCAGTCCAGCGGGGCGGCGAGGCCCCGGTGCTGGCGGGCGATCTCCCAGGACACCCACACCGCCATGCAGTCGGGCATCTGGTACGGGCGGTAGGCGAACGCCGGCCCGGCGAACGTCTGGTAGTCGCTGGTCGGGTCCTGCGCCGCGGGGCTCCGCCCGTCGGGGTCGGGTGGCAGGCCCAGGCGCTTGAACAGCTCGCGCAGCAGCTTGTGCGGCCGGGCCGGGGTCGACGACTCGCCGAGCAGCTTGCCGAGGATGCGGTTCAGCCGGTCCGCGGCCACGCCGTGGATCGCCAGCTGCAGGTGGACGAACGCGACGTCCGACAGCGTCGTCGCCGCGCAGCCGACCACGCCCACCTGGGGATAGCGCTGCAGGAAGGCGGCGATCGCGTGGGTCGAGCCGATCCGCGCCGGCCCGACGAACGTCAGCGGGAAGACCGTGCCGACGCGCTGGCGGGACCGGAGATCTCCCTTGTACAGCGGGGAGAACTCGCCGTCGGCGTGGTAGACCTCGAACCAGTTCCCCTGGCGGTGGCCCGGCCGCGTGTCGGCGAGCCAGAAGCTGTACCCGTGCTTCTCGCACAGCTCGCGGAACCGGTCGGCCAGCTCGAACCGCGCCGCCGCGGACGCGTCGCGCAGGGCGATCGAAAACCGGACGGCCAGCGACGCGCACGGCGGCGCGACCTCCTTGCGGGTGCGGAGGTCGTGGTTGCGGGTCTTCACGATCGTCGGCAGCTGGGCCGGGCACTGCAGCGACAGCAGCGGCGCGTCGATGAGCGAGGACGCCGCGTCGGAGATCTCGCGGACCAGGTCGCGCACGGCCAGGCCGTGCCACTCGCACACCTCGCGCGCCCCCGGGGCGACCGCGATCAGGCCCTCGAAGGTCTGCGCCGACTCGTAGATGAACGTCGGGTTGGGCGAGGTCGTCTGGTGGAACACCCAGCTGCCCGCGGTCTCCTCCGGGCGTTCCGCCGGCTGCCGGCCGTCGGCCCGCTCGGCCACTTCGGTGCCGTCCAGCGGCTTGCGGGTGCGGGTGCCGATCACGACGCCGGCGCCGTTGGTGGCCGAGCACAGCGTCTCCAGGAACACCGGGTCGTCCGCGCCCGCGGACACGAGCTCGCGCAGGTAGCCGTGGCGGGCCATCGCGTGGTGCACCTCGAAGTCCACTTTGGTCACCGGCTGCCGGGCGATCTCGAAGCAGGCCCTGGCCAGGTCGGCCACGTTGCGCACGGAGATCCGCTGGCCGCGCACCTTCACCACCCCCCGGACGAGTCGAACCGCACGTCGGCCTCCAGCGGCTTGCGGCGGTCCCAGGCGCCGGTGCCCGCCCACCGCGGTGCCCCGATGCGGGAGAGCGGGACCGCCGACTCGCGCCACGACGCCTGACCGGCCAGCACGAGCGCGGCGAGCACCGGCAGCGCCACCGCGACCGTGAGCGCCGCCTGCACGACCTCGCCGCGGCTCTCCGTCGCGACGGCGGCGGCGAACCCGGCGACGGCCGCGATGCTCAGCTGGACGAGCGCCTGCGGCAGCGTGCCGAGGTACCCGAGCACCGTGCGGCGCGGCGGCAGCGACAGCCGGCTGTAGAGGAAACCCGGCAACAGCAGCAGCATCGTGATCACGGACTGGCCGTCGCCGATGTGGCCGAGCGCCTGGGTGGCGGCCCGGCCGTACGGCCACGGGCTGCCCACCAGCAGCCAGCCGAGCACGAACGAGACCGTCGCGACGGCCAGCGCGTAGAACGTCACGTTGAGCGGGCCGGACTTCGTGGAGTCCCGGAGCACGAGCGTCGCGCGCACCCGGACGTGGTCGCCGCGCGGGTCCCGGCCGCCGGAGCGGCGCCAGTACGCCCGTGCCTCGTTGTCGGCGATGCCGTTGACCAGCACGAGATCCTGCCCGAACTCGCGATCGGTCAGCTCGCGCGCGGCCTCGCGCAGGTTGGCCGAGGTGAACTCCGGGTGCCGCCGCAGCGAGTTGTCCAGCTCGTTGGTGTCGATCCGGACCGCCTCGCCGGTCGTGGCCGCGGCCGCTAGCCGGTGACACGCCGGCAGGCTGCGCGGGGACAGCTCGACCCCGGACCGGCCGGCCTCCCACTTGCGGCGCCGGACCAGGTCCGCCAGCCGCCGCAGCACGGACTGGGCCTGCAGCTCGAGGATCTTGTGCCGCGCGCCGTCGGCTTCCTGCAGCGGGGCGGCGTCCTGCCGTTCGGCCAGCGAACGGAGGTCTTCGGCCAGGCCGTCCACCTGGTGCTGGTCGGCGTCGGTGGACAGGTACATCCGGGAGACCTCGGCCTCCGGCGCGGTCCTGGCCACCAGGTGGTAGGACTTCAGCGTCGCCGGGATCATGGTCTCGTAGCTCACGACGTAGCCGTGGCGGCTGGAGGCCAGCCGCCGCCACTGCTCGTGGGCGAGGGGCCGCCGCGCGTCGACGTGCAGCGGGGTCTCGTAGCTGAGCCGGTGTTCCTCGACCGCGTCGTCCAGCGCCACCACCAGCATGTAATCGCGGACCGCGACGTTCAGCAGGTAGGTGTATTCGACCAGCAGGTCCGCGCAGCCGGTGAGGATGTCGAGCGCGAGCTCCCGGCACTGCCGCCCGTACCCGGGGACCGTGCCGCCGGTGGGCGCCAGCGCGAACTCCTGCTCCGGGTGGTCGCGCTCGGTCAGCAGCGTGAGCAGCGCCTGCTGGATGAGCCAGCGCGGTTCGTGCACCTGGAACAGGAAGGTGTTCAGCTCGTGCTTGGCCGTCTGGGCGTTCTCGTCGCTCGCGAGGATCCCGCGCAGCAGCCGGTAGAGCCCGGCGGCGACCAGCCGCGACGCCTCGTGCTGGGTGAGCCGCGGCAGCTTCTGGCCCGAGCTGTCGAAGACGTCGACGGGGGAGACGTCCCGGCGCGGCAGCCGGGCCAGCGGCACCCACAGCGACCGCTGCCGGGCCGGTCTCGAAGCGGCGCGCTCGCCGTGTTCCTGGCCGATCAGGTCCTGCAGCTGCGCGGTGGCCTGGCGCTGTCCTTCGTCGAGCAGCTTGAGGCTGACGTCGACCTCGGTGCTGCGCCGGGCGGTGCCGTGCTCGACGACGGTCAGCCGCTCGGTCAGCCGCCGCACGTGGTTGAGCCGCAACGAGGTGTCGAGCAGCGCGAGCCCGACGGCGGCGCCCTGCCGGGACAGGCGGGGCGGCGCGCCGGGAATGGGGATCGTCTCGATCGCGTGCCGGAGACTCTCGATGCCGTCCACCCCACCGAGAGTAGGAGGTGGCGCGCGCTGATACACGAAAACGCCGGTAATTCGCCCGACCGCCGCCCGCAGGCGATCCACCCGCGCGCTCAGGCGGCTCGCTTCACCTCGTCGCCCTGGTACGGGCCGGGCTTCGGGCGGACCTTCCCGCCGGGGAACGCCAGCCGCAGGATCGTGCGGTGGACCGTGCCGAGCTGCCGGGACAGCGGTCCCGTGTTGTACGGCAGGCCGTAGCGGCGGCAGATGTCGCGGACCTGGGGCGCGATCTCGGCGTAGCGGCTGCTGGGCATGTCCGGGAACAGGTGGTGCTCGACCTGGTAGCCGAGGTTGCCGCTCATCAGGTGGAACAGCGGGGAGCCGGTGATGTTCGCCGCGCCGACGAGCTGGCGGACGTACCAGCCGCCGCGGGTCTCGTCGCGGACCTCCTCCTGGCTGAACGTGTAGGTCTGGTCGGGGAAGTGGCCGCAGAAGATGATCGAGTGCGCCCACAGGTTGCGGATGATGTTCGCGGTGAAGTCGGCCCGGAACGTCGCGGCGAACGTGCCGCCGCCCTCCGCGCGGGCCGCGGCCAGCTGGGCCCGCAGCGCGCCCCTTCGACCGCGGCCGCGGGCGCGGTCCGCAAGCACCCGGGCGCGGGACCTCGGTTCGCGGTTCACCAGCCGGCCGACGGCGGTCGCGGCGAGGGCGCTCACGAGCGGCCAGCCGACGTAGTCCTTGAGGATCTGGTCGCGGGCCTTGCCGGAGATGCCCTTGATGTCGTGCCACACGTCCTTCAGCGGCTTCTCACCGGCGCGGATGGCTTCGACGTCGAGGTCGTGCACTGCGACGCCCCACTCGAAGAACGCCATCAGCAGCAGGTTGTACAGCGGCTGGGCCAGGTACGCCGGGTGCCACTTCTGGTGCGGGTCGATGCGCATGATCTCGTAGCCGAGATCCTTGTCCTTGCCGCGGATGTTCGTGTACGTGTGGTGGATGTAGTTGTGCGAGTGCTTCCACGCCGTCGCGGTCGAAGCGGTGTCCCAGTCCCATGTGGACGAATGGATGGCGGGGTCGTTCATCCAGTCCCACTGGCCGTGCAGGACGTTGTGCCCGATCTCCATGTTCTCGAGGATCTTCGCGATCGCCAGGCAGCCGGTGCCCGCCGTCCAGGCCACCTTCGACCGGGAGCCGAGCAGCAGCGCCCGGCCGGCCACCGCGATCTGCCGGTGCAGCCGGATGACGCCCTTGATGTAGCGGCGGTCGCGTTCGCCGAGGTCGGCGCGCACCTGGTCGTGGATGGCGTCGAACTCGCGGGCGAGCTCGGCGAGCTGGTCCGCGCTCAGGTGGGCGAACGGGTGGGTGGTGGAGGTCATGGGTTCCTTTCTCCGCTCAGAGTTCGACCGTCACGCGGCCTTCGGCGCCGTGCACGCAGGTGCGCACGATCTCGTGGTGCTTTTCGCTGACGACGTTGGTGCGCAGGTCCCGGATCCGGCCCTCCCGGATCGGCAGCACGCACGTGTGGCAGACCCCGACGCGGCAGCCGAAGGGCATCTCGACGCCCGCGTTCTCGCCCGCGACGAGGATCGGGGTGCCGGGCGGGCAGTCCGCGTCGAGGTTGCGGTGCGCGAACCGCACTGTGCCGCCGGCTCCTTCGGCGTCCTCGCCGCCGACGATCGGCTGGAACCGCTCGTGGTGCAGCCGGTCGACGTCGCCGTGGCGCTTCCAGTGCGACTGCAGCGCGTCGAGCAGCTCGCCGGGCCCGCAGGCGTAGGCCTCGCGCTCGCGCCAGTCCGGGCACAGGGCGTCCAGGCCGGCGGGCGTGAACCGGCCGTCCTCGCTCGTGATGCGCAGCTCGAGGCGGAAGCCCTCGTGCTGTTCTGCCAGCGCGGCCAGCTCCTCGCCGAAGGTGACCCCGTCGGCGTCCCGCGCCGAATGGACGTGCACGACGTCGCGCAGGCCCGGGCCCGGCGCGAGGTGGCGCAGCATGCTCATCACCGGCGTGATGCCGCTGCCCGCGGTGACGAACAGCAGGCCGCGGTCGAGCCGGTCCGGCAGGGTGAAGGAGCCTTCGACCTCGCCGAGCCGCACGACCTCGCCGGGGTGGACGCGCTCGACCAGGAACGGCGAGACGACCCCGCCGTCGACCTTCTTCGGGGTGACCGAAATCAGGCCGTCCGGGCGGTCGGGGCTGGAGGTCAGCGAGTACGCGCGCCAGTGGTGGACGCCGTCGATGACCACGCCCAGCCGCACGTACTGCCCTGGCCGGTGCCCGACCCAGTCGAACCCCGGCCGGATCAGGACGGTGGCCGCGCCGCCGCGTTCGGGTTCGACGCGTTCGACGCGCCCGCGCAGCTCCCGGGTCGACCACAGCGGGTTGATCAGCTCGAGGTAGTCGTCCGGGCGCAGCGGGGTGAACAGCCAGCGCAGCGCCCGCAACGCCCGGCGCCGCAACGGCGACGCCGGCGGGCGCATCCCCACTTCGGCCATCAGGAACCACCCCGCGTCCGGCCGGGGGTGCGGGCGGTGCTGGGCCAGTCGGCAGTGACCATGCCTGTTGAGTGTACAGACGTGCACTCAACTCGCAGGCTGAGCCGCGGCACCCGAACGACGTAAGAGTTTCCTAATCCCCGGGTCGCCCGGGCCGGGCTACGGTCTCCCGGTGTCCAGGCCACCTCGTGCGTTCCTCGTCGCCGTCCCGGGGCTCCTGCTCGCCGCGTTCGGCGCGGTGCACCCCGCCCAGCTCGACGCGGCCACGGCGCCCTGGTGGACCACGCTGCACGTCATCCTGCTGCCGGTCTTCCCGCTGCTGGGCCTCGCGCAGTGGAGCTTGCTGACGTCGGCGCCGCCCTGGCTGCGGTGGCCCGGCCGGGTGGCGGCGTTCGGGTACGCGGCCTTCTACGGCGGGCTCGACGCCGTCGCGGGGATCGCGGCGGGCACGGTGGTGCACGCCCAGCACGGCGCCACGCCGGTCGTCGGCGCGGTGTTCACGGCCGGCGACCTGGTGGGCCACCTCGGCGCGGCGTGCTTCCTGGTGGCCAGTGCCCTGATCGTCGTGGCGGCGGTCCTGCGCGCGGGATGGCGGGCCGGGCCGGGCGGAGTGGTCCTGCTGCTCGCGAGTGTGTCCTTTCTGGACAGTCACATCTTCTGGCCGCGGGGCGTGGTCACGATGCTCGGGGTCGCCGCCGGGATGTCCTGGCTGTCCTTCGCCGGCGAGCGAGGTGCCGCGCCGTCGCAGGGTTGACACGCCGTCCGACCCGCTGTGCATGTTCGTACTTGTTCACCCAGGCGTCCTCCCCGCGAGAGCAAGCGCCCGCGCGCCCTGCTGGCCTGGGTCGCCGCGATCGTCGCGGGCTACCTGTGCACGACGGCCGCCATCGGCGACGACGCCGGGTTCACCGGGCCGCTCGCCGGTAACTGGCTCGGCGCCAACGGGCCGGGCTGGGTCGGCACCTTCGCCGTCGGCGCCGGGTTGTCCGCCGCGCTCGGTGGTGCGAGGATCCGGCGATGACCGGCCGGCTCGTTCACACGGGACAGGCCGTCGTGGACCTCGTGATGCGGGTCGAGGCGCTGCCGCCGCCGGGTGGTGACGTGCTCGCCTCGGACGTCCGCTTCACCGCGGGCGGCGGCTTCACCGTGCTGGCCGCCGCGGCCCGGGCCGGCGCGGAGGTCGTCTACGCGGGGGAGCACGGCACCGGGCGCTTCGGCGACCTCGTCCGCGACGCGCTGGCGGCCGAGGGCGTCGAGCTGGTCCAGCCGCCGGTCACGCCGGACACCGGGGTGTGCGTCGTGCTGGTCGACGCGGCGGGCGAGCGGACGTTCATCACCGAGACCGGCGCCGAGGGCACCCTCACGGCCGAGCACCTGCACCGGGTGCGGTTGCGGGCCGGGGACCTGGTGTACGTCACCGGGTACAGCCTCGTCCGGGAGGCCAACCGGGACGCGCTGCTCGAGTGGCTGCCGTCGGCCGCGGGCCACCGCGTGCTGCTGGACCCGGGGCCGCTCGCGGCCGACGTCTCCGCCGGCGTCTGGCGGGCGGTGCTGCCGCACGTGGACATCCTCACCTGCAACGCCGCCGAGGCCGCCGTGCTGTCCACTGTGGACGGAGTCGGTGGCGTCCCGGTGCGGATCACCCGCGTCGGCGCGGCCGGCTGCGACGTCGTGGCGCGGGGGACGACCGTGCGCGTCCCGGGCTTCCCCGTCGAGCCGGTGGACACCAACGGCGCCGGGGACGCGCACGCGGGTGTGCTGGCGGCGGAGCTGCTGCGCGGGGCGCCGGTCCTCGTGGCGGCGGGACGCGCGAACGCCGCCGCGGCGATCGCCGTCCAGCGGTACGGTCCGGCCACGGCTCCTTCGCGCGCGGAGGTCGACGAACTCCTGGCGGCGACGCGGCGCTGAGCCGGGCCTCAGCCGACCAGGCGGGGGAACAGCCGGCGAACGCCGCGGCGCAGGTCGTCGAGTGCTTCTTCCGCGCCGACGAGGTGACGCTGCAGCGCCTGCTGGAACAAGCCGTCGAACAGGGCGTACGCCTCGGGCGGCGTGCACGTCGGCTCGGCGCCCGTCAGGTCCGCGTACGCCCGGACGTTGCGCCAGATCATGTCCTGCAGGCTGTCGTCGATCTCGGCGACGTCGTCGCGGAAGGCTTCCTCGAACAGGGACTGCGAGCGCAGGTCGTACCAGAGCCGGTGCAGCAGCGGGGCGTCGGCGAGCGCCACCGCCAGCCCGTCCGCGCACGCGGCGGCCAGCTCGTCCGGCGTGGCCGCCTCGCCGACGCCGCCTTCGTAGCGCTTCACGCACGCGGCCTTGTACCGGCGCACGCAGTAGGTGATCAGCTCGACCTTGTCGGCGAAGTAGTAGTGCAGCAGCCCGTGGGAGAACTTCGTGTGCTCGGCGATCGTGCGCAGGCTCGTGCGGGCGTAGCCGAGGTCGGCCAGGGCGAGCAGGGCCGCGTCGGCGAGTTCGCGGCGGCGGTCCTCGAACTTGTCGACGCGGGTCCGGCGCCGCACGGCGGCTGGGCTGGTCACTCGCCGAAGATACCATCGAGCGGTTCTTTGACCAATCGTCCAAGAAAATCTTGACATTCGTCCAAATGGCGGCCAAGGTCGTGTCCAGCGACCGACACGGCTCGGAGGGACGACGATGTCTCTGTTCTTCTACCTGGAAAAAGGCGCCTCCCTGAACCCGGATGCGCCTTGCCTGACCCTCGACGGGGTTTCCCGTTCCTACGGCCAAGTGGTCGAGCTGGCCGAGGCCGTCGCCCGTGCCCTGCGGCGCTCCGGCGTGCGGCCCGGGGACAAGGTCGGCATCCTCTCGGCCAACGACCCGGTCGCGTTCACGTGCGTCTTCGGCATCGCCCGCGCGGGTGGGGTGTGGTGCCCGATCAACCCGCGCAACGCGGCGGACGAGAACGCCGAACTCCTGGACCTGTTCGACTGCGCCACCCTGATCTTCCAGCCCGGCTTCGAGGATCTCGTCCGCCGGATCGCCCCGAAGCTCCCGAAGCTGACCACGCTCGTCCGCCTCGGCGACGGCGACGGCTTCGCGCCCGGCTTCGAAGACTGGCTCGCCGCCGCCCGTGCCGATCCCGCCGCCGAAGCCGCGCAGCCCGAAGACGTCGTCGCCCTGGTCGGGACCGGCGGCACGACCGGGCGTCCCAAGGGCGTCATGCTGACCGGCCGCAACCTCGAGGCGATGTCGGCGATCACGCTGATGAGCTACCCCTTCGACGGGCGCCCGGTCTACCTGGCCCTGGCCCCGCTGACGCACGCGGCCGGCGTCCTCTGCTTCCCGATCCTCGCCCGCGGCGGCGAAGTCGTGATCATGGCCAAGCCCGACGTCGGCCGGTTCCTGGAACTGATCGAACGCCACGGCGTCACGCACACGTTCCTGCCCCCGACGCTGATCTACCTGGTGCTCGGCCACGAGGCGCTCGACCGCACGGACCTGTCGTCCCTGCAGTGCTTCTGGTACGGCGCGGCCCCGATGTCGACCGCCCGGCTCACCGAAGCCCTCGCCCGGATCGGCCCGATGGCACAGCTGTTCGGCCAGTCCGAAGCCCCGATGATGATCTCGACGATGTCGCCCGCGGACCACCGCCGACCGGACGGCACTGTCCACACCGGACGGCTGGCCTCGGCCGGAAGGCCGTCGCCACTGGTCACGGTGGCCATCCTCGACGACGGCGGACGGCCCGTCCCGCAGGGTGAACGCGGCGAGATCTGCGTGCGCGGCTCGCTCGTCATGGCCGGCTACTACCGCAACCCCGAGGCGACGGCGGAGGCGTCCGCGCACGGCTGGCACCACACCGGCGACATCGGGTTCCTCGACGACGAAGGCTTCCTCCACATCGTCGACCGCGCCAAGGACATGGTCATCACCGGCGGCTTCAACGTCTACTCCGCCGAGGTCGAGCAGGCGGTGATGGCCCACGACGCCGTGCGCGACTGCGCCGTGATCGGCCTGCCCGACGACAAGTGGGGCGAGCGCGTCACCGCCGTCGTCCAGCTCCGGCCCGGCCGGGAGCTGGACACCGGCGAACTGATCGCGTTCGTCAAGGACCGCATCGGCAGCGTCAAGGCGCCGAAGCAGATCGAGATCTGGCCGGAGCTGCCGCGCTCAGCGGTCGGCAAGGTCCTCAAAGCCGACATCCGCGCCACCTTCACCGACCGCAGCACCGAACGCAGCAAGGAGGCTGTCCGACCATGAAACTCGCGCTGTACCTGCCGAACTTCCGGGACAAGGTGACCGTCCGGGAGCTCGAAGACCTCACCGCACTCGCCGAAGACCTCGACTTCGACTCCGTCTGGACGCTCGACCGGATCATCGTGCCGGAGGCCTCGGACCGAGGGGAAATGCAGTACCCCTTCGGGATGCTGGCCGAAATGGGCCGGCAACTCCCGGTGAGCTCGCGGGGTGAGTTCCTCCAAGGCATGCCCCTGCTGCCCTGGCTCGCCGCGAAGACCTCGAAGGTCCGGATCGGCATGAGCATCATCGACACGCCGTACCGTTCCCCCGGCGTGCTCGCCGCGGAGCTGGCCACCATCGATCACCTCTCGGGCGGCAGGCTCAACGTCGCCGTCGGCTCCGGCTGGATGCCGGAAGAGTTCGCCGCCGCCAGCGCCGCGCACATCTTTCCGAAGCGGCACAAGCACGTGCGCGAAACCATCGAGATCATGCAGGGCATCTGGACCAACGAGGTCTTCGAGTACCACGGCGAGTTCGCCGATTTCGAGCCGGCCGGATTCGGGGCGAAGCCGGTCCAGAAGCCGCACCCGCCGATCTTCTTCAGCGGCCTCAAGGACGCGAAGCGCTCGGCGAGCCGCATCGCGAAGTACGGCCTGTCGGGCTGGATCGGGATCCAGGACTCGCCCGAGGACATCCAGCGGTGGCGCACCGAGATCCAGCGCGAGCTCGACCACCTCGACACCCAGCGCTCGGTCGACGACCTCGAGATCGCCAGCATGATCTGGTTCGTCATCACCGACCAGGACATGGACCAGAGTCCCATGGGCAAGGGCACCAACCTGCTCGTCGGGTCGGAAGCGCAGATCACCGACCAGCTCAAGCGGTACCGGGAAGCCGGCCTGACGATGCCGTTCCTGTGGCCGCCCTTCCAGGACGTCCCGGTGGCGAAGACGCTCGACGACATGAAGCGCCTGAAGGAAGAAATCCTGCCCAAGATCGAAGCGATGTGAGAGGAACCAGCATGTCCGAACTCGAGGGAAAGCGCGTCTTCGTCACCGGGTCCGGCGCGGGGATCGGCAAGGCGATCGCGGCGCTGTTCACCGAACGCGGTGCCCGGGTCGTGGTCAGCGACCTGAACGCCGACGCGGCCAAGCAGGCGGCCGAAGAGATCGGCGCCGCCGGTGTCGCGAACTGCGACGTCACGGACGAGGCTCAGGTCCAGTCGGCCATCCAGCAGGCGGTCGACCTCCTCGGCGGTCTCGACGTGCTGGTCAACAACGCCGGGATCGAGGTCGCGTCGCCGCTGCTGAAGCAGTCCACGGAGAGCTTCGACAAGATCTTCGCGGTCAACGTGCGCGGCACGTTCGTGACGATGAAGGCGGCGACCCCGCACCTGATGGAGTCGAAGGGCAACATCGTCAACATCGCTTCGATCGCGGGCATCGGCGGCAGCCCGCTGCTCGGCTCCTACTGCGCGACCAAGGCGGCGGTCATCCAGCTCACCCGCGTCGCGGCGGTCGAGATGCGCCCGGCCGGGATCCGCGTCAACGCGGTCTGCCCGGGCTTCGCGGACACCGCGATGGTCGAGCGCCTGGTCCCCGACTTCGAGGCGGCGACCCAGGTCCCGTTCGGCGACCTCGTCGCGGCGAAGCAGGGGCGCCTGGGCACCCCGCAGGACATCGCGGAGGTGGCGGCGTTCCTGGCGTCCGACCGCGCGACGTGGATCACCGGCAGCCACTACGTCCTCGACGGCGGGTTGACCGCGTCGCTCGTGTGACGCCTTCGGCCGGTGGGTCCGCGCGACCCACCGGCCGAATCCCTCGAACGGAAAGATCGGCTGCACCCTCGGTGCCCACCCCGTCGCGCTCGGACGAGCGGCGACGACGTCTCGACCGACTGTCGACGAACTGTCGACGGCGCGTGCGAGCGTCCCCGCATCGTCCGGGGACGGCGGGGCGGGGCCCGCTCCCGGACGGATCGCGTGGCCGACCGCCACGCTCCGATCTGGGGGGAGTGCCGTAGGGACAACGGATGCCGCCGTCGTGGCGTCGGTGGCGGGGCAGCGCGGGCCGTTCGTCGGCAGGCGGTGGGAAAGCCGGCTGCTCGGCCGGGTGACCGACCACGGTTCGGCGCGGGTCGTCGTCGGGGAGCCGGGGATCGGCAAGACCGCGCTGCTGGACCACCTCGCCGACCGCGCGCCGCACCGGGTGGTGCGGGTGCGCGGGAGCCGGGCCGAAACCAAACTCGCCTACGCCGCCACCGCGCAGCTGTTCGGCGAGTTCTCTGCGTACTTCGCGAGCGTGCCGCCCGCGCAGCGGCGCGCCCTGGAGATCGCCCTCGCCCTCGACGACGGCCCGGCGCCGGGCGCCCTCGCCGTGTGCGCCGGGGCCCTCGGCGTGCTGGGCGCGGTGGCCGGCCGCGAACCGCTGCTGGTGCTGGTGGACGACCTGCAGTGGGTCGACCGGCAGTCCCGGCGGCTGCTGGCCTACCTCGGGCGCCGGCTGGACCGCGAGCGGGTCGCGCTCGTCATGGCCGTGCGCGACGAACCCGGCTCGGCCGCCGAACCGCCGGATCTGCCTGCCGTGCGGCTGGCCGGGTTCGACCGCGCCGACGGCCGCCGCCTGGCCCGGGCCGACGGATTCCTCGCCCCGGACCACGAAGTGGACGCGATCGTCGACGCGTCCGGCGGCAACCCGCTGGCGGTCGTGGCGACGCTGAGCCGGCTGACCACGACGGCCGACCGGCACCCCGACCTCGTGCTCGAAGTGGGGGCTTCGGTGCTGCCCGCCTGGCGCGGCGTGCTCGCCCGCCTGCCGGACCGGACCCGCCGCGCGCTGGCCGTGCTGGCCGTCGCCGGGCCGGCGGAACCGGCGGCGATCGAGGCGGCACTGGCCGCACTGGGGCTGTCGCTGCGCGACGTCGTGCCCCGCGAGCGGCTGGGGCTGGTGACCACGGCCGTCGGCGGGCTGCTGCGGCTGCGGCACCGGCTGCTCGGCCCGGTGCTGCTGGCCGCCACGACGGCGTCGGCGCGGCAGGCGGTCTTCGAAGCGCTGACCACGCACGCGCGGCGGGAGCAGCAGGCCTGGTACCAGTCGTTCGCGGTGACCGGGCCGGCGGACGAGCTGGCGGCCCGGCTGGCCGGCCTGGCCAGGGAGACCGCCGATCCGGCCGCCGCGGCCCGGTTCCTGCGGCGCGCGGCCGACCTGACCGCCGACCCGCGCCGGCGGGCGCTGCGCCTGCTCTCGGCCGCCGCGGGTGCACTGCGGGCCGGCCAGGGCGAGCAAGCGGCGTCGTGGTGCCGTGAAGCCGTGTCGCTGCGCGACGATCCGGCGTTCCTCGCGGCCGCGGCCGGGCGCGGCGCGCGGGGGCTGACGCTCGCCGGGCAGCACCGGCAGGCGTTCGACGAACTGGCCGGAGCGGCGTCCTGGCTCGCGCGGCGGGACCCGGCGCGGGCGGCGAAGCTGCTGTGCGAAGCGACCGGACCCGCCATGGTGCTGGGGGAGGCGCGCCTCGCCTGCGTGGCCGTCACCGAGGCCGAGTCGCTGGCCGGGGTCCCGCTGCCCGCCGCCGCGCGGCCGGCCGCCGCGGCCGCCCGCGTCATGCACGGACTGCCGGGCGGCGAGCTCCCGCCGCCCGAGCAGGTCGGCGACCCGGCGGCACTGGTGTGGCTGGCACTGGCGCAGCTGTGGACGGAACGGCCGGAACCGGCCAGGACGGCGATCAACGCCGCGCTCTGCCGGCTGCGCCGCGGGCGCTCGCCCGCGCTGCTGGCCGTCGCCTTGGCCGTGCGCAGTGATCTCGGCTTCCGCACCGGCGGCTGGGCCGCCGCGCGGGCGGACGCCGTCGAGTCCGTCGCCGTGGCCGGCCGGACCCCGCCGAACGGCGTGGTCGCGTTCGGGCTGCTGGCACTGGCCCGGCTGGAAGCGGCGAGGGGGAAGCAGGACCGGTGCGCGGAGCTCCTGGCCCGCAGCCGCCAGGAAGCCGGCCCCTTCGGCGTCGACCTGCGGCTGCTGCTGGAGCCGGCCGTGCGTGGTCTCGCCGCGCTGACCGCCGGCGAACCGGGCACGGCCGTCGAGCCACTGGAGTCGGCCTGGGCGCACGCCGAAGCCGGCGGCGTGGGCAACCCGGCCGTCGTCCCGTTCGTGGCCGACCTCGCCGAGGCGCACGCCCGGTGCGGGAATCCCGGCCGGGCGCGGGAAGTCGTGGCCTGGCTGGAGGAACGCGCGACCGGCGCGGGCCTTCGGGGCCCGCTGTCGGCAGCGTGGCGCTGCCGGGGCCTGCTGGCCACCGAGGTGGCCGCCGCGACGGCCGCGTTCGGGACCGCCCGCGAGGCGGGCGACGTCCGGACGGCCCCGTTCGAATACGCCAGAACCCTGCTGTGCGAAGGAGAAGCGCTCCGGCGGCTGCGAAGACCCGCCGCCGCCCGACCGGCGCTGCGCCTCGCGGTGGACGTGTTCGAGGGCCTCGGCGCGGGTACCTGGGCCGCTCGTGCGGCCGCCGAGCTGTCCGCCGCCGGCGACCGCCCGAGGTCCGGTCCGCTCGCGACGGACGTGCTGACGCCGCAGCAGCTGCGCATCGCGAGCCTCGTGGCGGCCGGCCACAACAACGCGGAGGCGGCCGAAGCGCTGTTCCTGTCCCGGAAAACGGTGGAAGCCCACCTCACGCAGGTCTACCGCAAGCTCGGCGTCCACTCCCGCACCCAGCTCACGAACGCCCTGAACGGCCGCGGCGACCACGGTGGGCTCCCGGACGGGCGCGCGCCGCAGTCGAGGGAGTCACCCGATGCCGCCGGGGGTCCCCGCCCGGCAGAGTTCGGGTGACACGAGGAATACCGGGGGTGCGGACGTGGACGTCGCCAGTGAGACCCTGCTCCGGCTCGCCGATCCGGTGGCCCGGGCGGCGGTACTGACCGCCGAAGCGCTGCTCGCGATCGGCGTGGTGGCCTACGAGCTGGACCCGGCGCTGGTGACCGATCCGGTGACGGCGACGTTCGACCGGTTCGACCTCGCGGTGCCGCTCGGCTCCCGGGCCGCGGCGATGGCCCAGTTCCGGCGCACCGGTGAGCCGGTGCCGTGGGAGGTCTCCGCGTCCTGGGACACCGGGCAGGCGCCGCCGGTCGCCGCCGACGCCGTGTGGGCCGGGTCCGTCGTGGTCCGCGCGGCGGTCCTGGACGGCACCGTCGTCGCCGTCGCCACCGGACAGTCCGGTGTGGACGGTCCGGTGGCGCTCGCCGCGACCGTGTCGATGAGCCCGCCGGGGGACGACCCCGAACCGGCGCCGATCTCGCTGCCGGTCCTCGTGGCTTTCCTCGCCGCGGACCAGGACCAGAGTCCCCGGGACCTGCTGCGGGCGACGCCGGCGGCGCGGCTCGGCTCGGCGCGGCCCGGTACGCCGTCGCCGACGTCCCGGCCGGGCTGCCGCCCCGCCGCTTCGAGCGCCTCGTCTGCTGGGTGGTGCCCGAGACGGCGTTCGACGACCCCGGCTGGCCCGGGGCGCAGAGCGACACCGCGCCGCAGCAGCGACGCGCGGACCGGCTGCGCGCCGCGCGGAGCTGGCTCGCCGGCCAAGGCATCGCCGTCATCACCACCACGGAGCCCACATGACCACCAAGTCCCGCGCCAAGCGCGCAACGACCACGTCGCGACCACGTACGGAGATCGGTATGGCCACCCTCGTACAACCGGCTTTCCCCTTTGTCGACGTCACCATCGACACCAGCGCGCTGGTCCCGGCCGCGCAGCGCTCGCCCGGCGTCGTCGCCGTCGTCGGCAACGCCGACGGGGCTGCGGCACCCGCGTCGACGCCGCTGGTGGTCACCGAGCACGCCGACGTGCTCGGCCTGTTCGGCAAGACCGGCGCGGCGACCGCGCTGAGCCGGAGCCTCGACCTGGTGCTCGCCCAGGACCCGCGGCCCAGCAAGGTCTACGGCGTCCGCACGCCGGCCGCCGGGAACTACGCGGCCGCGCTCGCCGGGCTGGAAGCCGCCGACGACGTCACGTTCGTGTGCCTGGCCGGCGAGACGGCGGTCGGCGCGGCCACCACCGGCGGCACCCCGGCGACCGGACTGCGCGCACTGGCGGAGCACGTGGAGACGTCGTCGGCGGCGGGCAACCGGCGGCTGGCCGTCGCGATGATCGACCCGGCCACCGCCCGGTCCGCGACCTATGTGGACACCGTGCTGGCGGCGAACTCCTACGGCGCGCTGAAGAGCGCGACCGGCCGGATGATCCTCGTCGCCGCACGCGGCGCGACCACCGACGAGACGGCGAACCCGAACCCGGTCGCCGACGCGGCCGCGGCCGTGATGGGCGCGATCGCCGGCCAGGCCCCGGCCACCAGCGTCGTGCTCAAGCAGGTGCGCGGCTTCACCATGCCGGTCACCCAGCAGTACGTGCCGGCGGAGGTGACGGGGCTGGCGAGCCAGGGCGTCATCCCCCTGATCGACCCGGCGCTCGTGCCCGGCACCGGGCTATTCCTGGCCGACGGCGGCACGTTCTCCTCCGACCCCGCGCGCAACTACGTCGACATCGCCCGGGTGCTCGACGACATCGAGTTCCGGCTGCGGGCCGGGCTGATCGGCACGGTGGGGGACGCGCGCATCACCAAGGCCGGTCTCACCGCCGTGCGCGTGCGGGTGGAGGGCATCCTCGGCCCGCTGCAGCTCGGCGCGGTGATCGACGACTTCTCCGTCACCATCCCGCTGCTGGCGATCCTCGCCCTGCCGGAAAGCGCTCGCAGCGCCGCCGAGCAGGCACAGGTCGTCACCGCCCGCCAGACCCGGCAGGTGTCCGTCCTCATCGGCATCACGTACGGGCCGGCGGTGCACCGGCTCAACGTGACGCTCGCCCCCCAGTTCTGACCAGGAGCCCACCATGTCGAGTCCCGAAACCAGCTGGAACACCCGCCTCGCGGTGCACTACACCGACGACCGGGGTGTCGACCACGAGATCTCGCCGATCCAGTCGTTCACGCCGACGTTCGCCACCACCGCCGAACCGTTGCACAGCATCGAACGCACGCACGTCGGCGTGGTGACCCAGCCCTACGCCCTGACCTTCTCGATGACGGTCAACGCGATCGGCCCGGCCACCGCGCAGCTGACCGCGCTGGCGCTGAACGCGACCGAGTTCAGCATCTCGATGCAGGAGAAGTCCGGCGACGACTGGTCGTTCTCCACGATCGTGCTGAGCCGCTGCGTCATCACGAGCGCTTCGCCGACCGCGGCCACGATCTCGGGCGCGCCGCAGGCGACGTTCTCCGGCTTCTCCATGCACGTCGATGCCACCGACACCGGTGGCACCAAGACCTCCGGCCCGCTCCAGGCGTCGCTGTAGAAGGAGAACGTCCCGTGCTCGACGACTTGGCCTCCGACGACCGCGGCGGCGTCATCCTCCCCTTGGAGGACGACGCGTCCGGGGCGGACGGGCTCGTGTTCCAGTTCCCGGTGGAGATCGAGGTGCGCGTGGTCGCGCCGCACGATCCCGACCAGGTGGTGGCCACGGCCCTGGACCGCCTGACCGCGGCGCTGCAGGGGCTCACGTGACCACCGTGCGGATGCCGGTGCGGATCCGGCTCGACCTCGCCGGGGACGAGGGCGACGCCCACGTGCTGGCGGCGGTCCGCGAAGCGGCCGTGACGGCCGCCGCCCGCGCGGCGGACCGGGCCGGGCGCACCGACGCGCTCGACGGCGTCGCGTGGTCCGGCCGGGCGCCGGAGGTCAGCGTGCGGTTCGTCGGGGACCCCGTGCCGGCGGCGGCCGCCGCGCACCTGGAGGCCACCGCGCACGCCGCGGTCCGGTCGGCGGTGAGCCGCCTGCGGCCGGCCGCGAGCGTGGTGGCGCCGACGGGCCGGACGACCACGCGGTTGCGGCGGTTCGACTCCGACGGCGAACTGCTCGAAGCGCTCGATGCCTTCTACGGCACCGCGTCGCGCCCGGCGCGGGTGATCGTGATCGCCGCCGACGGCGGCGGCACGGACATCATGGTCTTCGTCGACGCGGGTCCCGACGGCTCCCACGGCGTGACCTGGGGCGTGCCGCTGAGCCGGTTCGTGCTGCCGGCGGACGGACGGGACGCGGAACGAGTGCCCGGCTTCGGGGGAGTCCGGGCGGACTCGCTGCACCTGGTGGCCGAGGCCACCGGCGAAGCCGGCTTCCGCACGGAACTCGTCGCGGCGATGGTGCGCATCGGGCGCGCCGCCACGCCGAACGTGCCCGAAGGCAGGCTCGCCGACCGGGCGGCGGCCCGGGCCAAGCGGTTCCGGCTGACCGGTGCCCTCTACGAGTACCGCTACGGCGGCACGCCGGTCGCCTGGTTCAACGGCCCGTCAGGGGTGGCCGACCGGGCCGGGCTGCCCGTCCTCGTGCTCACCGAGGAAGTCACGGCCGAGCCGCGCCGCACCCGCTACGGCAGCGACTGCCCGCCGCTGCGGTACGACCCGGCGGCGGCCGGGGATGCCGACCCGGACCAGCCGTTCCTGCACGAGCTCGAGATGTCGGACTGGGCCGCCGGCGAGTTCGACGACCTGGTCGACACGATCACCGGCGAGCTGGGCCTGCCGAAGCCCCGGTTCCTCGGCTCGTTCCTCTTCGCGGCGCTGAACCTCGTCGTCCGGCGCAGCGAAGGCCTGGGTCACCTGACGAGCACCGAGACCCGGCAGGACGTGCTCCGCCACCTCGTGAAGGCCCTCGAAGCCGTCAACACGCTGTTGTTCGCCTACACCAAGGCGGTGCTCGCCCGGGACAGGGCGCAGAAGCTGCCCTGCCCGCTGGCCGGGCAGGCCGAGCAGTGGGCGACCTACCTGCACCGCGACTACTTCCCGCTGCGCCGGACCGTCGTCGCTTCGCTGTTCGTCGCCGCCTGCCAGGACGCGCTCCTGGAGCGGCTGGAGAAGAGCGCGGCCGACATCGCGAACCGGCTGGCGACGACCGACTGGCTGCCGGCCACCCGGGTCCTGCTGACGAGCCTGCTCGCCGACCTGCCCGAGCTGACCGCCCTGCTCGCCAAGCTGCGCCGGGCGAAGGAGATCCACGACAGCACCGTCCGGTTCGGCCCGGAGCCGGCGGAGAACTACGACTCCGTCGACGGCGTCGAAGTGGTCCGCACGCCGGTCTTCCCGGACCGGCGGGTGCCGCTGCGCGACCCGTTCCGCACGAGCTACCGGATCAAGGACGCCCAAGGCGCGTGGCGCACGCTCGACGAGGTCGACGCCACCGTCAAGAACCTGCTTTCCACGGCGCAGCTCACGGATCCGTTCCTGGAGAAGCTGGCCAAGATCCAGGACGTCGTGAGCCAGTTGCGCACGGCCGAGGAGCTGGACCGGGTCGCGCCGGGCGCCGGACGGCTGGTGACCGACGCGGTCGACCGGGTGCTCTTCGCCGTGCTGCGGGAGATCCAGGTGCTCAACCGCGACAAGACGCGGGAAGCGCGCGAAGACCGGATGGTCGCGTACGGGCTGGCGACGTTCCAGCCGAGCGCCGGCGACGACGTCCACGCCGAGCTGTCGGGCATCCACCGGCTGGCCGACAAGCGGCTCGGCGAGCTGTTCAGCGACGACCAGACCCGGCACTCCCTGTTCGGGGACAAGCAGATCTACGAAGAGGGCCTGCAGGCGCTCGCCGGCCACGAGAACGCGAAGGCCCGCTTCCGGGAGTTCTTCGAGCTGGCCGGCCTCACGCTGCTGGCGGTGTTCTTCCCCGAGGCGGCGTTCGTCTTCGGCCTCTTCCAGGCCGCGGAAGGCATCCACACCGCGCACGAGCACGCCGGCCTCCAGCGGTCGCTGCTCGGCGGCGACGAGATCCTTTCCCGCGCCCAGGTGGAAGCGGAGCTGGCCGGCGCGTGGCTGCAGGGGTTCCTGGCCATCGCGCCCGAGCTGCCCGCCGTCGTCCGGGACGCGATCGCGGGTGCGCGGGCGCTGGCCCGCCGCGAGTTCACCGCCGTCACGGCGGACGCGTTGCGGGCCAAGCTGCTGGAGATCGTGGCGCACCTGGCGGAGCTCACCGCGAAGCAGTTCGCCGCGAGCTTCCTCTCCCAGCTCACCGCGGGCTACGTGCTCAACCTGGCGCTGTCGGAGGTGGTCGGCGAGTTCGCGTCCGCGGTGGCCGCCGAGTACCAGCTGGGCAGCCCGGTCCCGGACGCCGGGATCGCCGAGCGGGCGCGGCGTCGTCTACCGCCCGGACACCCACGTGGCCGGGGCGAAGTCGCGGGGGATCCCCGTCGGCGGCTACCACTACGCCCAGCTGAGCCTCGGCCCGGAGGAGCAGGCCGGCCTGCTGCTCGCCGAGGTCCGGCGGCTCGGCGCGACCGGGGTCGCGCCGATGCTCGACCTCGAGGCCCCGTTCCGCCCGGATGCCGCGGCGCGGGACTTCGGGACCGCCTTTTGCCGGCAAGTCGCGGCGGCGGGACTTCGGCCGGCCGTCTACCTGAGCGCGTCGTTCGCCGCCGCGCTGCGCCCGGACCAGTGGGACGTGCCGGGGCTGGTCATCGTGGTCGCCCGCTACGGCGCCCGCCCGGAAGCCCCCGGCGCCGGCCGGTACGCGGGCCGGTACGACGTCCACCAGTACACCAGCAGCGGCAGCCTGCCCGGCTCGGCGGGCGCTGTGGACCTCGACGAGTCCTACACCGATCACCACCTCGACCCGGAGGGTGCCATGCCGTTCACCAGCGACGACTTCGTCCAGTTGATGTGGGGCAACGTCTTCGACCTCGCCGGCAACCGCAACTACGCCCAGGTTCATGAAGGACGTGGACGCCAAGGTCACGGCGCTGGGCTCGTCGCTCGACGCCGTCACGAAGCTCATCACGGACAGCCCGGAGCACCCGGTCGATCCGCAGCAGCTCGCCGCCGCGCTCGAAGGCAAGCTGGTCGCCGACCTCGTCCCGGCCGTCACCGAGGCGGTCACCCGGCCCGCCGGCACCGACACCGCCGACGAGGTCCGGCGGATGCTCGTGGCACGCCTCGGCACTTCGACGTGACTCAGCAGCGGCCGACCGCGCGACGGTGGACAGGACCACGCGGACGTGTTGGGCTGGGGGGTGACTTTCCGTCCGGCGACGCCCGAGGAGTGCGACCCTGAGCCTGTCGGAGTACCTCCGCGAGAACTGGATCGACGTCGTGAACGACGCGATCCGCCACGTGGATCTCACCCTCGCGGCGGTGGCGCTGGCCGTGCTGGTCGGGCTGACGCTCGGCCTGCTCACCTACCGGCGGCGGTGGCTCGGCTCGCTGGCGACCACGACGACCGCGGCGTTCCTGACCATCCCGTCGATCGCGCTGCTGGGCATCCTGATCGGCCCGTTCGGGCTCGGGCTGACGAACGTGCTGTGCGCACTGGTGCTCTACGCGCTCCTGCCGATCACGCGCAACACGATCGTCGGCCTGCGCGGCGTCGACCCGGCCGTGGTGGACGCGGCGCACGGCATGGGCCTCGGCCGCGCCCGGGTGCTGTGGCGGGTGCGGCTGCCGTTGGCCTGGCCGGTGATCCTCTCCGGCATCCGCGTCTCGACGCAGATCACCATCGGCATCGCCGCCATCGGCGCGTACGTCAAGGGGCCCGGCCTCGGCAACGAGATCTTCGACGGGCTCGGCCGGTTCGGCTCGGTCAACTCGCTGAACCAGGTGCTGACCGGGACCCTCGGGATCGTCGTGCTGGCGCTGCTGTTCGACCTGGCGTTCGTGGTGGTCGGCAAGCTGACGACGTGGCGGCGTCCGCGGCCACTGGGCGGGGAGGCGACGGCGGAACCGGCCGCGACCGGTGGCCAGGCGATCGAGCTGACCGACGTCAGCAAGCACTACCCCGGTCAGGCGCGGCCCGCGGTCGACCGCCTCTCGCTGCGGATCCCGGCGGGCGAGATCGTCGTGCTGACCGGCCCGTCGGGGTGTGGCAAGACGACCACCATGCGGATGATCAACCGGCTGGTCGAGCCCACCGCGGGCACCGTCACGATCGGCGGCACCGACGTGACGGCGCTCGACATCGACGAGCACCGGCGCCACACCGGGTACGTCATCCAGCAGGTCGGGCTCTTCCCGCACCTGCGCGTGGACGCCAACATCGGCGTGGTGCCGCGCGTGCTCGGCTGGACCCGGCGCCGCGTCGCCGGCCGCGTGCGCGAGCTGCTCGACGTCGTCGGCCTGACCCGCGAGCACGGCCTGCGGTTCCCGCGCGAGCTGTCCGGTGGCCAGCAGCAGCGCGTCGGCGTGGCGCGGGCGATGGCCGCGGACCCGCCGGTGCTGCTGATGGACGAGCCGTTCGGCTCCACCGACCCGATCACCCGCGCCCGGCTGCAGGACGAGTTCCTGCGCCTGCAACGGGAAGTGCGCAAGACGATCGTGTTCGTCACGCACGACTTCGACGAGGCGCTCAAGCTGGGCGACCGGATCGCCGTGCTGCGCCCGCGTTCGCAGGTCGCGCAGTACGACACGCCCCAGGCGATCCTCGCCGCACCGGCCGACGACTACGTCGCGTCCTTCGCCGGCTCGCGGCGGAACCTGAAGCGGCTCGCGCTGATCCCGGTGTCGGACCTGGACCTGCAGCCGGTGACCACCCCGGACGGCCTGCCGTCGATCCCGCGCGGGGCCACCCTGCGGGACGCGCTCGACGCGATGGTGCGCACCGGCCGCACCGAGGTCGTGGTCACCGAGGACGGCACCGCACTGGGCGTGTGCGACGTGCCCGGCCTGGTCGCGGCGCTGGCGCCCGCCGAAGAAGCGCCCGCGCCGGCGAAAGCGCCCGCTCCGCCGGCTCCGGACAGCGTCGCGCCGTCCCGGCCGCGGCGACGCCGGCTCGGCCTGCTGGTCCGGCCGGTGCTCATCGCCCTCGCGCTGCTGGCGCTCTTCCTGCTCGTGCGCGCGCAGCCGCTCGACTCGATCGAGCAGCGCTACCTCAACGCCGGCGAAATCTTCGCCGAGCTGGGCGCGCACCTGCGGCTCACGCTGATCTCGACGGTGTGCACCATCGCGATCGCCCTCCCGCTCGGCGTCCTGCTCACCCGCCCCGGCGCCCGCTGGGTCCGCCCGATCGGCCTCGGGCTGGGCAACCTCGGCCAGGCGATCCCGTCGATCGGGCTCGTCGTGCTGCTCGCCCTGTGGATCGGCACGGGCACCGCGACGGCGGTCGCCGCGCTGGTCGTCTACGCGACGTTGCCGGTGCTGCGCAACACGATGGTCGGGCTCGACGGCGTCGACCCGACCCTCGTCGACGCCGCCCGCGGCATGGGCATGACGAAGACGGCGATCCTCCGGCGGATCGAGCTGCCGCTGGCCGTCCCGGTGATCCTCGCCGGGATCCGCACGGCGCTGGTGCTCACCGTCGCGAGCGCGACGCTGGCGACGTTCATCGACGGCGGCGGTCTCGGCGGCGGGCTCGTCGCCGGGATCGGGCTGTACCGCCCGATCCTGAGCCTGACCTTCGGCATCGTCGTCGCCGCGCTGGCGCTGTCCGCCGACTGGCTGGGCCTGGTCGCCGAGGAGGTCCTGCACCCGCGCGGACTGTGAAACCCCAAGGAGGACAAGCCATGCGACGCACGACAGCCGTCGTCCTCGCCTTCGTCACGGCGCTCGCCGCCGGGTGCACGATCGGCAAGGACCAGCCCGGCGCCCAGGTGGGCGCGGGTTCCATCAAGAAGATCGACGCGCTGAGCGGCGCGCAGCTCCGCGTCAGCTCCAAGGAGTTCGACGAACAGCTGCTGCTGGGCCAGATCGCGCTGATCGCGCTGCAGGCGGCCGGGGCGAGCCCGCAGGACAAGACGAACATCACCGGCTCGAGCAACGTCCGCCAGGCACTCACCAGCGGCGCGGTCGACCTGTACTGGGAGTACACCGGCACGGCGTGGATCAGCTACCTCCACCAGACCAAGCCGATCAGCGACCCGCAGGCCCAGTACGACGCGGTCAAGCGGGCCGACGCCGCCAACGGCGTCACGTGGTGGGCCCGCTCGCCGGCCAACGACACGTACGCGATCGCGGGCAACGCGGCCACGGTCGCCAAGACCGGCGTCAAGACGGTGTCGGACTACGCGGCGCTGGCGAAGAAGGACCCGGCCGCGGCGGCCACCTGCATGGGCCCGGAGTTCAAGAGCCGCGACGACGGGTTCCCCGGCCTGGCCAAGACGTACGGGTTCACCCTGCCGGACGCGCAGGTCCACCTGCTCAACGACGCCGTCGTCTACCCCAGCGTCGGCAAGGGCGACCCGTGCGGCTTCGGCTCGGTCGCCTCCACCGACGGGCGCGTGGCCGGCCAGCAGCTGACGGTGCTGGCGGACGACAAGCACTTCTTCCCGACGTACAACCCGGCCATCGCGATCGCGTCCGGGGTCGCGGCGAAGTACCCGCAGCTGGAGCAGGTGTTCGCGCCGATCGCGGCCAAGCTCGACACGGCGACGCTCACGGACCTGAACAAGAAGGTCAGCGTGGACGGCCAGAAGCCGGCGACGGTGGCCCACGACTGGCTCCGGTCGGCGGGCTTCATCAGCTGACCTGCGTTTTCCGGCGAAGCGCCCCGGGGAAGCGACCGGATCTGCCATGATCGGGCAAAGCTCCCAAAGCGCGCGAAGGACGTGACGATGTCGGCCGAGATGGACCAGCTGATCGCCCAGTTCGAGACCTTCCAGGCCAAGGTGCGCAGCGCCGAAGCCCGCTTCGCCGGCGTCGGCGACCTGCAGGAGCGCGTCGCCCAGGTCGAAACCGCCGTGACCTCGCCCGACGGCACGGTGACGGTCGTCGCGGGTGCCGGCGGGACCGTCACCGACCTGCGGCTCACCGCCGGTGCCATGCACCTGGAGGCCGGGCAGCTGGCCCAGCGGATCATGGGCACGCTGCGCCAGGCCGTGGCCGGGGCCGCGCGGCAGCAGGCCGCGATCGTCGACGACGCGTTCGGGGACCAGCTCGGCGTCGACGTCGGCGGGCAGGTCCGGCAGGCCCAGGCCGAGGCGTTCGGAACCGCGGCGCCCGAACCCGCGTCGGAGCCGCCGGCGCCGCGGCCGCGGCGCCGGCCCGATCCCGGGGACGACGACGACTTCGACCAGGGCCCGATCCTCCGCCGCTCCTGAACCCGACCGAGGGACCTTCCGCGATGTCAGACGGAATCCAGACCAACATCGACGCGATCTCCGGATACGCGCGCCGGCTGCCGTTCTACGAGCAGGAGGCGGACAAGTTCGGGGCCAAGATCGACGCCGCCGACGTGACCGACACGGCTTGGGGCGTCGTCGGGATCTGGGCGAAGCAGGGCTACACCGAACGCCTCGGTGAACTGCGTTCGCTGCTGGGTGAGCTGAAAGACGGCGTCGACGGGCTCACCACCAAGCTGACCAAGGCCGCCGAGATGTACCGCGGGACCGAAGAAGCGGGCGTGCTCGCCTTCGGCCGGTACGAGGCGGAGATCGACGCGATCGGGGAGCAGGGCAAGTGACCGAGCCGAAGAAGAGCATCGCGGACGCCCTCGACGTCCAGCCGTACGACGAGAGCACGAGCGCGAACCTCGACCGCGCGGCGGCGGCCGCGCCGGTGGTCGGCACCGTCTACGAGTCCGGCAAGTCGATCGCCGAGCACGCCCGGCAGGCGGCCTCGGCCGACGGCGTGGGTGAGCTGGCCTCGGCGGGCAAGGCGCTGGTCGGCGACGGCGCGGCGTTCGTCGGCGCCGCCGCGACCGACCTGGTCACCTTCGCGATGGACCCGATCGGCTGGCTGGTGAGCCACGGGCTGAACATGCTGCTCGAGCTGGTCCAGCCGCTGCAGGACGCGCTGCACGCGGTCACCGGCGACGGGCCGGCCATCGGGCACGCGTCGGAGAACTTCGGCGCCATCGCGCACGGCTTCGTCGCGCTCGCCGAGGACTTCGAGCAGACCGGCGACACGGCGCTGGCCGAATGGGTCGACGAAGCGGGCAAGGCGGCCAAGGAGGCGCTGGGCGACTTCTCCTCCGGCATCCGCGGCGTCGGCTCGGCGGCCGGGTCGGTCGCCGAGGTGCTGCAGATGTGGTCGATGGTCATGCAGGTCATCGAAGAGGTGATCAAGGCGATCATCACCGAGCTGGTGTCGTGGCTGATCACCATCTGGCTGCCGGCGCTGGCCGCGTCGGTGATCAGCTTCGGCAGCTCGGTCGCGGCCGCGATGACGGCGTCCATCGCCAAGGCCGCGAGCGTGCTGCAGAAGGTCACCCGCTACCTCGGCAAGTTCGGCAAGCTGCTCGACACGTTCATCGAATTCCTGGCGAAGTACTCGACGAAGGTCGTGGAGATGACCCGGAAGTTCCGGCTCGGCCGGTACGCCGGGGAGTCGCGATTCGGCCTCGACACGCTGGAGAACACGGCCGGGGTGGCGTTCACGCCCGGCAACCGCGCGCTGACCACGATGTTCGGCACGTCGGTCGGCGCGAGCGCGCTGGTCGCGGGCGCGAGCGTGAAGGCCGGGATCGCGGCGGGCAAGACGGCGTTCGCCGAAGGCAAGGAAGCGGTCACCCCCGAGGAGGACGAGCCGTGGTTCGACAAGAGCCGGATCGGTGGCGACCGGACGCCGGAGGAGACCCGGCGGAACTTGGACATCTAGCGCGCAAGGCCGTCGAATTCGGCGACCGCATGGCGTCCGCTGCCGATGCCGCGCAGGTGCGCCCGGGGTTCCGGGAACGCGTGGAGGCGCTGCTGCGCGACCACTGGCGGGAGCCGGTGATCGTGCTGCGCCTGGGAGACGCGGACCTTCGGTACGCCGTCCCCGGCCGTCGCCCGGACGGCACGGTCGAGGGCTCGCGCCCGGTGCTGCGCGCGTTCGGGAACGTCGCCCGCGGGATCGGCGCGGCGGTGGGCTACGTCGCGTACCTGGCGAGCGCGGCGGGCAGCGGCGGCGGCAAGGCCGAGCGCGCGGTCCAGGTGACCGGCCCGGCGGACGCCCTCGTCCTCGAGCCCCTGGACCGGCTCCGGCGGGCGAAGGGCCCGTGGCTGGCGTGCTCGCCGACGTCGGTCGCCCTGGTGGACACGGGCTCGACGTACCTGGACCCGGCCGACGCGCCCGAGCCGCGAATCCTCTGGGAGGCCAGGGGAGCGGCCGCCCCGCAGGTCAGCTTCCGCAAGCGCACCCTGACCTGGCCGGACGGCTCGAAGTTCTCGTTCCCGCTGCAGAGCCGCACCGAAGAACGCCACCTGCGGCAGTTCCACTCCCACCCGGACGAAGTCCGCTGGCCGCAGTGACGATCTTCTTCCCCAAGACCGACACCGGTCGCGACGCGGAGTCCCGCGAGTTCGTGCGCGGCCGGGAGCGCCGCTGCACCAGAGCGCCCACCTCCTCTTCGGCCCGGACCTCGCCGATCCGGTGCGCCTCCGCTTCGGCGCCACCCACCGGGACCTCCACGCCCCCCTCGCAACGCCCACCTCGCCACGAGGCGCGCACGACGTCGGCGCCGGCTGTCTACCTGGGACGGCTAATCCTCAGCGCGCCGGGAAGTCCGGCAGCGTGAGCGCCGAGTGCTCGGGCCGCGGCGAGCGTGGCCCGGCCTTCGCTCACCGTGGCCTGGTTGCGCTC
This sequence comes from Amycolatopsis sp. NBC_01488, assembly GCF_036227105.1. Lineage (NCBI taxonomy): Bacteria > Bacillati > Actinomycetota > Actinomycetes > Pseudonocardiales > Pseudonocardiaceae > Amycolatopsis > Amycolatopsis sp. NBC_01488. The sequence continues at coordinate 8,246,023 of NZ_CP109434.1, read as the reverse complement.
GACGAAGTCCCGCACCCGGCCCTCGCCGGCGAACGTGCCTGCGACGAGTTCCCGCTGCGCTTCGGGATCGCGGAACGCCTCGATCGGCGGGTTCGGGCGGGCGAAGACCAGGAAGCCGTGGATCTCCTTGCTTTCGAGCACCGAGTAGAGCGCCGCGCCCTTGCCCGGCGTGCTCCACAGGACGCCCTCGCGGTGCAGACCGAAGTCGTTGGGCATGGTGAACCCGGCGAAGCTGTACCCGAGGTAGCGGTGGAACTGCTTCTCGTCGCCGAAGATCAGCCCGCGCGTGTGCAGCTGGGCAACCTGATGAACCGCAGCGGCCTGGGGGAGCGGGCGATGAAGCGCGTCGGCGCCGACCTCGACCGGCCGGGGCTGTCGATCATCCTCGCCCTGCACATGAGCGGGAAGGCGATGCGCGTCGGCGAGATCGCCGACCGGATGCAGGTGGCCGGGCCGCACGTCACCCGCCACCTGCACGTGCTCGAACGGCGGCGGCTGGTGCACGGCCTGGCCGACCCCGACGACCGGCGCGCCCGCCTGGTCCAGCTGACCCCGGACGGCGCCGAGCTGGCCGGCGGTACGTCACCACCGTGCTCGGCTGGTTCGGCGAGGCGCTGTCCGGGTGGTCCGCGAAGGACCGTCAGACGTTCTACGGTCTGCTGCTGCGGTTCACCGACGACCTCGCGGCGTTCTTGTCGGCCACCGGCGAAGAAGACTGATCCCGCACCGCGTCGCGCCGGATCGCGACCGCCAGCGCGGGCACCAGGGCGAGCGCGACGGCGGCCGCCACGGCGAACACGGAGTACGGCACGACCAGGCTGCCGGTGGAGCTTTCGACGAGCCCGTAGACGTAGGGGCCGAGGAAGCCGCCGGTGATGCCGAGCGTGTTGATGAACGCGAGCCCGGCCGCCGCCATCAGGCCGGACAGCCGCGACATCGCGACCGACCAGAACAGCGGCAGCGTGCCGAAGGCGAAGAAGTTCGACACGAACAGCAGGCTGATGCTCCACGCCGGGTCGCGCGAAGCGAGGAAGCCGACGAGCACCAGCAGCACGGCGGCCGCGCACACGCCGATGAGCGCGACCTCGTGGCCGTGACGGCGCTTGAACCACGGGAAGAACAGGACGCCGGCCAGCGCCGAGATGCCGCCGCTGCCCGCCACGAGCCCGATCAGGAACGGGCTCGACAGGCCGAGTGACTGGATGTAGGCCGGGAAGTTGAACCCGATCCCGCCGCCGATCGACTGGTTGATCAGGTAGATCGCGCCGAGCAGCAGCACGGTCGGACGGCCGAAGGCCCGCCGGAGGTTGCCGCGTACCCGCGTCGGCGAAGGGGTGTCCTGCGCGGACGCCCGTTCGGTCAGGACGGCGGCTTCCTCGGCGGTGAGCCACTTCGCGTCGCCGGGGCGGTTCGGGAGCGCGAACCAGACCACGACGCCGATGAGGGCGGTGACGAGCCCTTCGACGAGGAACATCCACTGCCAGCCGCGCAGGCCGCCGACGCCGTGCAGTTCCATCAGCGCGCCGCCCAGCGGCGAGCCGATGATCACCGCGACGCAGGGCGCGGTGTAGATCAGGCCGACGACCGTGACCCGGTGCTTCTGCGAGAACCACTGCGTGACCAGGTACATCATGGCCGGGAAGAGGCCCGCCTCGGCGGCGCCGAGCAGCAGCCGCAGGACGTAGAACGAGACGTCGTCCGCGACGAACATCATCGCGGCGGAGACCACGCCCCAGCTGACCGCGATCCGCGTGATCCACACGCGCGCGCCGACGCGGTAGAGCACGAGGTTGCTCGGCACTTCGAGCAGCGCGTAGCTGACGAAGAACAGGCCGGCGCCGAGCCCGTAGGCCGCGGCGCCGATCCCGACGTCCGCCGCGAGCGCCGTCTTCGCGAGCGCGACGTTGGTCCGGTCGACGTAGGACATGAAGTAGGCGATGCCGAGCACCGGCAGCAGCCGCGTGACCGCTTTCCTGGTGGCGAGCTCGTGGAGGAGGTCTTTCGCATTCGTCATGGGTCTCCGCCCGGTCTGACCTGCGATACTACGGAGTATCACGGTAAGGAGACCGCGTGGCGGTGTCAACCGCCGGACGTCGGCCGTGCGACGATGACCGGGCTGGAGGAGGCAAGGTGAGCGCGACCCCCGAGTACGAGCCCGACGCGCGGCGCAGGATCCTGGACGCCGCGGCCGAGGCGTTCATGGCGCACGGGTTCGCCAACGCGACGATCGACGACATCGCGCGCGAGGTCGGCGCGACCAAAGGCCTGGTGTACTACCACTTCCGGTCGAAGTTCGACATCTTCCTGGCGGTGTACGAGGAGGCGATGGGCCGCGTCCGCGACCGCGTGGAGCTGCACGCCCACGGCGCCGGCACCGGCCGCGACCGGCTGGTGGCCATGGCGGTGGCGCACCTGGTCAACCTGATGACCGACCTGGCGTACCACCACGTCGTGCACCAGGCGGTCCGCGGCCAGGTGGCGGTAGCGCTCAAGACGCGCCAGCGCGACGCGCTCCAGCAGCTGAACGAGCTGCGGAGCGACTACGAGCAGCTGTTCCGCGGCGTGCTGGCGGACGGCGTCGCGGACGGATCGCTCCGCGCGGTCGACGAGTCGCTCGCGACCCGCACCCTGCTCAGCAACCTCAACGCGGTCGACACGTGGTACCACCGCGTCGACGGGCAGGCCGCCGCGGAAATCGAAGCACTGGCCCGCCGGATCGTCGACCTCCTGGTCGGCGGGTTGGCTCCTTCGCGGTGACCGGAACGCTCTGACGCCCGCGGCGGACCGCCGGTCGCACCCAGGGCGTTCGCGGCTTGGGCTCGTCAGCCGACCGGGAACTTGACCCCGGTCAGTTCTTCCGAAACCGTCCACAGGCGCTGCTGCACCGAGACGTCGTAGGACTGCGGGCTGGACGCCACCACCTGCGGGCGCCCGCGGTAGCCGCCCGGGCCGGCGGGACCGTAGTACTGGCCGCCGAGGGCCGCGGGGTCCGTTGCCGCGCGGAGGGTCGGGAGCGCGCCGCGCTCCGAGCTCTGGGTGAACAGCGGCGCGACCACCGGGAAGACGGCGCGGGCGATCGCGGGGGAGTTGCGCATCAGCTCCGTGCGCGCCACGCCGGGGTGGGCGGCGATCGACGCCGTCGTGCCGTGCGGGGCGAGGCGGCGCTGCAGCTCGTAGGCGAACATCAGGTTGGCGAGCTTGGCCTGCCCGTAGGCCGCGACGCGGTCGTAGGAGTTCTCCCACTGCAGGTCGTCGAAGTGGATCGCGGCGCGGATGCGGTGGGCGATGCTCGCGACCGTCACCACGCGGGAGCCCTCGACCGGCAGCAGCAGGTCCAGCAGCAGGCCGGTGAACGCGAAGTGCCCCAGGTGGTTCGTGCCGAACTGCAGCTCGAAGCCGTCGCGCGTGGTCTGCTTCGGCGGGTACATGACGCCGGCGTTGTTGATCAGCAGGTCGATCTTCGGCAGCGTCCCGTGCAGGTCGGCCGCGGCGGCCCGGACGGAGTCCAGGGAGCCCAGGTCCAGGTGCTGCACCGTGACGTCGGCGTGCGCGCCGAGCCGGGCCGCGGCCTGCTTGCCCTTCTCGACGTCGCGGACGGCGAGCACGACCGTCGCGCCGCGCTCGGCCAGCACCTTCGCGGTGTCGAACCCGAGTCCGGTGTTGGCCCCGGTGATGACGGCGACGCGGCCCTGCTGGCTCGGTACGTCGCGTTCGGTCCAGTTCTCGGCCATGGCGTTCCCTCCTTGGCGGTCCTTTCGGGCCGGTGGTCTGTTATGGGACCGACGCTAAGGAACCATCGGTCTGTTGTCAAGAGACTGCCGGTCTTCAATTTCGGGCGCCGGGCGTTACGCTGGGTGGCATGACGTTCCAGCGAGCCCGTAGCGCGGCGCAGCGGGAGGAGCGGCGCCGCACGATCCTCGACACGGCGCTGGCGATGCTCGACGAGATGCCGGTGGCCGACGTGAGCCTCAACGAGCTCAGCAGGCGGGTCGGCCTGGCCAAGTCGAATGTGTTGCGCTACTTCGAATCCCGCGAGGCGGTGCTGCTCGAGCTGCTCGACCGGGCGCTGCGGGGCTGGCTGGCCGAGGTGGCGGACGAACTGGCCGCCGGCGTCGACCCGAACCTCCCCGCCGACGAGCGGGGCGCGCGGTTCGCGGCGGTCGTCGCGCACTCGCTGGCACGACGCACGGTGCTGTGCGACCTCATCGGCGCGCAGGCGGGTGTCCTGGAACACAACGTGTCCGTCGACGTCGTCGTGGGCTTCAAGCGGTCCGCCCTCGCCGGGCTCGGCACGATGGCCGAGCTGATCCAGCGGTACGTCCCGGAGGTCGGCGACCAGGCGGCGTCGGTGTGCCTGTTCACGGTGATCCTCACCGGCGGGCTGTGGACGCACTGCCGGCCGTCGCCGAGCGCTCTCGCCGCGTACCAGGTGGACCCGGCGCTGGCGGCGCTGCACCTGGACCTGGCCCCCGCGCTGGAAAGCGGCCTGGCGTTGCTGATCGCGGGAGCGATGAAGCGGTCCGGTTGAGCCCGGCTCGCCGGCTGTCCGTGAGTGCGGGCAAACCCATTTGCTAGCATGTGGGCATGCCCGAGACCGTCAAGCGGCAGTTCAGCGTCTACCTGCCGGTCGAGCTGATCCGGCGGGTCAAGCACGCCTCCGTCGACGCCGACGAGTCGCTCTCGTCCTTCGTCGAACGCGTCCTCGAGGACTACTTGCGACCGGGGAGCGGGCAATGATGCGAGTGCTGCCGATCCGCTACACCTCGGACGTCGGGGCCGTGACGCGGTTCTACGAGACGCTCGGCCTGCGCGTCGGGTCGGTGTCGCGGCCCGGCGGGTGGGTCGAACTGCCCGCGGACGGCGGCCTGCTCGCCGTCCACCGGGGCGCGGACGCGGGCCGGTGCGAGCTCGCCTTCGAGACCGACGAGCCCCTCGAGGACGTCGCGAACCGGTTGCGGGCGGCCGGGTACGAGGCGGGACCCGTCATCGACGAGGGCTTCGGGCACTCGCTGCGCGTGCGGGATCCCGACGGCGTCCGGGTGCAGATCAACGCGTACGACCGGGCGCTCTACACATGACCGCGCCGCCGCGGGGAACGCTGGTCCTCGCGGCAGGCATCGTCGCGCTCGAGTTCGCGGCGGCCGTGACCGGCTTCGTCGCTTCGACGCTGCTTCCCGTCGTCGCCCGTGACCTGGACGCGGGGGACCGGCTCGGGCTCCTGATCGCCGGGTCGGCCCTCGGGTTGTTCGTCGCACTGCCGCTGGCGAGCCGGGTCCTGGACCGGCTGGGCGCGCGGGGCACCCTCGCCGCCGGGATGCTCGCCTACGTCGGCGGGCTCGTCCTGGCCGCGGCCGCCCGGAACGCGTGGATGTTCGCCATGGGCCAGCTTTTCACGGGGCTCGCCGGCGGTTTGCTCGCGGTGTTCGGCGTGAGTGCGGCGATCCGGCACCTCGACGAGCGCGTCCGCCTGCGCGTGGTCGCGGCGTCGTCGGCGATGTGGATCGTGCCCGCCTTGGCCGGCCCCGCCGCGACGCTGGGCCTGGAGCACCTCGTCGGGTGGCGCTGGACGCTGCTGGTGCCGGTGCCCTTCGTCCTTTTCGGACGGTTGCTCGTCGTGCGTGCCGTGCGCGACGACCCGCCCGCGGACGCGGCGCCGCGCCCGCTCGGACGGACGTTGCTGGTTCCCCTGGGGGCGGCGGGAGTCGTGCTGAGCGAGGGGCGGTGGCCGCTCGCGGTCGCCGGCGCGGTGGTCGCCGTGGCCGGGATGGTCGCGATCCTGCCACCGGGCACCGCGCGCCTGCGACGCGGGACGCCTGCGGCGCTCGCGGCCATGGTGTTGTTCGCCGTCGGCTACTTCGGCGCGGACAGCCTGATCACCGTGCTGCTGACGACGGGGTTCCGGATGAGCCTCGGCCAGGCGGCGATCGTCCTCAGCGCGGCGCCGCTCGCCTGGGCGGTGACGAGCCTGTTCGCGCGCCGCTTTCCCGCCACGGGCCTGAGCTTGACCGCGCTCGGCACGGCCGTCGTGGCCGCCGGCGGGCCGTTCGCCGTGGTCCTCGGAGCCTGGACGGTCGCCGGGATCGGCGTCGGGCTCGCCTATCCCGGCCTGTACGTCCGGGCGAGCACGCCAGGGCGCAGCGGGCTCACCGCGACCGAGCTGGCCACCGCGGTGATCACCGCCGAGTGCGTCGGGCAGCTCCTGGGCCGCGCGGTCGGCGGCGCCCTGAGTTCGGCGGGCGGGTTGTTCGCCTCCTACGCGGTGTTCGCGGTCGCGCTGGCCGCGGCCGCCGCAGTCAGCCGCAGGTGACCCTGCACGCCCGAGCGAGCACGATGACCCCGGTCGCCTTACCCATGGCGCGCACGTCGTTCTGCGCCGGTGTTCCGACGGTGGTGAGCAGCAGACCGCGGACGTCCGCTACGGCGTCCGGAACGCCCGCCGGTAGGCACCCGGCGTCGTCCCGACCTGGGCGCGGAACCGGCGTCGCAGGTTGACCGCCGACGTCAGGCCGACCCGCGCCGCGATCGCCTCCACCGGCAGGTCCGTCTCCTCCAGCAGGGTGCGGGCCGCCGCCACGCGGCGGGTCAGCAGCCACGCGCCGGGGCTCGTGCCGAGCTGGTCGGCGAAGCGCCGGGCCAGCGTGCGGGGCGAGACGCCCACCTGGGCGGCCAGGTCGTCGACCGACAAGGCGGTCCCGAGCCGCTCGGCCGCCCAGCCGAGGAGCCCGTCCAGAGCGTCCGGCGGCGGGGGAGGCGGGGCGAACTGCGCCTGGCCGCCCTCGCGGTGCGGCGGCAGCACCATGTGCCGCGCGACCAGGGCGGCGTGCGCGGCGCCGTGGTCCTTCCGGACGAGGTGCAGGCACAGGTCGATCCCCGCGCCCGCCCCGGCGCTCGTGGCGACGTCGCCGTGGTCGACGTACAGCACGTCCTGCTCCACGCGCACGTCGGGGAACTCGCGCTGCAGCTGCTCGGCGCGGCCCCAGTGGGTCGTCGCGGACCGGCCGTCGAGCAGGCCCGTGCGCGCCAGCGCGAACACGCCGGAGCAGATGGTGACGAGCCGCGCGCCCCGGGCGTGGGCCCGCAGCAGCGCGCGGCGGACGCGCGGGGGCAGCGGCGCCTCCACCGGCGCCCAGCCCGGGATGATCACGGTGTCGGCGGAGTTCAGCGCCGACAGGCCACGCGAGACGGACATCGCGTACCCGGCCGTCGTCGGCACCGGGCCGGGCGTCTCCGCGCACACCTCGAACTCGTAGTGCCGGGGCACGCCGGCCCGCGGCGTGCCGAAGACCTCGGCGGCGCAGCCGAGCTCGAACGTCGACTGCACCGGCCGCACCAGGGCCACCACGCGATGCATGGCAGGAAAGTACCCCAAGGTGTCTTCCCGGACACTGGCCCGGCCGTGTTCGCCGGGGCACCGTGGCGGACATGCACCCCGAGATCCTCGAGCAGGACGGCTACACCTGGGCCACCGTAAGGGAAGCGCCGATCCGCGAACTGTTCCCCGGCATCCGGTTTCGTCCACTGTGGACCGGACCGGCGGGCGCGCACGCCGGGGTCCTGGAGATGGACGCCGGCACGTCGTGGCCGCGCCGGGACGTCCACGAACCCGGGCCGGAGGAGGTCTACGTCGTCGCGGGCACGTTCCACGACGGCGCGCGCGACCATCCGGCGGGCACGTTCCTGCACGCGCCGGCCGGCACCTGGCACGTGCCCGCGAGCGCCACCGGCTGCACGCTGTTCCTCTTCTACCCGGAAGGCTGAACGCCCCACCGCCAGCGCGTGACCCGCGGCCGGCCGGGCAGCTCGCCGCGTCCGGTCGCCCAGCGCAGGGTCGCCCACGGATCGGTGTCCGCGGGCGCGCCGGGGAAGAAGCGGGCGAGCACGCGGGTGCACAGGTCGGCCGGGGGCGTCCAGGAGAGGCCGAGTCCCGCGGCGACGTCGTCCATGTGCACCAGCGTTTCCCCGACGGTCATCGCCGCGAAGCCTTCGGTGCCGAAGACGCCCTCGTCGTGGAACGCGCGGACCTCCGGCGGCGTGGTCCGCACCATGGCCACCAGCAGTGCGCCGCACGCTTCCACGACCCGCAGCAACCCGGCCGGACCGGCCGCCCGGTCGGCGAAGATCACCAGGCCGGGGCCGCCTTCCCGGTGCCGGGCCCACGCGAACGGCACCGGCCGGTCGGTCGCGGCGGCCCGCGGCCCGAGCTGGGCGGCGTGGAAGAAGAAGTTGTCGGCGATGTGCTCGACGGTCTCCCAGCAGGTCCAGTCCATCGGCCCGGCCGGGGCGTCCCAGTCGGCGTCCAGGGCTTCGGCCAGGGTCGCGGTGGTGGTCCGGACGGTGCGCTCGACGTCGGCCGCGGTGATCGGCATCGGCCGAGCCTATCGGGCGGCGGCCCTGGTGCGGGGCGGTTCACTGCGGTACAACCGGAGACGTGGCCGAGCGCGTGCGGCGCCCTGACCAGCATGCCGCGGTGGAGCGGGACGTGCTGGTGCGGTACCTCGACGCGTGGACGGCGAAGGCGCTGCGCTCCCAGCGCGGCGGCACATACGTCGAGTGCGGCGGTTTCGCGGCCGACGCGCTCCGGGTGTTCGGCGAGTTCTCCGATCGGCTCGAAGGGCACCTGGAGCTGGTGATCGTCGGCTCGGCGGTGCCTCCGGAAGTGCCGGACGGCTTGTCGGTGCGCGTGGTCGCCGAGCTCGGTGACGTCGAGGCGGCCGGACCGCTGCTGGCCCATGTGGACGGTGCGGACACCTGGCCACTGGCCCGGTCACTGGCCCGCGGCAAGGGACACGAGGTGCTGGTCACCGCACCGGCGGAGAGCCGGGTCGTCGAGCCGGGGTGTTCGGTCGAGCTGGTGGCGGACGACGGTTCGGCGCGCGTGCTGGCCTTCTTGACGGCGGACACGAAGCACCTAGCGACGTTCAAGACCGAGCTGTGGGCGGTGGACGAGTTCGCGGGCATCCGCTGCCGCGACCCGCGCGACGCCGAGGGAACGCTGGTCGACATCTCGCTGACACCGCAGCTGCTGCCGTTGCGCCGCGCCCTGCTGGCGGAGCTGGCCCGCCGGGGCGATCAGACGGTCGCGCAGCTGCAGCGCTTCACGCTGCTGGAGACGATCTACCGCCCGGAGGACGCGATCGGGGCACTGGGGTCGGCGATCACGGCGGGCGAGATCAGGCGAGAACCGGAGAAGGGGCGGCTGACGCCGCGGACCGTGGTCGGCCTGCGGTGATTCGGCGGGCGTGAGGGCGGCCCGGCGTTCGCGGCAGGCGCTCGAGCCCGGTGGTGATCGCCCAGCCAGACCACCGCACGCCGTGTCCGGGCGGGTCGTCACCCGGTCGCGTCCGTCGCGAGCGCCGCCTCCCGCAATGCCGCGGCGACCCGTGCCGCGGGTTCGGACAGCGGCCGTGGGAGGTGGGCGAGCAACACCCGGCGCTGTTCCCCGGGGCCGCCGCGGACCTCCAGCACCCGCACCCCGGGCGGCACCACCGCGCCGAGCGATCCCGGCACCGTCGTGATGCCGCACCCGGCCGCGACCAGCCGCAGCTTCGCCAGCCAGTCGCGGGCGGTGTGGGCGATCTCGGGCCGCTCGTCCAGCCCCGGCCAGACGCCCAGCACGCGGTCGTCGCCCGAGCCCGCGATCCACCGGCGGCCGCGCAGGTCGGCGACGTCGATGTACTCCCCGCGCGCGAGCGGGTGGGTCGCCGGCACCGCCACGCGCAGGCTGCGCTCGGCGAGCGTCCGCAGCACCAGCGCCGGGCTTTCGGTGTCCGGCGGGCGGAACGGCGGTGCCGAGGCCACCAGCGCGAGGTCCAGGGTGCCGGCCCGCAGGGCGCGGACCAGCGCCGGCGTGCCGCCCTCCCGGCTGACCACCGTGATCGCCGGGTGCGTGCGCCGCAGCGCCTCCAGCGCGCGGGGCAGCAGTTCGGCCCCGGCGGTCGGGAACCAGCCCAGCCGGACCGTGCCCTGCTCGCCGGGCAGCCCGGCCAGCTCGCGCGCGGTGGCGTCGAGCTGGTCGATGACGCCCGCCGCGCGGCGCACCACGATCTGCCCGGCCGGCGTGAGCCGCACGCCGTCGTGGCGCCGCTCCAGCATTGGCGTTCCGGCCGCGCGCTCCAACGCCGCGATCTGCCGGGAGACCGCGGACTGGGTGTACCCGAGCGCGGTGGCCGCGGCGGTGAGCGTGCCCCGCTCGGCCACCTCGCGGAACACCCGCAGCGCGGTCAGGGAGGCGTCGGCGAAGGTCATGACACTTACGCATACCAGGTCTGCGTATCTTTCGCTGTTCGCATGGCCGGGCCGGTTCTAGCGTGGGGGCATGACCCCGAAGATCGCGCTCGTCACCGGTGCCACCCAGGGCTTGGGACTCGCCCTCGTCGAAGGGCTCGCGGCCCGGCTGGCCACCGAGGACACCGTCTACCTGACCGGCCGCGACGCCGGACGCGTCGCGGAGGCCGTCGAAGCCATGCCGGCCGGCGGCGCCGAGGTCCGCGGTGAGGTCCTCGACGTCGCCGAGCCCGGCGCGCCCGGCCGCCTCGCCGCGCGGCTGGCGGAGCGGCACGGCGGGGTCGACGTCGTCATCGGCAACGCCGTCATGCGCGTCGGCCCCGACGACGACCCGCGCGCGATCGTCGGCGCCTACGCCGAGGTCAACAACTTCGGCACCACGCGGCTGCTTCGCGCCTTCGCGCCGCTGCTGCGCGACCGCGGCCGGTTCCTCGTCGTGGCCAGCTCGTTCGGCACGCTGAACCACCTGGCGCCCGCCCTGCACGACCGCTTCACCGGACTGTCCTCATTGGACGAACTGGACAAGCGGGTCGCGGCCTGGCGCGACGCCGTCGAGGACGGCAGCGCCCGCGCCGGCGACTGGCCGGGCTTCGTCAACATCCCGTCCAAGATCGGCCAGGTCGCGGCCGTGCGCACGCTCGCCGCGCAGCGCCGTGCCGACGACCTGGCGCGCGGGATCCTGCTCGCCGCCGTCTGCCCCGGGATGATGAACACGCCGACCTCCGCCCTCTGGTGGGACGTGCGTGACGCGCCGAGCCCCGCCCAGGCGGCGGACACGCTGCTGGACCTCGTCTTCCGGCCGCTCGATCCCGCTCGGTACGGCGAGCTGGTCCGCAACGGCGCCGTCCTGCCCTGGGACCGCGATTAGCCGAGGGCGGCGTCCATCGAGCGGGACCGGACGGCGTCGAGAGCGGCCAGCGTCTCGCCGTCGAGCACGATGCCGCCGGCGGCGACGTTGCCCTCCAGGTGGTCCACGCTCGCCGTGCCGGGGATGAGGTGGACGTTCGGGGCGTGGTGCAGCAGCCACGCCAGGCCGATCTGCGCCGGCGTGCGGCCGAGTTCCCGGGCGGCGGCCCGCACGGCCGGCTCGTCGGTCACCTTCGGCAGGCCGGGGAAGGCGCCGCCGAGCGGGAAGAACGGGACCCAGGCGATGTCCTGCGCGACGCACAGCGCGAGCATGTCCTCGTCGTCGCGGCTGACCAGGCTGTAGGCGTTCTGCACGCACGCGATCCCGGCCGGCAGCGCCCGGCGCAGGATGTCGAGGGTGACGCTGCTCAGCCCGATCGCGCCGATCTTGCCTTCGTCGCGCAGGGCCGTCAGCACCGCGAGCTGGTCGTCGAGGTCGACGACCTGGTCGCCCTCTGCCGTGACGCCGGGCCGCCGGTCCGCGCGGCGCAGGTTCACCAGCGGGATCCGGTCGAGGCCGAGGGCCCGCAGGTTGTCCTCGACGCTCGCCCGCAGTTCCTCGGGCCGCTGGGCCAGGCGGAGCGGGATCGGGCCGCCGGGGTCCGGGTCGGCGCCGACCTTGCTCACCACCACGACGTCGTCGCCGGGCCGGACGGCCTCGCGGATGATGCCGTTGACGAAGCCGTTGCCGTAGAACTGCGCGGTGTCGACGTGGTCGACGCCGAGGTCGAAGGCCCGGCGCAGCAACGCGACGGCCGCGTCGCGGTCGTCGTGGAGGCGTTCGAGCTGCATCGCGCCGTAGCCGACGCGGGAGACGGTGTGCCCGGCGAGCGCGCCGGTGCCGCCCGGCCGCGGGGCATGGTCGGTGGAAGGCATGGGTGGTCCCGTCCTCGTGCGACAATGGGTGAAGCGGAGGTCCCTCCGCTAAGCCGACCGTAGCACAACCGGAGGTGCCTCCGCTTTGTCGTCGCCCGAACCCGGCCGCTCGGTGCGCTCCGACGCGCGGCGCAACCGGGAGAAGCTCGTCGCGGTCGCGCGGGCCGCCTTCGCCGCCGCCGACGGCACCGTCGCGCTGGAGGCGATCGCCCGCGAGGCCGGCGTCGGGATCGGCACGCTCTACCGCCACTTCCCGACCCGCGAAGAGCTCGTCGAAGCCGTCTACGCGGCCGAACTCGACGACGTGACCGCGAGTGCCCCGGCACTGCTCCGGAAGCTCCCGCCGGAGGCGGCACTCCGCGCGTGGATGGACCGCTACGCGGCCTTCGTGGAAACCAAGCGCGGCATGGCCGACAGCCTCCGCGCGAGCCTGGCGTCCGGCCGGATCGCGACCCCGGCGACGCGCAGCCGCATCACCGCGGCGATCGGCGCGATCCTCGACGCCGGAGCGCGCGCCGGCACGCTGCGCGCCGGCCTCGACCCGGAGGACGTCACGCTGCTGGTGCTCGGCGCGTTCCTTTCCACCTCGGCCGGCCAGGACGCGGAGCGGATCGGCCGGCTGCTCGACCTGATCGTCGACGCCCTGCGCCCGGACCTCAGCACGCCGTGACGACGTTCGACCGGCCGCGCCAGCTGTCCAGGGTCGTGCGCACGCTGAGGTAGGCGGGCTTGAAGGGCAGCGGGGCGTTGGTCACCGAAGTGCCTTGGCCGGACGTCGACAGGACGGTGTAGGTGGTGCCGGCCGGGGTCGGCGTCGCGACGACCTCCAGGCCGCTCCAGAAAGCCGGTGCGGGCCAAGGCGCATCGGAGGTCCTGGGTGGACCGTCACGAAGAGTGTGCGGAATCCGGGCGGTCGTCACTGCGGGCTACCGGCCCTGACCACGGAGGTCCGAGGGACCCTGATCCGCTTCCCGAGTTGTGTTCCGGTGGATGTAACAGCTGCTACATTCTCCGGTGTGACCAAGACTTCACACTGGTCGGTGCTCGTGGTGCGGGTGCCCGCCGAGCCGAGCCGTCATCGCGTCGCCGTCTGGCGTGAACTCCGGCGTGTCGGGGCGTTGTCGCTGGGGCAGGGGGTCTGGGCCGTGCCGGACGCGCCTGTGTTCGCCGGCGGCGTGGCCAGGGTGATCGAGCTGGCCGGGCGCGGGGACGGCGAGGTCCTGGTGCTGGCCGCGGCCGGGCGCTCGGCGCCGGACGCCGCCCGGCTCGAGGCGCTGTTCACCGCGGAGCGCGCTGAGGAGTGGGCCGAGTTCCTGGCCGACTGCGGCAAGTTCGACGCCGAAATCGACAAGGAGATCCGCGTCGGGAAGTTCACCATGGCCGAGCTCGAAGAGGAGGAGCAGAGCCTGGAGCGGCTGCGCCGGTGGCACCGCGACATCAAGGCGCGCGACGTCTTCGGCGCGCCGGCCGCGACGGAGGCCGACGAACGCCTGACGCACTGCGTCGGGCGGCTCGCCGAGTACACCGACCGGGTTTTCCAGGCCCTGCACCAGATGTGAGGGCGACCGTGGGTTCTTCCGAGAGCGTTTCGTGGGCGGCCTGACGGATCGGCGGCGGGCGCCGGTGTACGCGGCCGGGTTCGTCACGGCGTTCGGTGCGCACAGCATCGCCGCCGGGCTCGGCGGCTACACCGAAGCCGAACACGCGTCGCTGCTCACCCTGGGAGTGCTGCTGGCGGTGTACGACGGTGCCGAGGTCGTGCTGAAGCCGGTGTTCGGGGCCCTGGCCGACCGGGTCGGGCCGCGGCCGGTGCTGCTGGGCGGGCTGGGGGCGTTCGCCGTCGCGTCGGCGGCCTTCGTGCTCGCGGGTGATCCCGCGCTGGTCGGCCTGGCGCGGCTCGGGCAGGGTGCCGCCGCGGCCGCGTTCTCCCCGGCCGCCGGCGCGCTGGTGGCCCGGCTCGCGCCGAAGACCGGCCACGGCCGTGCGTTCGGCGGCTACGGCGCGTGGAAGGGCCTCGGCTACACCCTCGGCCCGGTCCTGGGCGGCGTCCTGACCACGGTCGGCGGCTATCCGCTGTTGTTCGCCACGCTCGGCGGGCTCGCGCTGGCGGTCGCCTGCTGGGCCGCAGTCGTCGTCCCGGTGGTGGAGCCGCTGCCGCGGACCCGCCAGACGGTGCTCGACCTCGCCCGCCGCCTCGCCACCCGCGGCTTCCTGAGCCCGACGGCCACCCTCGCGGGCGCGACGGCGGCCGTCGCGGTCGGCGTGGGCTTCTTGCCCGTGGCCGGCGCGAGCCTGGGCCCTTTGCCGACCGGAGCGGTGGTGTCCCTGCTGGCGGCCGCGGGAGCGCTGGTCCAGCCGTGGGCCGGCCGCGCCCGCGACGCGGGCCGCATCGGCGACGCGCCGGGCATGACGGCCGGGCTCGCGATCGCCGCCCTCGGACTGGCCGCGCCAACGGTGCTGCCGGGCATCGCCGGACTCCTGGTGGCCGCGCTGACGATCGGCGTCGGAACCGGCTTGGCGACCCCGATCGGCTTCGCCCACCTGGCCGCGACAACGCCCAAGGAGCGTCTCGGCCAGACGGTGGGCGCGGCCGAGGTGGGCCGCGAACTCGGCGACGCGGGCGGCCCCCTGGCGGTCGGAGCCCTCGCGGCGGCCGGTTCGCTGAGTCTCGGCTTGGCCGGGCTCGCGGGAGTGCTGGCGGTTTTCGCGGTGGCGGTGGGAATCAGCGCCCGGCGCCAGTGAAACGAACGGGCCCGGCCGATCACGAGGATCGGCCGGGCCCGTCCGCCGGAAAGGATCAGACCAGGTCGAACCGGTCCAGCTCCATGACCTTCGTCCACGCCGCCACGAAGTCCGCGACGAACTTCTCGCGTGCGTCGTCGCTCGCGTACACCTCGGCCAGTGCGCGCAGCTGGGAGTTGGCGCCGAAGACCAGGTCGACCGCCGTGGCCGTCCACTTCAGCTTTTCCGTGGTCACGTCGAGGATCTCGAACACGTTCTCCTCGGACTCCGATGCCTTCCACTTCGTGCCCGGGGCGAGCAGGTTGGCGAAGAAGTCGTTGGTGAGCACGCCCGGCCGGTCGGTCAAGACGCCGTGCCGGGCCCCGGCCAGGGCGCGCAGGCCGCCGACCAGGACCGTCATCTCCGGGGCCGTCAGGCTGAGCAGGTACGCGCGGTCGACCAGGAGCGTCTCCGGCTGGAGCTTCTCGCCCGCCCGCAGGTAGTTGCGGAACCCGTCGGCGCGCGGCTCGAGCACCTTGAACGAGTCCACGTCCGTCTGCTCCTGGGTCGCGTCCGTGCGGCCCGGGTGGAACGGGACGGTCGTCTCGACGCCGGCGTCGTGCGCCGCCTTCTCGACGGCCGCCGAGCCCGCCAGGACGATCAGGTCGGCCAGCGAGATCTGCGCGCCGCCGGCCTCGTTGAACTCGCGCTGGATGCCCTCGAGCTTCGCCAGGACCGTCGCGAGCTGCTCGGGCTGGTTGACTTCCCAGCTCCGCTGCGGCTCGAGGCGGATGCGGGCGCCGTTCGCGCCGCCGCGCTTGTCGGTGGAGCGGAAGGTCGCGGCCGACGCCCACGCCGTGCTGACCAGCTGGCTGACCGAGAGACCCGAGTCGAGCACCTTCGCCTTGAGGGCGGCGATGTCGGCGTCGCCCACGAGGTCGCCCTCGACGGCGGGCACCGGGTCCTGCCACAGCTGCGGCTCGGCGACCCACGGGCCGAGGAAGCGGCTGACCGGGCCCATGTCGCGGTGCAGCAGCTTGTACCACGCCTTGGCGAACGCCAGGGCGAACTCGTCCGGGTTCTCCAGGAAGCGGCGGGAGATCGGGCCGTAGACCGGGTCGAAGCGCAGCGACAGGTCCGTCGTGAGCATCGTCGGCTTGTGCTTCTTGTTCGGGTCGTACGGGTCCGGGATGATCTCCGGCGCGTCCTTGGCGACGTACTGCTTGCCGCCACCGGGGCTCGTGGTGAGCTCCCACTCGTAGCCGAAGAGGATCTCGAGGAAGCGGTTGCTCCACCGGGTCGGCTTGTCGGTCCAGGTGACCTCGAGGCCGCTGGTGATCGCGTCGGGCCCCTTGCCGGTGCCGTAGGTGCTCAGCCAGCCCAGCCCCTGCGACTCCAGCGGCGCACCCTCGGGCTCCGGGCCCACGTGGTCGTCGGCAACGCCGGCGCCGTGGGTCTTGCCGAAGGTGTGGCCGCCGGCGATGAGGGCGACGGTCTCCTCGTCGTTCATCGCCATCCGGGCGAAGGTCTCCCGGATGAAGTGGGCCGCCGCCTCGAAGTCCGCGCTGCCGCGGGGCCCCTCGGGGTTGACGTAGATGAGGCCCATCTCGGTCGCGCCGAGCTCGGGCACCATCTCGGTGTCGCTCGCGTAGCGCTCGTCGCCGAGCCAGTCGTCCTCGGGGCCCCAGAAGATCTCCTCGGGCTCCCAGGTGTCGACGCGGCCGAAGCCGAAGCCGAAGGTCTTGAAGCCCATCGACTCCAGCGCGACGTTGCCGGCCAGCACCAGCAGGTCGGCCCACGAGATCTTCTGGCCGTACTTCTGCTTGACCGGCCAGAGCAGCCGGCGCGCTTTGTCGAGGTTGGCGTTGTCGGGCCAGCTGTTCAGCGGGGCGAAGCGCTGCCCACCGTCACCGGCGCCGCCGCGGCCGTCGTAGATGCGGTAGGTGCCCGCGGCGTGCCAGCTCATCCGGATCATCAGGCCGCCGTAGTGCCCGAAGTCCGCCGGCCACCAGTCCTGCGACGTGGTGAGCACCTCGGTGATGTCCCGCTTGAGGGCCTCGACGTCGAGCTTCGCGAACTCCTTGGCGTAGGCGAAGTTCTCGCCGAGCGGGTTGCTCTTCGACGAGTGGGCGTGCAGCACCGTCAGGTCGAGCTGGTTGGGCCACCAGTCCTTGAGGGTGCGCGGACGGCCACCCGACGTCGGCTGCGGCGAATCGATCGCCGGGTTCTCGCTCTCGCTGCCGTGCGAGGTCACCGAGTCGTGTGCGACCGGGCAGCCGGCCGCCGCCTTCTGGTCCACACCCTGTGCGCTCGAGGGGGTGTTGTCCTGGGTGTTGCTCATCTACTTCCTTCCGGGGCGGCAATCAATGGGAGGTTCGGGTGGCCGCGCAGTCGGGGCAGGTACCCCAGTAGACGACCTCCGCCTGGTCGATCACGAAACCGTGGTCGTCCGAGGCGGTCAGGCACGGGGTGTGGCCGACGGCGCAGTCGACGTCCGCGATCGCACCGCAGGTGCGGCACACGACGTGGTGGTGGTTGTCCCCGATCCGGGACTCGTACCGGGCGGTCGCCCCGGCGGGCTGGATGCGCCGCACCAGGCCGGTGTCGGTGAGCGCCCGCAGGACGTCGTAGATCGTCTGGTGCGACACCGTCGGGTGCTCGGCCCGCACCAGCGCGATCACCGTCTCGGTGTCGACGTGCGGGTGGTCGCGCAGCGCGGTGAGCACGGCCAGCCGAGGCCGGGTCACCCGCAACGAGGCCGCCCGCAGCTGCGCCTCGAAGTCGGTCATCACCCGGGTCACCCTAGGGGGCTTCTCTGGAATGAGTCAAGTTATGCCCGGCGTGTCACCCGATTCGGTTGCGGGCGATGAGCTGGGTCGCGATGACCGTCCGCTGGATCTCGTTGGTGCCCTCGCCGACGATCATCAGCGGCGCGTCGCGGAAGTAGCGCTCGACGTCGTACTCCTTGGAGTAGCCGTAGCCGCCGTGGACGCGGATCGCGTCCAGCGCGACCTGCATCGCGGTCTCGGACGCGAACAGCTTCGCCATCCCGGCCTCCAGATCGGCGCGCTCGCCGGCGTCGAGCTTCTCGGCGGCGTCGAGGGTGAGCAGGCGGGCCGCGCGCACCTTGGTGGCCATGTCGGCGAGCAGGTTGCCGACGGACTGGTGCTGCCAGATCGGCTTGCCGAAGGACTCGCGTTCCTGCGCGTACCGCACGGCGTCGTTCAGCGCCGCCTGCCCGACGCCCACCGCGCGCGCGGCGACCTGGATCCGGCCCACCTCCAGGCCGCGCATCATCTGCACCCAGCCTTCGTTCGGCGTCCCGCCCAGGACGGCGTCCGCGGGCACCGCCATGTCCTCGAAGACCAGTTCGCACGCTTCGACGCCGCGGTAGCCCAGCTTGGGCAGCTTGGGGGAGACGGTCAGCCCGTCGCCGGGTTCGACGAGCAGCACGCTCATGCCGCCGTGGGCGGGTTCCGCGTCGCGGTCGGTGATGCAGAGCAGGCCGATCAGCCCGGAGTGGGCGGCGTTGGAGATCCAGGTCTTGGACCCGGTGACCGCGTACCCGTCGCCGTCCGGCGCGGCGACCGTCCGCATGGCCTGCAGGTCGCTGCCGCCGCCGGGTTCGGTCAGCGCCATCGTGGCGCGGACGCCGCCGTCGGCCATCGCGGGCAGGTACTTCGCGCGCTGTTCGGGCGTGCCGAACGTCTTGATCAGGTACGTGATCACCGAGTGGCCGCCGATGGCCCCGGCCAGGCTCATCCAGCCGCGTGCCAGCTCCTCGGTGACCCGGGCGAAGCACGCGGTGCCGACGTCGACGCCGCCGTGGTCGGCGGGCACCAGGAGGCCGAAGAAGCCGAGCGTCTTCATCTCGTCGATGAGCTCGGCGGGGTAGCTGTCGTCGGCTTCGAACGCGCGGACGCGCGGGCGGACGCGCTCGTCGACGAACTCCGCCACCAGGGCCACCAGCTGCGTCTCGTCGTCGGTCAGCGCCATCGCCCGATCCTAACGCGGAGATTCTTTCCGGTTCCGGGAAAGGAACCCGCAATGGCGAACAACCGGACCGGCACTGTGCAAGCGGTCGGCCCGCTCACACCCGGGAATCATTGCCGGCCGCCGGACGCTGGGAGAGGTGTGAAGAAGATTGGCTTCCTCTCGTTCGGCCACTGGTCGGCGAGCCCGCACTCCGAGACCCGGTCCGCCGCCGACTTCCTGCACCAGTCGATCGACCTGGCGGTCGCGGCCGAGGAACTCGGCGTCGACGGCGCGTACTTCCGCGTGCACCACTTCGCGCGGCAGGCGGCGAGCCCGTTCCCGCTGCTCTCGGCGATCGGCGCGCGCACGTCGAAGATCGAGATCGGCACCGGCGTGATCGACATGCGCTACGAGAACCCGCTGTACATGGTCGAGGACGCCGGCGCGGCCGACCTGATCTCCGGGGGCCGGCTTCAGCTCGGTATCAGCCGGGGATCCCCCGAGCAGGTCATCGAGGGCTGGCGCTACTTCGGGTACGCCCCGGCCGACGGCGAGACCGACGCCGACATGGCCCGGCAGCACACCGAGGTCTTCCTCAAGCTGCTGGAGGGCGAAGGCTTCGCGCAGCCGAACCCGCGGCCGATGTTCGCCAACCCACCCGGGCTGCTGCGGCTGGAACCGCACTCCGCGGGCCTGCGCGAGCGCATCTGGTGGGGGTCCAGCTCCAACGCGACGAGCGTCTGGGCGGCCAAGCTGGGCATGAACCTGCAGAGCTCCACGCTCAAGGACGACGAGACGGGCGAGCCGCTGCACGTCCAGCAGCGCAAGCAGATCGAGGCCTACCGGGAGGCGTGGCAGGAAGCCGGGCACGAGCGCGAGCCGCGCGTGTCGGTCAGCCGCAGCATCTTCGCGCTGACGAACGACCAGGACCGCGCGTACTTCGGCCGCGACCGCAACTCACGCGACCAGGTCGGCATGATCGACGAGAACACCCGGGCGATCTTCGGGCGCTCCTACGCCGGCGAGCCGGACGAGCTGGTGCGCGAGCTGAAGGAGGACGAGGCGGTCCAGGCCGCGGACACGCTGTTGCTGACCATCCCGAACCAGCTGGGCGTCGACTACAACGCGCACGTGCTGGAGAGCATCTTGACGCACGTCGCCCCGGAGCTGGGCTGGCGCTGAGCCGGGCGCGCCCGGTGGTGGCGGCCACCGGGCCGGTGCGGTCAGCCGTGGGAGACGGTCAGGCCGTAGAACGCCACCCGCGCGCCCTTGGTCGTGCTGTCCGACGAGGACTGGTTGTACGAGCCCGCCTTGAAGTACTGCTTGTACGCGGCGAACGACGACGGGATCGCGTAGTGGGTGGTGCTGCCGTTGACCGTCAGGTCGATGGTGGTGCCGCCCGAGATGCCGATCGTGTACGTCCAGGTCTTGCCGATCGACACGTGCCCGACGGTGTGCGCGGTCTGGCCGCCGTCGGGGGAGTTCTCGGTGCCGAGGACGATGTCGCCGTTCGAGTGGTAGTACAGCTCCAGCAACGGTTTCGTCGACGAGCCACCCGTGCCGAGGTGGACCTGGCCCACGCACACGTTCGACGTCACCGACACCACGCGCAGCGTCGCGGTCAGCTTGTGCGACCCGCTCAGCGACCAGTTCGCCGCCGAGCCGTCGCGGTTCATCTCGCGCAGCTCGGACCGCGCGTAGTTCGAATTCGGCGTGGTGACGCCCTTTTCCGGCGCCCAGAAGGTCATCGCGCCGTCCCGGGTGTCGGTGTAGAAGTAGCTGTCCTGGAAGCCGTTCGCGCCCTGCAGGCGCGACGAGGAGATGGTGGTCGGCGAGCCGGGGGAGCCGACCGGCTCCTGCAGCTGCCAGATCCCCAGGTCGAAGTTGCCGCCGGGGGCCACCGACGGGTCGGCCGCCAGTGCGGGGAGGGCGGTGGCGGCGGCCAGTGCCGGGACCGCCAGCAGGACGAGCAGGGAACGCACGCGCATCGAGGTGTCCTTTCGCGACGTGGACGCGGACCGGAGCGCGGGCGCGCTCCGCTCCACCATTCGTTCACGGAGGTGAATAAATGGTCTGGACAACCCGGCGGCGTGAACGAACGTTAAGACGGCGTTGGCAGGTTGTCAAGGATTGACATCGGCTGGATCGGCTCAGCAGGAAGCGCTTGCCAGGACGGGCTCGGCGTCACGAGGTGGAAACCGGGCATTCGTGCTTATGCTGACGGCCCTCGTTCTCTCGCGAAAGGGTCCCCGCCATGGAACAGCCCGAGAGTCACGCAGCCCCGTCGCCGACCGCCGACGGCGTCAACCGGCGGAGCCTCCTCGCCGGGGTCGGCGGCCTCCTCGCCGCCGGGGGAGTCGCCTCAGTGCTCGCCCCGCCCGCCGCCGCGGACCCCGCCGCGCGGCCCGAGCGGAACCCGCGGGTCGAAGACCTGCTCGGGAAGATGACCCTCGCCGAGAAGCTCGGCCAGCTCCAGCTGGTCGGCACCGAGGACCTCGCGCGGACGTCCCTCGCCACCGGGCAGCTCGGCGGGGTGTTCTCCGTGGTGGGCGCGGCGAAGCTCAACGCGCTGCAGAAGATCGCCGTCGAGCAGACGCGGCTGCGCATCCCGCTGATCTTCGGCCTCGACGTGATCCACGGCTACACCACGAACTTCCCGATCCCGCTGGCCCAGGGCGCGAGCTTCGACCCCGGCGTGCCGGCCGCCGACGCGACGGTCGCCGCGAAGGAGGCCCGCCGCAGCGGCATCCACTGGACCTACGCGCCGATGATGGACGTCACGCACGAGCCACGCTGGGGGCGCATCGCCGAAGGATCGGGCGAAGATCCTTACCTGGCTTCGCAGATGGCCGTGGCGAAGGTCCGCGGCTACCAGGGCGGCGACTACTCGTCACCGGACCGCCTCGCCGCCTGCGCCAAGCACTTCGTCGCCTACGGCGGTGCGGAAGGCGGCCGCGACTACAACACCGTCGACGTCTCGCTGCAGCGGCTGCACAACCTCTACCTGCCGCCGTTCAAGGCGAGTGTCGAGGCCGGCGTGGCGACGGTGATGGCGAGCTTCAACACCATCAGCGGCGTCCCCGCGCACGGCAACGGCTACGTCCTGCACGACGTCCTCAAGGGTACCTACGGCTTCCGCGGGTTCGTCGTCAGCGATTACACCGGCATCGAGGAGCTGATCAACCACGGTCTCGCCGGGGACGGCGCGGACGCCGCGGCCGCGGCGCTGCCGGCCGGCGTCGACATGGAGATGGTCAGCACCAACTACGTCCGGTACGGGCAGCAGTTGCTGGCCGAGCGCCGGATCACGCGCGAGCAGATCGACGACGCCGTCCGCCGGATCCTGCTGGTCAAGGTCAAGCTGGGCCTCTTCGAGCACCCGTACGTCGACGAAACCGGCGAGGTGAAAGCGCCTTCGCCCGCCGCGCTCGCCGCGTCACGGCAGGCCGCCGGGCGGTGCATGGTGCTGCTCAAGAACGACGGGCCGGTGCTGCCGCTGGCCAAGACGGTCGGCTCGGTGGCCGTCGTCGGCCCGCTCGGCGCGGCGACCTACGACCTCAACGGCACCTGGGCGGGCCTGGGCACCGGCGCGGGCACGACCCCGCCGGTGACGGTGGTCGACGGCATCAAGGCCGCGGTGCCCGGGGCCACGGTGACCTACACCGCGGGCTGCACCGTCGACGGGACCGACACCGGCGGGTTCGCCGCCGCGCAGCAGGCCGCCCGCGCGGCCGACGTCACCGTCGTCGTGGTCGGCGAAACCGCCGCGATGAGCGGTGAAGCGGCCGCACGCAGCAACATCGACCTTCCCGGCGTGCAGCAGGGGCTCGTCGCCGCGATCAAGGACACCGGGAAGCCGTTCGTGGTGGTGCTGGTCAACGGCCGGCCGCTGACGATCCCGTACCTGCACGACAACGCGCCCGCGATCCTCGAGGCGTGGGCGCCGGGTGTGCAGGGCGGCCACGCGGTCGCGGACGTCCTGTTCGGCACGGTCAACCCGGGCGGCAAGCTGCCGGTGAGCTTCCCGCGCGCGGTCGGCCAGATCCCGATCTACTACAACCACGAGAACACCGGACGCCCGGCCGACCCGAACAACAAGTACACGTCGAAGTACCTCGACCTGGAGTCCGGCCCGCTCTACGAGTTCGGCCACGGCCTGTCGTACACGACCTTCCGCGTCGACGGCCTCCGGCTTTCGGACTCGCGGATGGCCGCCCGCGGCGGCCGGATCCAGGTGAGCGCCCGGGTGACGAACACCGGCGGCCGCGCGGGCGACGAGGTCGTCCAGCTCTACCTGCACGACCCGGTCGCCTCCATCGTGCAGCCCGTCCGGCGGCTGCGCGGGTTCCAGCGGGTCACCCTCGACGCGGGTGCGTCGACGACCGTCTCGTTCACACTCACCCCGGACGACGTCGGCTTCTACGACAACGCCGCGAAGTTCCGCGTCGAGCCGGGGAAGATCGAGGTGTACGTGGGCACCAGCTCGGCGGCCACGCTGTCCGCGAGCTTCACGGTCGGCTGAGCGCCGATCCCGCCCGCTTCACCGTCTCGGTGATCGGTGCCGTCTCCACGGAGGTGAGGCCCGGCAGCCGCGCGACCGGTCCCGTCAGGTACCGGTGGAGGGCGGCGTTGTCCGGGCAGTTGACCGCCGCGTAGAGGGTGGCCGGGCCGGTCGTGGCCGCCGCGAACGACACCTCGGGGTGGGCCGCGAGCGCCCGCCCGGCCTCGTCCTGCGTGGCGGGGCCGACGCCGAGCCAGAGCATCGCGAGCTTGGTGCGGCCGAGCACGCGCGGGTCGTGGTCCAGGTCGAAGTAGAGCACGCCGTGGCGGCGCAGCTCGGTCAGCCGCCGCTGGGCGGTCGACGCCGAACACCCGGCGGCGCGGGCCAGTTCGGGGTAGCCGGCCCGGCCGTCCCGCGCGAGCACGGCCGTCATCGCGCGGTCCGTCGCCGTGAGCGCCACGACGCCGGGGTCCGCGCGGGGACCGAACCGCAGGGCGGCGACCTGGTCGTCGGCCAGCGGGCCGGTCTTGGTCACGATGCTCAACTCGCCGCCGTAGTAGGTGTGCAGAAGGCAGTGCGCGCTGATCTCCTTGACCCGCGGGGTGTTCGGCAACGCGTGCAGCAGCGTCGGCCCGGTGCTTGCGCTGCTGCGGGCGACGCACATGATTTCGGTGCCACCGGAAGCGATGTGGACCCAGGAGGTCTCGTCGTGGCGGGCCAGCGCCCGCGCGATCGTCCCGGTGCGGTCCGGCGCGCACCGGATCCGCAGGAACCATTCCTCCTCGCCGACGGCTTCGGGCCGGAGCTGTCCGGTGACCCGCAGACCGGCCGCGACGCGCAACCGGCTGTACCGGCGGTGGACGGTCTGCGCGGAGACCCCCACGACGTCGGCGACGCGCTGGAGCGGCGCCCGCCCGTCGACCTGCAGCGCGTGGAGGATCTTCCGATCCAGGACGTCGAACTCGGGAGATTCGGTCATCAGGCCCTCCTGTGCGGAGGATCTTCCCATTTCACGTCGGTAGGTGGTTCCCGAGCCCGGCCGGGCCCGACCGTGGAGGCATGACGAACTCCCTGATCATCCGCGGCGCGCGGGTCCTCACGATGGATCCCGGCCTCGGCGACCCGGACCGCGCGGACATCCTCGTCACCGGCGGCCGGATCGCCGGTGTCGGCCCGGACCTGACCGCCGCCGCCGCGGCGGAGATCGACGCTTCGGGGTGCCTCGCGATCCCCGGATTCGTCGACACGCACCGGCACATGTGGCAGGCGACCCTGCGCGGCAGCGCGCCGCACCACACCCTGGCCGAGTACTTCGGCACCGTCCTCGAGCGCGTCGGCCCCACCTTGACGCCGGAAGACCTGTACCTCGGGAACCTGCTGTCGGCGTACGCGGCGCTGGACGCCGGCATCACCACCGTGCAGGACGTCTCGAACATCCAGGACACCCCGGCCGCGTCCGACGCGCTGGTCCAGGCGCTGAAGGACAGCGGCATCCGCGCCGTCTTCGCCTACGGCAACAGCTTTCCCCGCGCCCAGCGCCACGGCGCGGCCCTCGACGCCGACGTGTGCCGCGTCCGTTCCGCGCTGCTGCCGGACGACGGCGCGCTGGTCACGCTCGCGCTCGTCACCGAGCCGGGCGACGACGAGGCCGAACGCCACAACGCCCGCCTCGCGGACGAACTCGCCGTCCGCACGGCCCGCCACGTCGTGCACCGCCACCACGGCGAAGGGCCCGTCTCCCGGCTGCACGCGCTCGGCGTCCTGCGGCCCGGCACCACGTTCATCCACGGCACCGGACTCGACGCGGGCGAGCTGGCCCTGATCGCCGACAGCGGCGGGTCGCTGTCGATCGCCCCGGCGGTCGAGCTGGTGATGGGCCACGGGCACCCGCCGTTCGCCGCCGCGACCCGGGCGGGGGTCCCGGTGAGCCTCAGCACGGACGTCGAGGTCACCGTGGCCGCGGACATGTTCACGCAGATGCGCGCGGCCTACCAGGTGTCCCGGTACGACGAGCTGTCCGCGGGCGAGCCGGTGACGACCGTGCGAGACGTACTGCGCACCGCGACCAACGGCGGGACGCTGGCTCCCGGCCGGCCGGCGGACGTCGTGCTGCTGCGGGCCGACGGCGTCGGCGTCGCGCCGGTGTTCGACCCGTACAGCACGGTGACGCAGCAGATGGACCGTGCGCACGTCGACACGGTCCTGGTCGCGGGCCGGATCGTGAAGCGCCACGGGCGGCTGCTCGCCGACGTCGGCGAGCACCTGGCGGCCGCGGACCGCCTGCGGGACCGGCTGCTCAGTGCGGGGTGACGCCGAGGACGCACGCGACCGGCGGGTCGAGGTCGAGCGTCTCCACCCGCAGTTCGGTGAATCCCGCCTGGGTGAGCAGGTCCTGCAGTTCCCGGGCGGCCCGGGCCGTGGTGCCCCGGTCGGCGCCGGGACACCTCGGCTGGGACGCGAGCGCGATGCGCCCACCGGGCCGTAGCAGGCGCCGCAGCTCGCGGAGCCGCTCCGGCGGATCGGGCCAGAAGCCCGCGTTGTTGACGGCGAGCACGGCGTCGAGCGGTTCGCCGAACGACGGCAGGTGCACCACCGAGGCGTGGACCAGCTCGATCCGGTCGGCCGCGGCTCGGGTGCGCCGGCTCGCCCGCTCGACCATGACCGCGGAGTGGTCGACGCCGTAGACCCGGCCCCGGGTCGCGCGGGCGGCCAGCTCGCCGAGCGCGATCCCGGGGCCGAAGCCGACTTCGAGCACCCGGTCCTCCGGCTGGACGTCCAGGAGGGAGACCACCCAGACGTTGCGCCGCCGGTTGGAGCTCCGGTGGGCCATCACCCGCCCGGCGACCCGCCCGCCGATGCCGTGCGGGTGGTGGAACTGCCCGATCATCCGCTGCTTGAGACCTGTCTTCGCCATGCCGCGAGTGAACGGCTTCAAGTACGCTCGAAGTCAAATGTCCGAGGAGCTGCTGACGATCGGTGAGCTGGCCCGCCGCACCGGCGTGGCCACCTCGGCCCTGCGGTACTGGGAGGAGCAGGGCCTGCTCCCGGCGCCCGGCCGGGTCGCGGGCCAGCGGCGTTACCCGCTCGCGGCGGTCGAGTTGGTCGGCGAGATCCTGATCTTCCGGGACATCGGGTTCACCCTGCGCGAACTGAAGACGCTGATGGGCCTGCGCACGTCGGCCGCGGCGGGCTGGCGCGAACTGCAGCAGCGCAAGCTCGCCGAACTGGACGCCCGGATCGCCCGCGCCCAGGCCGCTCGCACGGCGATCGCGCACGGCTTGGACTGCCCCCACGAGGACGTCCACGACTGCCCGAACTTCCGCCGCGGCGTCGCGGCCCGGCTGGCCGGCGCGACGCTGGAAGAGGCCCACTCACACTGAACTCCGGGTCCCGGCGCCCAGGGCGCGGGGGAACGTCTCCGGGATCCGGACGTCGTCGCGGCTCAGGTCGTGCACGCTGCCGTGACCGAGGGCGAGCAGCGTCGAATCGATGCCGGTGCGCAGGACGTCGAGGACGTTTTCGACACCCGCCTGGCCGTTGGCGGCGAGCCCCCACAGGTACGCGCGGCCGATGAGGACGGTCCGTGCGCCGAGTGCGAGCGCCTTGACGACGTCGCTGCCACGCCGGATTCCGCCGTCCAGCAGGACTTCCACCTGCTCGCCGACGGCGTCGGCGATCGCCGGCAGCGCCCGGATCGTCGCCGGGGTGCCGTCGAGGTTGTTGCCGCCGTGGTTCGAGACGGAGATCGCGCTGACGCCCGCGTCGACCGCGCGCCGGGCCTCGTCGACGCGGATGACGCCCTTGAGCAGGAACGGCCCGTCCCACTGGGTGCGCAGCCAGGCCACGTCGTCCCACGACGGCGGGGGCGTCTGCATCCACTGGCCGTACGCCCCGAAGAAGGTCGGGATCGGCGTGCCGGGTTCGGCCATGTTGGGCACGCCGAGGTCGGGCAGCTTGCGGGTGCGCGCGTAGTCCAGCAGCCAGCGCGGGCGGGCCAGGCCTTCGGGCGCGAAGCGCAGCAGCTCGCGGACGGTGAGCTTGTCGGGGATGTGCGGGCTGCCCCAGTCACGGCTGTGGGAGAACGACCAGTCGAGCGTGAGGATGATCCCGGCCGCTCCGGCGCGCCGCGCGCGGTCCAGCCGGCCGAGGATGTCGTCGCGGCCGCCGGTCCAGTAGACCTGGAAGAACGTGGCCGGATTGGCGGCGACGACGTCCTCGATCGGCTTGCCGGCGAAGGAACTCAGGCCCATCGCGGTGCCGCGGGCGGCCGCCGCACGGGCGACGGCGACCTCGCCGTCCGGGTGCACCGCCTGCACGCCGGTCGGCGAGATCACCACGGGCAGCGCGATGTCCTGGCCGAGCACCGTGGTGGCGAGTGCGCGTTCACCGGACTGCCCGGCGGTGCGGGGCGCGAACGTCAGCTCGTCGAACGCGTCGAGGTTGTCCTTGAGCGTCAGGCCCTTCTCGGAGCCGGCGACGAGGGCCGAGTAGACGGACGCGGGCAGGCGCTTCTTCGCCCGCCGCTGCGCTTCGGCGACGGATTCGAACCAGGTGTCGCTCATGCGGGGCCTCGCTTTTCCTTGCTGTCGACGCGCAACGGGCGCCAGGCGATCTCGGGCAGCACCGGGCCGAGCGTCCGGTGGGTCAGGCAGCCGGCCCAGACGCCGGTGCCGTAGGCGATGTCGTCGGCGAGGGCGCCGGCGGTGTAGCGGACGGGATCCAGGCCGGGCCGGTCGCCGAACCACCGGGTCAGCGGCGGCCCGAGCAGCAGCGACGCGACCGCGGCGCGCCGTCCCCACCCGGGTCGCACCAGCAGCGCGGCGACGACCGGCGCGGCGAACTGGGTGGTGTACCGGCCGGTGCCGAGCCACGTCTGGTGGACGGCGGTGCCCATCGCGCGGACCACGCCTTCGGCCGGGATGTCGTGCGCTCGCAACGTCTTCAGCATGCTCAGGACGGCCCCGGCGAAGCCGCCTGCCGCGATCACCGGTCGCCGGGCGAGCACCGCGGCGACGGTCAGGGCCGGCCACGGGTGCAGGACGAGCGGGGCGAGGTTCCCGGGGTGGCGTCTGGCGAGCGGGGCGGCGGACGTGCCGTACCGAGCGCGACGGCTGAGGAGCTCCCGCCAGGTCGTGGGCTCCTGGTGGTCGACGTGGACGTCCGGGGCGTACCGGACCCGGTGGCCGGCGGCGTGCAGCCGCCAGCCGAGGTCGACGTCCTCGCCGACGCGCAACTGCTCGTCGAACCCGCCGACCCCGCGCACGGCGGACCGGCGGACGACCAGCGCGGCGGTCGGGACGTAGGACATCCGGGTGCGCGGCGCGACGCGCGCGGGCCGGTCACCGAGGTCGAGCCCGCCGGCTGCCTTCGTGTACCGGCCGGCGGCCGTGTCGGGGGCCGAGGCGCGGACGCGGGGGGCGATCGCGGCGAGGAGAGGGTCGGCGAAGTGGGCCGCCAGCCGGCCGGCCCAGTCGCCGCCTGCGGTGCAGTCACTGTCCACAAAGGCCACCAGTTCGGTGGAGACGTGTGCCAGCGCGGTGTTCCGCGCAGCGCCGGGCCCGCCGTTGACGTCCCGGCGCACGAGCTTCGCCCCGTGCGCGCCGGCCACCGCGGCGATCGCGGCCGGGTCCCCGGACCCGTCGTCGACGACGACCACGGGGTGGCGCCCGTCGAGCGCGGCCAGGCAGCGGGCCAGGGGACCGGGGCGGTCGAGAACGGGGATGACGACGGTGAGCTCCGGGGGCGCGGCCGCTTCCGGCGGCACGGGATGGGCGAGACCGGCGTCGGTGAGCCGGCGGGCCAGCGCGCCGGCGGCTGCGGAGACGATCGGGCCGCGGGCGAGTTCCCGCCAGGCTTTCCGGCCGGCCGGGGTCAGGCGGAGGACGCGGGCGGGCGAGCCGCCGAACCAGAGGTCGTCCCGGAGCCGCTTGGTGTCCGCGTCGAGGACGACCCGGAAGCCGGGTGGCAGGGGAGTGGTGGTCATGGGACCGGCCCTCCGTGGACGCGGGCCAGCTGGGGGCACGGGCCGGGCTTCGCAGGGGTGCCGGGGCCTGGATGGGGCTCGGCGGGGTCGGCGAGGTGCCGAGAACCCGGGCCGGACTTGGCTCGGAATCCGGCGGCGGCGCCGTTCGGCAGGTCGCCGCGCGACCGACTGATCTGCGGATCAAGCCCGCGAACTCCGGGGGCGGCGATCATCAGGTGGGCGTGCGGGGGCGTCACAGGGCCAGCCCTCCGTCCACCGGCACCACCGCGCCGGTCGTCGCGCCGCTGTCCGGATCCGCGAGGAACACCAGGACCCGGGCGACCTCGGCCGGCTCCAGCACCCGCCCGATCGGTTGCTGCGCAGCGAAATCCGATGCGCCGGGCAGGCCGTACAGCCGGGCGCTCTCGGCGAGGATCGGGGTGTCGGTCGAGCCGGGGCTGACCGCGTTGGCGGTGACGCCGGTGCCGCCCAGCTCGGCGCCCAGCGCGCGGACCAGGCCCGCCACCCCGGCCTTCGCCGCGCAGTAGGCCGCCAGCATCGGCAACCCGCGCGTCGCGGCGGCGGACGCGACCGCGAGGAACCGGCCCGACCTCGGCTCCGGACGGCGCAGCAACGCCGGGATCGCCGCCCGCGCCAGGTTGACCACGCCGCGCAGGTCCACGTCCAGCACCGCGTCCTCCTGCTCCGGCGGGACCTCCCACAGCGGCACGCCCCCGGCGATCACCCCGGCGGCCGCGACGGCGACGTCGAGCCCGCCCCACCGCCGTTCGGCTTCGCTCACCGCGGCGGCGAGTGCCGCGGCATCCCGCACGTCGGCGACGAACGCCCGGGCGCCC
This sequence comes from Amycolatopsis sp. NBC_01488, assembly GCF_036227105.1. NCBI lineage: Bacteria > Bacillati > Actinomycetota > Actinomycetes > Pseudonocardiales > Pseudonocardiaceae > Amycolatopsis > Amycolatopsis sp. NBC_01488. The sequence goes on along the minus strand of NZ_CP109434.1, from coordinate 8,215,941 downwards.
GTCTCTTCGGCGACGGCGGCCAGCTCGGCCTCGCTCCCCAGCGCATAGGGCAGCGCGGGATCATCGGCGGCGACGTCCACCGCGAGCACGGCGTACCCCCGATCGGCCAGCTGCCGCACGGTCGCAGCCCCGATCCCCCGGGCGGCGCCGGTGACGAGTGCGGTGCGCGGGTTCATGATCTACTGTCCACAAGGGACATGATGGTGCGATGCGTGGCGTGTCCTCGCGGGGTCATGCCCAACCCTCCACTTGCGACACCAGCTGAGCGGCCAGCGAGTCCAGCAGCACGCGTCCTTCCGCGGCCGTCGCGGCGGTCGGGTCGCCGAGGACGCCCGTCCGGCTCACCGCGCGGACTCCGCCCTGCCGCAGCAGCGGCAGCACCGCACCCAACGGCCGCCGATCTCCGGCCACCGCTTGGGACATCCGCACGCGCGCGGGCCGCAAGGCCAGCTGCAGCGCGGTTTCCGGGCGTCCCGCGTGCGGGTCCCCTTCCCAGCGCGGCTGGAACACCTCGACGGCGCGGGACTCCGCCCGCAGCCGTGCGACGGCACGGGCGACCGGCGCCGCGTTTCCGCCGTGGGCGGAGACGAACAGGAGCCGGGTGAACGTCTCCGCCGCGGATCGGCCCAGTTCCAGCAGCACCAGCTCCGTGGCGGCCTGGCCGATAGAGAGCGTCCCGGCGAACCCGGCGTGCTCGCCGCTGGACCCGAACGCCAAGGCGGGCGCCACCAGGACGTCCGGCCGCGCCGAGGCCAGCCGGTCGCACAGCGCCAGCGCGATGTCCGTGTCGGTCGAGAGCGGCAGGTGCGGGCCGTGCTGCTCGGTCGCGCCCACCGGCACGGCCAGGATCGCCCCGTTCGCCGCCCGCGAGGCGACGTCCGGCCAGGGCAGGTCCGCGAGCCGCACGGTCAGCGCCGGAACCCGGCGAGCGGGCTTTCGTCGCAGGCGCGCTCCGGCGGTCGGCGCATCCCGATGGTCACCGGCACCGGACGCCGCCGGTGGGAGTGGTCGAGCGACGGCTTCGGCACGCTCGTGACGCCCGTGAGCGCCGGTTCGCCGTGGCCGCGCACGCACTCCGGGTCCGGGCCGTCCAGCGGCAGGCCGGTGAAGAACTTCGCCGCCATGCACCCGCCGCGGCAGGCGTCGAACGCCGAGCACGACTCGCAGGCGCCGCCGCTCTGCGGCGAACGCAACGACGTGAACAGCTCAGATTCCCGCCAGACACGCGCGAAGCCGGAGTCTCGGACGTTGCCCGCGAGGAAGGTGTCGTGGATGGCGAACGGGCACGCGTAGACGTCGCCGACCGGGTCGACCAGGCACACGACGCGTCCGGCGCCGCAGAGGTTCAGCCCGGGCAGGCCGCCGTCGCCGTAGCCCGCGAGGTGGAAGAACGAGTCACCGGTCAGCACGTTCTCGCCGTGGGCCACCAGCCAGTCGTACAGCGAACGCTGCTGGGCGGCGGTCGGGTGCAGCTCGTCCCAAGTGTCCGCGCCGCGGCCGGACGGGCGCAGCCGCGTGATCCGCAGCTGGGCGCCGTAGCGGTCGGCGATGGCCTTGAACGCGTCGAGCTGACTCACGTTGTGGCGGGTCATCACCACCGAGATCTTGAAGTTCTCGAAGCCCGCGCCGGAAAGGTGGTCCATCGCGCGGATCGCGGTGGCGTAGGAGCCGGGGCCGCGGACGGGGTCGTTGACTTCGGCGGTGGCGCCGTCGAGGGAGATCTGGACGTCGACGTAGTCGCTCGCGGCCAGCCGGCGTGCCACCTCCGGGGTGATCTTCACGCCGTTGGTGGAGAACTTGACGCCGACGTGGTGTTCGGTGGCGTAGTCGACGAGTTCCCAGAAGTCCGGGCGCACAGTCGGTTCGCCGCCGCCGATGTTGACGTAGAAGACCTGCATGCGCTCGAACTCGTCGATCAGCGCCTTGCACTCCACTGTGGACAGTTCGCGCGGATCCCGCCGTCCGGACGAGGAAAGGCAGTGCACGCAGGACAAATTGCAGGCGTAGGTGAGTTCCCAGGTGAGGCAGATGGGGGCGTCGAGCCCGTACTGGAATTCGTCCACGAGGGACATCAGCGACTCCTCGGCTGGATCATCCGCGACGCGGCGAGGGCGGCCAGCGCCGCGCGGTACCGCGGCAGCTCCGGGGCGCCGACTCCCGCGCCGGTACAGGCGGCGCGGGCGGACGGGTGCTCGGCCAGCGACCGGACGACGGTCAGCAGCGCCGGGCTCTTCAGGAAGGACAGCCGGCGGGTGCCGAAGTGGTACAGCAGGGCGCCGAACCGCTCGGGCCGGATCGCGACCCGGTCGTCGAGGCGCCACGCGCCGTCCAGGTCGAAGCCCGCCGGCGAGTCCTCAGTAGACACCGCACATGCCGTCGATCGAGACCTCTTCGACCAGCAGTTCCTCGGCGACGACCTCGTCGGGCTCAGCGGCAGCGTTCTCGCTCATCCTGACTCCTTCGGCAGTGATGATTTTCGGCACTGAGTGTCGAATAGGGGGGAGAGTAGTGTCACCCCGTGTCAATAATCAAGGCCTCCGACGAAACGGCACCCGGATGACCGATGACGTCCTCGCCCGGCCCGCGAACCGCCGGGGCCGCCCGCCGGGCACCAGTGCCCGGGAGCTCGAGCTCGCCGCGCTGCGGCTGTTCGGCGAGCAGGGCTTCCACGAGACGACCGTCGACCAGATCGCCGCGGCGGCCGGCGTCAGCAGGCGGACGTTCTTCCGCTACTACGACGCCAAGGCCGACGTCCTCTGGAACGAGTTCGACACCGAGGTCGAGACGATCCGCGGGCTGCTCGCCGACATGCCCGCCGACCTGCCGGTGCTGGAGGCGGTGCGCCGCGCGGTGCTGGCGGCCAACCACTACCGCGCGGACGACGTGCCGGAGCTGCGCCGCCGGATGACGCTGCTGAGCACGGTGCCGGACCTGGCCGCGAGCGCCGCGATCCACTACGACGCGTGGGAGCGGGCGGTGAGCGCGTTCGCCGCTCGCCGGTCCGGGCAGCCGGAGGACTCGCTGTACCCGCTGGTGGTGGGGCGCGCGGTGCTCGCGGCCTGCCGCGCGGCGTATGACCGGTGGTCCGCCCGCGCCGATGCCGACCTGACGGTGTACCTGGACGCGGCGCTGCGGGCGCTGGCGGCCGGGCTCGCCGACGGCGTGCTGGGTGCGGAGCCGGAACCGGTGCCGAATTGAATGATGGTCACCCGCTGGCGGTGAGTGCTGACTTGTTCTAGTATTTGTAGAACAATGCTACTGAGGCTGGACGACCGGGACACCGCGCCGCTGCACGAGAAGATCGCGGCGGGACTGCGGCACGCGCTCGCGGCGGGGGAGGTCGCCGTCGGCGAGCGGCTGCCGGCCGCGCGCGAGCTGGGCGCGTCACTCGGGGTCAACATGCACACCGTGCTGCGCGCCTACGCCCAGCTCGCGGACGAAGGCCTGGTCACCATGCGGCGCGGGCGCGGGGTGACCGTGCTGGCCGCGGGGCTGGACCGGGCCGAGCTGCACCACCGGATCCGGGCGCTGCTCGACGAGGCGCGGCGGCTCGGCATCCCCCGCGGCGAGCTGGTCGCGCTGATCGAGGAGGTCCGATGAGGCCCACGCTCACGCGGTACGCGATCCCGGCGGTGATCCTGCTCGCGATCGTCGTGCCGGCACTCGTCCTGGCGGCGCGGCTGCCCGACTCGATCGCCGTGCACTGGACGTGGAACGGCGTGCCCAACGGCCACGCGCCGGGGTGGCTGGTGACCGCGGGCGTGGCGGCGTTCTGGTGCGTCGGGTGGGCGGCGGTGGTCAGGGACGCCGCGGCGGCGGCCGGGGTCTACGGCCTCGGCGGCATCCTCCTGGCCGCGCATTCGGCCGGGCTGTGGGCGAATCTCGACGTGACGTCGTGGGAGCGGGCCCGCCCGGTGAACTGGGCCGTGGCCGTCGGGATCCTCGCCGTGGGACTGGTGGCGGTCGCCGCCGGCCGGTGGCTCGCGCCGGCGAAACCGGCGGCGCTCGCGGGGACCGCACCGTCCGCCGGGCTCGGCCCGGACGAGCGGGCCGTCTGGTCGGGGACCGCACACAACTTCCTCGTGGTGGCCGCCGTGCCGGTCGCGGCCGCCGTCGCCGCGGTGCTCGGGGACGCGCGCCTGTGGTGGGGTGGGCTGCTGATCTCCTTGGTGGCGCTGCTCTTTTCGTCCGTGCGGGTGCTCGTGGGGCCGGCCGGGGTGCGCGTGCGGGCCGGGCTGCTCGGGTGGCCGCGGCGGACCTGGGGCTACGCCGACATCGCGGAGGCCCGCTCCGACCGGATCGTGCCACTGGCCTACGGCGGCTGGGGCTGGCGGCGGCGGCCGACGCGGACGGCGGTGGTGGTGCGGGCCGGGGACGGCCTGGTGCTGCGGCTGCGGTCCGGGAGCACGTTCGTCGTCACCGTGGACGGGGCGCACACGGCGGCGGGGCTCGTCAACGACTACGTCTCCCGGCACCGCTCGCCGGCTTCGTAGCCGTCACCAGCCGCTGTCGGCGAGGACGCCCGGCAGGCCCTCGGTGAGCATCCGGCGCCGGACGCGGTGCAGGAGCCGGGCCATGAAGAAGCCGCCGGCGCCGCGGAACCCCGTGTGCCGGTAGGTGAGGCGGGTCCCGGCCGGTGTCTCGTCGAGGTGGTACGTCACGGTGCTGGGCCGGTCGGCTTCCTGGTTCCGCCAGCTGAAGCTGAGCAGCTCGGGGGCGTCGGCCGCGAGGATTTCGCAGCGGACGATGCCGTCCCAGCCGGGCACCGGGCGCCCGACGAACCGGAACCGCGTGCCGACTTCGGGCGTGAACCCTTCGGGACGGCCGCCGCGCCCGGTCGACGTCCAGCGCGGGACCAGGGCCGGGTCGGTGAGGGCGCGCCAGACCCGGGGGCGGGGCTGCGGGTACTGGCGGACGATCTCGAACTCGCTCATGGGTGTCTCCGTTCGTTACAGTCACTGTAAACAGTACTCCTGCTGTAGTGTGTACTGGTGCTGAAGCCTGAGACGCTGCGGGAGCGCCGGAAGCGCGAACTGCGGCAGCAGCTGTCGGACACGGCGACCCGGATGTTCCTGGAGCGCGGGTTCGACGCGGTGCGCGTCGCCGACGTCGCGCGGGCGTGCGGGGTCACGGAGAAGACCGTGTTCAACCACTTCGGCAGCAAGGAAGCGCTGCTGGCCGACCGCTGGGACGCCCAGGTGCAGGTGCTGAGCGCGCGGCTCGCCGACACCCCGCCCCTGGACGCGGCCCTGGCCGTGCTGGGTGCGGAGCTGGACTTCCTCGTCGCCGCGGCGCGGCGGCACGGCTGGGCGGAGGTCCGCCGGTTCGGCGAGCTGGTCCGAACGACCCCGGCGCTGGTTGCGCACCACCGCGAGGCCCACGACCGCTTGACGGAGGCGGCCGTCGAGGCCCTGGCCGCCCGCCGCGGCACGACCCCGGACGACCCGATCGCCCGCATCACGGCAGCGGCGGTCACGGAGCTGTGGAACGTCTACGCCGTGAGTCTCCGGCGACACCAGGAGAAGGGTGCGGCGAGAGCGGCGCGCGCGGTCCGCGCGGACCTGGCGAGCGCGGCCGACGCGCTGCGGCGAGGGCTCTGACCGCGGCCGGGCCGCAGGAGTGCCCGTTGCGCTCCGAGGCGGCGACGCTATACCGTGAGCAAACTAGAACAGGTTACAGTTTGTGGCAGGCGGGACCGAGGAGCGGACATGGCGAACAGGGCGCCGCGCGGCGACGAGGCCGACTACGTCGTCGTCGGGTCGGGCAGCTCGGGGGCGGCGATCGCGGGCCGGCTGGCGCAGGCCGGGGCCAGCGTGATCGTCCTCGAAGCCGGCAAGAGCGACGAGCGGCTGCTGATCAAGAAGCCCGGGCTGGTGGGCCCGATGCACGCGGTGCCGCAGCTCAAGAAGCCGTTCGACTGGGGCTACTACGGCGTGCCGCAGAAACACGTTCTCGACCGCCGGATGCCGGTGCCGCGCGGCAAGGTCGTCGGCGGCTCCAGCTCCATCAACGGCATGGTCTACGTCCGCGGCAACCGCGCCAACTTCGACTCGTGGGCCGCCGAGGGCAACACCGGCTGGGACGCCGACAGCGTCAACGCCGCCTACAAGCGGATGGAGGACTTCGAGGACGGCGAGAACGCCTTCCGCGGCGCGGGCGGCCCGATCCGGGTCACGCGCGCCAAGAACCCGCAGGAAGGGTCGTTGCAGTTCGTCGACGCCACCGCCGACGCGCTCGGGTGCAAGATCCTCGACGACTACAACGCCGAGTCGCAGGAGGGTGTCAGCCGGATGCAGCAGAACGCTGCCGACGGCCTGCGCTACAGCGCCTCACGCGGCTACATCCACCACCTCGCGCCGCCGACGCTCCAGCTCCAGTCCGGGGTGCTGGTCGAGAAGGTCCTCTTCGCCAACGGCCGTGCCACCGGCGTCGAAGTCGTCGACGGCGGCCGGCGACGCACCATCCGCGCCGGCAAGGAGGTCATCCTCTCGGCCGGGTTCGCCGGCTCCGCGCAGCTGCTCATGCTGTCCGGCATCGGCCACGCCGAGCACCTGAAGGAACACGGCATCGACGTGCTCGCCGACCTGCCCGTCGGCGACAACCTGCACGACCACATGTTCCACGCCCTGACCTTCCACGTGTCCTCCAGCAAGAACAAGGGCTCGGCGCCGTACTTCGCGCGCGGCCTCGCCCGCGAGCTGCTGAAGCCCGGCACGACGTTCCTCGCGAACTCGGTGTTCGAGGCGGTCGCGTTTCTCCGGACGTCGCAGGCGGACGCCGTCCCCGACCTCCAGCTGCACCTCCTGCCGTGGGCGTACGTCTCGCCCAACCAGGACGCGCCGATCCGGCACGACGTCGACAAGCGCCCCGCGCTCACCGTGCTGACGACGCTGATCTACCCCAAGAGCCGCGGCACGCTCCGGCTTTCCTCCGCCGATCCCACGGCCGCACCGCTCATCGACTTCCAGTACCTCTCCGACCCGGCCGACCTCGAAGTGCTCGGCGAAGGCTCGGAAATGGTCCGCGAGATCTTCGCGTCGAAGGCGTTCAAGGGCGCGGTCAAGGAGGAGATCCACCCGGGCACGAACCTGCGCGGCCAGGAGCTGCGCGACGCGATCCTGAACCGCGCGACGTCGGTCTACCACGGCGTCGGCACCTGCCGGATGGGCGTCGACGAGCTGGCCGTCGTCGGCCCGGACCTCAAGGTGCGCGGCGTCGAAGGCCTGCGGGTCTGCGACGCGTCGATCATGCCGTCGATCACCGGCGGCAACACCAACGCGCCCGCCATCATGATCGGCGAGATGGGCGCTCGGCTCGTGCTCGGGAGCGCATCGTGACCGTGACGCCGATTCAGCTCACCCGCCCGGCGTCCGTGACCGACGAGTTCTTGAAGCAGCTCGTCGCCCGCGTGCCGGGTTCGTCCGGCGAGACCTGGCAGCTCACCGAGGTCTACACCGGCGAAGCGCTCGTCGAACTGCCGCAGTCGACGCCGTCCGACATCGAGCAGGCGTTCGCCGCCGCCCGCGAGGCGCAGCGCAGCTGGGCAGCGACGCCGCTCAAGCAGCGGCTGGCGGTGTTCAAGCGGGCGCACGCGCTCTTCGTCGACCGCGCGCGGGCCGTCACCGACCTCATCCAGGTCGAGAGCGGCAAGAACCGGCGGATGGCCATCGAAGAAACCTGCGACCCCGCCATGGTGATGAGCCACTACCTGCGGCGGGCGGCCAAGCTGCTGGCGCCGACCAAACGCGGCGGGCCGGTGCCGCTGCTGACGTCGTCGACCGAGGTCCGGCAGCCCAAGGGCGTCGTCGGCATCATCGCGCCGTGGAACTTCCCGTTCGCCACCGGCATTTCCGACGCGATCCCGGCGCTGATGGCCGGCAACGCGGTCGTCCTGAAACCGGACAACAAGACGGCGCTCTCGCCGCTCTACGGCATCCGGATGCTCGAAGAGGCCGGCCTGCCCGAAGGGTTGTTCCAGGTCGTCTGCGGCGAGGGTCCCGACGTCGGCCCGACGCTGATCGATCAAGCCGACTACGTGATGTTCACCGGCTCCACCGCCACCGGCCGGGTCATCGGCGAGCGGGCCGGGCGCAACCTCATCGGCTGCTGCCTGGAGCTCGGCGGCAAGAACCCGATGATCGTCCTCGACGACGCCGACATCGCCGAAGCCGTGCGGGGCGCGATCTTCGGCGCCTTCGGCAACACCGGCCAGATCTGCATGCACATCGAGCGGATCTACCTGCCGGAGTCCCGCTACGACGAGTTCAAGGCCGCGTTCGTGAAGGCCACGAGCGCGCTGGACGTCCGCGCGGCCTACGACTTCGGGCCCGACATGGGCTCGCTCGTCTCGCCCGACCACCTGCGCCGCGTCAAGGAGCACGTCGACGACGCCGTCGCGAAGGGCGCGACCGTGCTGTGCGGCGGCAAGCCGCGCCCCGACCTCGGGCCGGCGTTCTTCGAGCCGACGATCCTCGAAGGCGTCACGAAGGACATGCTCTGCGGCGTCACCGAAACCTTCGGCCCGGTGATCGCGCTGCACCGGTACCGGACCGTCGACGAGGCCGTCGAGCTGGCCAACGACACCGACTACGGCCTCAACGCCTCGGTCTGGAGCCGGGACATCGCTGCCGCGCGCGCGGTCGCGGCGCGGCTGGAGTCCGGCAACGTGAACGTCAACGACATCCTGGCGACCGCGTTCGCCGCCAAGGGAACGCCGTCCGGTGGCGTGAAGAGCTCCGGGGTCGGCGCCCGCCACGGCGACCAGGGCCTGCTCAAGTACACCGACGGGCAGAACCTGGCCGTGCTGAAGAAGCAGGTCATGGGCCCGCGGCCCGGACAGGGCTACGAGAAGTACGTCGAGAGCATGCTGTCCGGGCTGAAGCTCATGCGTCGGCTGCGGATCCGCTGATCCAGGGTGATCTTCGCTTCAGCCGTCGACGAGGAGTCCACGCAGCGGTCCCTGCAGCCGGCCCGCCCGCCGGGAGACGCCGGGAAGCAGCACCAGCCGGTGCGTGCGGTGCTCGCCCCGGCGTTCGCGCTCCGCCTGCTCCCGGGCCAGCGGCCGCCAGAGGTGGTCGACGACGTCCGCCGGGTCGCCGTCCACCTCGGCCACGTCCCGGCCGAGGTGCTCGGCCCACAGGCGCAGCCGCGTCGTGCGGGCCAGCTCGCGGTCGTCGGTCGCGATGTTGACCTCGGTGTCGTTGAACAGCGAGTGCTCGTTGAGGTTCGCGGACCCGACGGTCAGCCACTCGTCGTCGACGATGCCGAGCTTCGCGTGCACGTAGACGGGTGCGCCCGAATCGCCGTCGTGGGCGCTGATCGTCGCCGCGAGCAGGCGGCCGTGGCCGTCGTCGGCGTCCAGCAGCCTGCCCAGCTGGCCGCGGGTGGTGTCGGCGCCGTTGCTCGGCTTGCGCGGCAGCAGCAGGACCATGCGGAAGCGGTCATGGGGCGGGTGGCGCAGCTTGTCGAGCAGCACCTCGGCGATCTCGGGCGACCACAGGAACTGGTTCTCCAGGTAGACCAGCCGGCGCGCCGAGCGCAGGGCCCGCAGGTAGCCGTCGAGGATGGTGAACTCGCCCTGGGGCGCGAAGCCGTAGGTGCTGTTCGGCACCGTGCGCAGCAGCTGGACGCGGGTGCCGCCGGCCGGCCCTGGCACGTCCGGCGCCGGCAGGTCCTCGTCGGCGACCTCCGTCCACCGCTTTCGGAAGTGGTCGGCGACGTCGGCGACGACCGGGCCTTCGAGCCGCGACGCCAGGTCGTGCCAGCCGATCGGCCGCGGCGGGTGCTGCGGGCTGTCGTGCCGGTCGCCCTCCAGCGCGGTGAAGTCGACCCCGCCGACGAACGCGACCGCGTCGTCGACGACCACGATCTTCTCGTGGTGGCAGTGCATGGTCCGCTCGCGGGAGTCCAGCACGCAGCGCACGGCCGAGCCGTCGGTGAGCTTCCGCTGCTCCCGCCGCGCCAGGCCCCGCGTCGGCTGGAACGCCGGGACCGGCGGCCCGGCCCACAGCAGCACGCGCACCTCGACGCCGCGCTCGGCGGTCTCGGCGAGCAGCTCCCGCAGGGTGAGGGCGCCGGGCTCGCGCGTCAGCCGGAAGTCCGCGCTCGCGTGCCAGTTGGCGATGTGCACGTGGGACTTCGCGCGCCGGATGGCGTCCTCGATCGACGGCAGCGTCTCTTCGCCGTCGATCAGGACCTCGACGCGGTTGCCGTCGCGGACCGCGGGCCGGCCGCCGAGGCGGTCGTCCGCGCCGCCGGGCCCGAGCACGTCGCCCCAGCCCAGCGCGCGCAGCCGCCGCCGGTGATGGGCGCACAGGACGTGCTCGAGCCCGTCGCCGAGCCGCTCGTCCACCTTGTCCAGGAAAGAGTGAAAAGGCTTCACGCGTCCTATGGCACTACAGATCGGCCCGGTCCGCCGATCAGCGGCGGCCGCGGAGGGTGGCGCGCCCGGCGTAGCGGGCTTCGGCGCCCAGCTCTTCTTCGATGCGGATGAGCTGGTTGTACTTGGCGGTGCGGTCGGAGCGGGACAGCGAGCCGGTCTTGATCTGGCCGCAGCCGGTGGCGACCGCGAGGTCGGCGATCGTGGTGTCCTCGGTTTCGCCGGAGCGGTGCGACATCACGGCCGAGTAGCCCGCCTTGTGCGCGGTGTCGACGGTCAGCAGCGTCTCGGTGAGCGTGCCGATCTGGTTGACCTTGATCAGGATCGAGTTCGCGATGCCGCGGTCGATCCCGTCCTGGAGCAGCTTGACGTTGGTGCAGAAGACGTCGTCGCCGACGAGCTGCACGCGGTCGCCGATGCCGTCGGTGAGCTGCTTCCAGCCGTCGTAGTCGTCCTGCGCGAGGCCGTCTTCGATGGAGACGATCGGGAAGCGCGTGGTCAGGTCGGCGAGGTAGGCGACGTGCTCCTCGACGCTGCGCTTGCGGCCCTCGCCGCGGTAGTCGTAGACGCCGTCGGCGTAGAACTCCGACGCGGCCGGGTCGAGCAGCAGCGCGATGTCCTCGCCGGGGGTGTAGCCGCTCTCCTCGATCGCGCGGACGACGAACTCGAGCGCTTCGTCGGCCGACGCGAGGTTGGGCGCGAAGCCGCCTTCGTCGCCGACGTTGGTGCCGTGCCCGGCCTTCCGCAGCGAGGCGCGCAGCGTGTGGAAGACCTCGGAGCCCATCCGCACGGCCTCGGCGAACGTCTCGGCGCCGACCGGGCCGATCATGAACTCCTGGAAGTCGATCGGGTTGTCGGCGTGCGCGCCGCCGTTGACGATGTTCATCATCGGCATCGGCAGCTGGTGGGCGAAGACGCCGCCGACGTAGCGGTACAGCGGCAGGGTGTTCGCCGCCGCGGCGGCCTTCGCGACGGCCAGGGAGATCCCGAGCGTGGCGTTGGCGCCGACCCGGGCCTTGTTAGGCGTTCCGTCCGCCGCGATGAGCGCGGCGTCGACCTCGGCCTGCGCTTCGGCGTTCAGCCCGACGACCGCTTCGGCGAGTTCGGTGTTGACCGCGGTGACGGCCTTGCGGACGCCTTTGCCGTGGTAGCGCGCCTGGTCGCCGTCTCGCAGCTCGACCGCTTCGCGCGTGCCGGTGGAAGCACCCGACGGGACGGCGGCCCGGCCCAGCGAGCCGTCCTCCAGGAGAACGTCCACCTCGACGGTCGGGTTGCCCCGGCTGTCGAGCACCTCACGGCCACGAACACGGGCGATTGCCGTCATCTCAGCTCCTCGAAGAAAGTTCCCCAGGGGCGCCGGCGGCGCTGCCGTGCGCGGGTCCGCGACGCAGGCTAGCAGAGAGTTTCTGAATCGATAAGGGCCGTGGAAGTCACCTGTCGGACAGTGCCGGCCGTCCAGGAGAATCCGATGAAGATGGCGCGGGGTTTCCTGGCGAAGGCGGCAGGACCAAGTCGAACCGCGCGCCGCCGGTGTCGGCACGCGACGCCGAGGCGTGCCCGCCGTGCTGGGTCAGGACCTGGTCGACGATCGCCAGCCCGAGCCCCGAGCCGGGCAGCGCGCGGGCGGCGTCGGCCCGGTAGAACCGCTCGAAGACGTGGGGCAGGTCGGCTTCGGCGATGCCCGGGCCTTCGTCGTCGACGCGCATTCGCACCGCGTCTGGTGCCACCGCCATCGACACGTGCACGGTGCCTCCGGGCGGTGACCACTTCGCGGCGTTGTCGAGCACGTTCAGCACCGCCCGTTCGAGCGCCGCGGGGCGCGCGACGACCTCCGCGTCGGTCAGCTCGGCGGTGAAGGACACCTTCGGCCACCGAGACCGCGTGCGTTCGACCGCCGAGCCGACGACGTCGGCCAGCGCCAGCCGTTCCGCCTCTTCGCTCGGCCGCTCCCCGGTGGACAGGTCGACCAGCTCGCCGATCAGCGCGGTGAGCTCGGTGGCCTGGGTGTCGAGGTCGGCCAGCAGCCGCGAGCGGTCCTCGGCCGACAGCTGCCGGTCGGGGTTCGCTTCGGCGTGGATGAGGAGCTCGATGTTGTTGCGCAGGCTGGTCAACGGCGTCCGCAGCTCGTGCCCGGCGTCCTCGGCGAGCCGCCGCTGCTCGTCGCGCGAGCGCCCCAGTGCGCCGAGCATCTCGTTGAACGACGTCGCCAGCCTGCCGATCTCGCCGGTCGCGGTGACGTCGATGGCCGCCGACAGCTCCTGCGTCCTGGCGACGTTCTCGGCCGCCGCGGTCAGGTCGTCCACCGGCCGCAGGGCCGAGCGCGCGACCGCCCGGCCGGTCAGCGTCGCCCCGAGCACGCCGGCCAGCGACACGACGAGCAGCCAGACGCCGAGGCGCGCCAGCGTGTTCTCGACGTCCTCGGAGTCCTGGGCGACTTCCACCGTCCCGCCGCCGGGCCGCTGGGCCGTCCACACGCGGAACCGGTCGCCCGCGATGCGGCGGATGTCGGACGCGTGGCCGGTCGAGGCCGCCGCGACGGGCGCGTCCGCCGGGGGCGGCGGGATGACCGGCATCATGCCCGCGGTGCCGGTGACCGTGCCGGTGGCGGAGCGGAACTGGACGGTCAGCCCGCCGTCCCGGCCGAATGCGGGGCGGTCTTCGGTGGACCGCAGCGTTGCCAGCGCCTCCTCCGGCGACGACGTCTTCGCCGCCAGCTGGGCGTAGGACTGCAACCGGGCGTCGAACTGGTCGTAGAGGTTCGCCCGGGTGATGCTCCACGAGCTCGCCGAGACGGTGACCACCGCCACCGCCACCGCGCCGGCCACCAGCACGCCCAGCCGAGCCCGCAGCGACAGCGTCTTCCAGCGGGGCCGTCTCACAGCGGTTCCTCGCGCAGGACGTACCCGACGCCGCGCACGGTGTGCAGCAACCGCGGCTCGCCGTCGGCCTCCAGCTTGCGGCGCAGGTAGCTGACGTAGACGTCGAGGCCGTTCGACGCGGTCCCGAAGTCGTAGCCCCACACGTTCTCGAACATCACGGTGCGGGTCAGCACGATCCGCGGGTGGCGCAGGAACGTCTCGAGCATCGCGAACTCGGTCCGGGTCAGGTGCACCGGACGGCCGCCGCGGAACACCTCCCGCGTCCCCGGGTCGAGCGTCACGTCCCCGAACCGCAGCGCCGGGGGAGCGGCGGGCGCGGGCGGGGTGTGGTAGTCGGTGCGCCGCAGCAGCGCCCGCACCCGGGCCAGCAGCTCCTGCAGGGCGAACGGCTTGACGAGGTAGTCGTCGGCGCCCGCGTCGAGGCCGGCGACCCGGTCGGTGACCGCGGTCCGCGCGGTCAGCATGAGGATCGGCACGGTGTTGCCTTCGGCCCGCAGGACCCGGCAGGTCTCCAGGCCGCCGAGCACCGGCATGGTGACGTCGAGCAGGACGCCGTCGGGCGTTTCGTCGCGGACCAGCTTGAGTCCCGCGGCCCCGTCGCCGGCGACGGAGACGGTGTAGCCCTCGAAGCGCAGAGTGCGGGACAGCGAGTCCTGCACGGCCGTCTCGTCGTCGACGATCACCAGGTGCACCCGGTGTCCCTTCCTCCGGCTTTCGATGACACACCGTAACTGTAGTCGAGGTCGTCGCCGGGGCGGGCAACTCTCATCGAACGTTAACGATCGGCGGCGCCCGGCCGCGGATTCCGGAGTTAGCCTCGTGGTCAGGGATCTCACCGACACGGAAAGAGATGAGTATGAGCGACAGCGTGCTCGGCACCGCCCCTTCCCCGGCCACGGACGGAATCCGGTGCTCGGATGCGGAACGTGAGCAGGTCCGCGCGGCCCTCTACGCGGCGGCCGGCGAAGGCCGGCTGACGATGGACGAGGTCGAGGACCGCCTGGGCCGGCTCGAGGAAGCCCGCTTCCGGCACGAGCTGGCCGCGATGACCGCGGACCTGCCCGCACCGGAGACGGCGGAGGTGGCGACGGGCTGGCGGCCGGTGCTGGCCGCCGCCGGCCGGACCCTCGCCGCCGACGTCGCTGTCCTATTGGGACGGTCGGCCCAGCCGGCCCCCGCGCGCCGGCGGGTGCTGATGATCGTCGTCGCCGTCATCGTGCTCCTGCTGCTGGCCTCGGTCGTGGCGCAGGGCTTCGAACCGCACGGCTTCGAGCCGCGCGGCCCGATGCGCGGCTGACCGAGGACGGCGACCTCCGACGACCCTCAGGAGCCGAGCGTCGGCAGGAACGCGGGTGCCCGGCGCGCCGGGGCGGCCCGTTCGAACGCCGCGGCCAGTGCGAGGACCCGGGCGTCGGCCCAGCGGCCGGCGAAGAACGACACGCCGATCGGCAGCGGGCCCGCGAACCCGGCCGGGACCGACACGTTCGGGTAGCCCGCGACGGCCGCCGGGGTCGACGAGCCGAGCACGAACGCGTCGCCGGCCGCGTAGTCCGTCTTCCACGCCGGGCTGTTCGTCGGTGCCACGATCGCGTCCAGGTGCAGCCGCGAGAGCGTCTCGTCGATCGACCGCCGCGCCAGCGACGTCGCCGTCGTGCGCTGCTGCCGGTAGGCCGGATCGCTCGGGGCCGGCGCGGCCGCGGCCTGCTCGAACAGCTCCTGGCCGAACTTCGACAGCTCCACCGGGTCGCGCCGGTCGAAGGCGATCAGCTCGTCGAGCGTGGCGGGGTGGCCCGGCCGGTGCGTGAGGTACGCGTTCAGGTCGTGCTTGAACTCGGTGAGCAGCGCCGGTGTCTCGGCGGCGCCGATCTGGTCCTGGTACGGCAGGTCGACGTCGACGACCGTGGCGCCGCGGGCGGTCAGCGTCCGCACGGCGTCGCCGACGACGCGGTCGACGTCGGCGTCCAGGCCGGCCAGCCGCCAGACGCCGATCCGGGCCCCGCGCAGGGCGCCCGGGTTCAGGAGCGCCGCGTAGTCGCGCGGCTGCCCCGCGGGGATCGCCGCCGTCGCGGGATCGGCCGGGTCGCGGCCCTGCAGCACCGACAGCGTGACGGCGGCGTCGACGACGTGGCGCGCCATCGGCCCGGCGGTGTCCTGCTCCGCGGAGATCGGCACGACCCCGGTCCGGCTGACGAGCCCGAGCGTCGGCTTCTCGCCGACGACGTCGTTGGCGCCGGCCGGGCAGACGATCGAGCCGTCGGTCTCGGTGCCGAGCGCGACCTGGGCCAGCGTGGCCGCCACGGCCGCGCCGGACCCCGACGACGAGCCGCACGGGTTGCGGTCGAGGACGTAGGGGTTGTTCGTCTGGCCGCCGATCCCGGACCAGCCCGACGTCGAGTGCGTGGACCGGAAGTTCGCCCACTCGGAGAGGTTCGTCTTGCCGAGGATCACCGCGCCGCCGCGCTGCAGCCGGTTCACCAGCGCCGCGTCGGCGGCCGGGCGGCTGCGCGGCAGCGCCCGCGAACCCGCGGTCGCCGGCAGCACGCGCGTGTCGATGTTGTCCTTGAGCAGCACCGGGATCCCGTCGAGCTGCCCGAGCGTGCGGCCCGCGCGCCGGCGGGCGTCGCTGGCGGCGGCGGCGCGGAGCGCGCCCGGGTCGACGGCGACGACCGAGTGGACCTTGCCGTCGAGGACGTCGATGCGGTGCAGGTAGGCCGCGGTCAGCCGCACGGCGGTCAGGCCGCCGTGGTCCATCCGCTGCTGGAGTTCGGGGATGGTGGCGGCGTCGAGGTCGAACCCGAGGCCGGTCGACGCGGAGGCGGGGACCGGGGCCAGGAGGGAACCGGCGAGGACGACGAGCACGGCGGCCGAGCGCAGACGATTCACGGCGTCCATCGCACTCCTGAACGCGGCGGCGGTCAACCCTCCGTTGGTCGGGCCTGTCTGTCCACAAGGGACTCGATACCGGGCGGGAGGCTCGCGCGGTCGGCCACGAACCCGACGATCGCGGCACGCAGCGCGCGCACGGCCCGCGTCGGGTCGACCTCCGTGCGGTAGGCCAGCTGGACGATCCGCGTCATGCCCGCGTCCGGGGAGAACCGCCTCATCCGGAACCGTTCGCCCGCCACGGTGCTCGGCACCACCGCCGACCCGACGCCGGCGCGCACCAGCTCCAGCACGGCGTCCATCTCGCCGCCCTCGATCGCGAACGACGGCTCGAACCCAGCCGCGCGGCACGCGTTGACCGTCGCCTCCCGGACGTCGTAGCCGCGGCGGAACATCACCAGCGGGACGTCCGCCAGCTCGCGGACCTCCAGGCGGGTGCTCCGCACCGGGGCGTCCGCGGGGGAGATCACGACCAGCTCCTCCAGCAGCAACGGCGTCGCCGCCAGGTGGGGATCGCCGGACATCCGGGCCCCGGCCAGCAGCGCCAGGTCCAGCGCGCCTTCGGCCAGCCGCTGCCGGAGGTCACCGGACCCGCTCTCGTGCAGCTCCAGCTGGATGCCCGGGTACCGGCGGCGGAACGCCGACAGCATCGCGGGCAGCAGGCCCGTGCACAGGCTGGGCGGCGCGCCGAGCCGGACGCGGCCGCGGTCCAGCTCGTCGAGCTCCCGGATCGCGAGCCGCGCGCTTTCGGTCTCCGCCAGGATCCGCCGCGCGATCGGGAGCAGGACCTCACCGGCTTCGGTGAGCGAGACGTTGCCGCGGATCCGGTGGAACAGCGGCGCGCCCAGGTCGTGTTCGAGCGTGCGGATCTGCTGGGACAGCGAAGGCTGCGCGACCCGCATCTGCTCGGCGGCGCGGGTGAAGTGCCGGTGCTCGGCGACGGCGACGAAGTAGGCGAGCTGGTGCAGCTGCATGACTCGATGATAGTCAATGCCTATCGAGTGCAGAGCTACGATGTCTTTGACCTCTGATGAGACCGCTCCTACCGTCGATCGGGTGGCAAACGACCTCGCGGTGCGGCGCTCGAACGTCCGCCGGTTCTGGGATTCGACAATCGGCAAGAAGATCGTCATGGCGGTGAGCGGCGGCCTGCTGCTCGCGTTCGTGTTCGCGCACATGGTCGGCAACCTCAAGACGTTCCTCGGCGCCGGCGACCTGAACCACTACGCGCACTGGCTGCGGACGATCGGCGAGCCGGTCCTGGGCTACGCCTGGTTCCTCTGGATCCAGCGCGTGGTCCTGCTGGTCGCGCTCGTCCTGCACGTCACCGCGGCGGTCCAGCTGGTCCGGCGCGACCTGCGGGCGCGACCGGTGCGCTACGTCCACCGGCGCCCGGTCCGCGCGACCTTCGCGGTGCGCACGATGCGCTGGGGCGGCGCGACGCTCGCGGTGTTCGTCGGCTGGCACATCCTCGACTTCACCGTGGGCACGGTGAACCGCGACTTCGTGCCGGGCGACCCGTACCACAACCTCGTCGCGGACTTCCAGGTCTGGTGGGTGAACCTGATCTACCTCGTGGCGTTGGCGATGCTCGGCCTGCACATCCACCACGGCTTCGCCAGTGCGGCGCGCACGCTCGGCGTCACCAGTGCGCGACGGGAGCGGGCGATCAAGATCTTCGGCAGCACGACGGCGGTCGTGATCGCGGGCGGCTACGCGCTCGTCCCGGTCGCGGTCATGACGGGACTGGTGCACTGATGGACGGCTACCCGACCGGCGACCCGATCACCGACACCAAGGCACCCGCCGGTCCGCTGGAAAACCGCTGGGACGACCGGAAGTTCGCCGCGAAGCTGGTGAACCCGGCGAACCGTCGCAAGCACCGCGTGATCGTGGTGGGCACCGGGCTGGCCGGCGGCTCGGCCGGGGCGACGCTGGCCGAACAGGGCTACCACGTGGTGCAGTTCTGCTTCCAGGACTCCCCGCGGCGCGCGCACTCGGTGGCCGCGCAGGGCGGGATCAACGCGGCGAAGAACTACCGCAACGACGGCGACTCCGTGTACCGCCTGTTCTACGACACGGTGAAGGGCGGCGACTTCCGGTCGCGGGAGTCCAACGTGTACCGGCTGGCCCAGGTGTCGGCGCAGATCATCGACCAGGCCGTGGCGCAGGGCGTGCCGTTCGCGCGGGAGTACGGCGGCCTGCTCGACACGCGCTCGTTCGGCGGCGTGCAGGTGCAGCGGACGTTCTACGCGCGCGGCCAGACGGGTCAGCAGCTGCTGATCGGCGCGTACCAGGCGTTGTCGCGGCAGATCGACGCGGGCACCGTCGAACTGCACGCGCGGACGGAGATGCTCGACCTGGTCGTCGTCGACGGCCGGGCCCGCGGCATCGTCGCCCGCGACCTGGTCACCGGCGAGATCGAGACGCACCTGGCCGACGCCGTCGTCCTCGCGACCGGCGGCTACGGCAACGTCTTCTACCTCTCCACCAACGCCAAAGGCTCGAACGCCACCGCGATCTGGCGCGCCCACAAGCGCGGTGCCTACTTCGCCAACCCGTGCTTCACCCAGATCCACCCGACGTGCATCCCGCGCTCGGGGGAGCACCAGTCGAAGCTCACGCTGATGAGCGAGTCGTTGCGCAACGACGGCCGCATCTGGGTGCCGAAGCGGAAGGGCGACCCCCGGCCGCCGTCGGAAATCCCCGAGGACGAGCGCGACCACTACCTCGAGCGGCTGTACCCGAGCTTCGGCAACCTGGTGCCACGCGACATCGCGTCGCGGGCGGCGAAGAACGTCTGCGACGCGGGGCTCGGCGTCGGACCCGGCGGCCTGGGTGTCTACCTGGACTTCGCCGACGCGATCGAGCGCATGGGCCGCCCGGCGATCGAAGCCCGCTACGGCAACCTCTTCGACATGTACCAGCGCATCACCGCGGAGGACCCTTATCGGACCCCGATGCGGATCTACCCGGCCATCCACTACACGATGGGCGGCCTGTGGGTGGACTACGACCTGCAGAGCACGATCCCCGGCCTGTTCGTCATCGGGGAGGCCAACTTCTCCGACCACGGTGCCAACCGGCTCGGCGCGTCGGCGTTGATGCAGGGTCTCGCCGACGGCTACTTCGTGCTCCCGGCGACCCTCAACGACTACCTGGGCGGGACCCGCCTCGACTCGGTGTCGCCCCAGCACGACGAGGTCACGCGGGTGGAAGCCGAGGTGCGCGACCGGATTTCCCGGCTGCTCGCGGTCGGCGGCACGCGGTCGGCCGACTCGTTCCACCGCGAGCTGGGCCTGCTGCTGTGGGACCACTGCGGGATGTCCCGCAGCCGCGAAGGCCTGCGCAAGGCACTGGACCGGATCCCGGGTCTGCGCGCGGAGTTCTGGCGGGACGTCCGCATCCCCGGCGTCGCGGCGGACCTGAACCAGGAGCTGGAGAAGGCGAACCGGGTGGCCGACTTCCTGGAGCTGGCCGAGCTGCTGCTGGTCGACGCGCTCGCGCGCGAGGAATCCTGCGGCGGGCACTTCCGCGAGGAACACCAGACCCCCGACGGCGAGGCGCGCCGCGACGACGAGCACTTCGCCTACGTCGCGGCGTGGGAGTACGGCGAGAAACCCGTGCTGCACCGCGAAGACCTCACCTTCGAGCACGTCCACCCGACCCAGCGGAGCTACACGTGAAACTGACCGTCCGCGTCTGGCGGCAGGCCGGCCCGGCCACCGAGGGCCGGCTGGTGTCCTACCCCGTCGACGACCTCAGCCCGGACATGTCCTTCCTGGAACTGCTCGACGTGCTGAACCAGGAGCTGATCGACAACGGCGAGGAGCCGGTGGCCTTCGACCACGACTGCCGGGAGGGCATCTGCGGCTCGTGCGGCGTGGTGATCAACGGGCAGGCGCACGGCCCGGAGCGCACGACGTCCTGCCAGCTGCACCTGCGCTCGTTCGAAGACGGCGCCGTCGTCGACGTGGAAC
Organism: Amycolatopsis sp. NBC_01488; assembly: GCF_036227105.1. Lineage (NCBI taxonomy): Bacteria > Bacillati > Actinomycetota > Actinomycetes > Pseudonocardiales > Pseudonocardiaceae > Amycolatopsis > Amycolatopsis sp. NBC_01488. The sequence continues at coordinate 8,195,821 of NZ_CP109434.1, read as the reverse complement.
CGTGGCGCGCCAAGGGCTTTCCGGTGCTCAAGGACCTGGTGGTCGACCGGTCGGCCCTGGACCGGATCGTCCAGGCGGGCGGGTACGTGAGCGCCCCGACCGGCAGCGCCCCGGACGCGCACGCCACCCCGGTCCCCAAGCCGGACGCGGACCTGGCGTTCGACAACGCGACGTGCATCGGCTGCGGCGCCTGCGTGGCGGCGTGTCCCAACGGCTCGGCGACGCTGTTCACGGCGGCGAAGGTGACGCACCTTTCGCTGCTCCCGCAGGGACGGCCGGAACGGGCCCAGCGGGTGCTGGCCATGGTGGACGCGATGGACGCGGAGGGGTTCGGCGGGTGCACGAACACCGGCGAGTGCGTGGCGTCGTGCCCGAAGGGCATCCCGTTCGCGAGCATCGCGAGCCTCAACCGGGAGTTCCGGAAGGCGAGCCGCTCCTAGCGTCGCAGTGTCACCGTGTCACCGTGTCACCGCTTGAGCTTGGCGTACACGATCACGTTGTCGAGGTAGGTGCGGCTCGCCGCGTCGTACTTGCCGCCGCAGGTGATCAGGCGCAGCTCGGGGCCGGACGTGTTGCCGTACACCGCTTCCGTCGGGAACGACTTCTTGGCGATCTGGTCGACCTTCGTCACCTCGAAGGTCAGCTGCCCGCCGTCGGCGCGGTCGACGTGCACGGGGTCGCCGGGCTTCAGCTCGTGCAGCCGCCAGAAGATGCCCTTGCGGTGGTCGCCGTCGATGTGGCCGAGGATCACCGCGGGCCCGGCCTCGCCGGGGGCCGGGCCGTACTCGTACCAGCCGGCCTGCAGTGGCTGGTCGACCGGCGGCACCTCGACGGTCCGGTCGGGGTTGAGGCCGAGCGACACCAGCGTCGACTTCGCGTCGATCGCCGGGACGTCGAGCGCGGTCGGCAGGGACCGGGCCGGCCCGGCGGCGGCCGGTACCGGCGGCGGGGCCGCAGGAGTCGTCGTCGCGCCGCACCCGGCGAGCAGCAGCGCGGAGACGGCGGCGAGGAGAACGCGGCGCAGCATCGGCTCAGCCCTCGTCGGCGAGGCTGCCGTCGCCGGTCTGCGGGGCACCGGCGGGGACGACGACGACCTGGCCCGGCCCCTTCGGCGGTGCCTCGGGCGCGCGTTCCTTCGACGGCCCGCACGACACGGAGGCGAGCTTGACGTCGCCGCTGCCGAGCGCCCCGGTGGCCTGGCCACCGAGCAGCTTGACGTGCAGGGCGGTCACTTCGAGCGTGCCGTCGTAGCGCCGGGTCTGCTCGTCGACGGTCACCTCGGCGACGCCCGGGATGCCGAGCTTCCGGTTGGGCGAGGTGGCGGCGGGCAGCGTCCCGAGCCGGCCGAGGTTCACCCCCGCGAGGTCGCTGCTGCCGGTGACGTGCCCGTCGGCCGACGCGCAGCGCGCGCTGATCAGCCGGATCGACGGGACGCGCCCGGCGGCCGCGGCGAGCAGCGGCAGCGTCACCTCGGCGACGCTCGCCCTGGCGGTCACGGACCCGGCGCCGTCGACGACGGAGCTGCTGATCGCCTTCGCCGTGACGAGTCCCTCGAGCGGGACGTCGGCGACGCTCGCCTCGGCGGGCCCGGCGCTGCTCGACCTGGCCAGCTGCCCGGTGTCGACGGTGCTCCCCTTGCCGCCGGTGAGGACACCGGGAAGCAGGGTGACGCTCGCCGACGCGCCGAAGGCGGACCCGGTGACGGCGTCGTCCGCGGTGGCGGGACCGGGCGCGCCGGCGAGCACGGCGACGGTCACCCCGGCGAGGCTCCCGGCTCGGAGCAGGGTCGTGCGCATGAAGAAAGTCCTTTCGCCGGAACGGAAACGGGGAGACACCGCGGCGGGACGCGGCCCGGCGGCGAGGGAAATCCCGGCCACGCTACCAAAATCGCCACGCGGGACAAGGATTCCTTGTGGCAAAGCCGATTCCGGCGGTTCGCGAAAAGTGATTTCCAGCGGAAAGGACAACTCGAAGCGGTCACGCGGGTGCGGGGAGCACCGCCGTTTGCCGACGGGCAGTAGTGCGCACTGCGGCATTCGAGGCGGTGCCGCCCCGGATCAGACACGGACGAGTGATTACCTGGATGGGCGGCGGCGACCACGCACCGTCATGTGACCACCACGGTTCGCCCGGGCTCAGGTCCGGTAGGGGCCGTGGTTCCCGAGGTCCGGGCTCACGTGCGGGGTCGGCCCGCCCTGGCCCGGCACCGGCGTGACCGTCGGCTGCTCGAGCCCGGGCTCGGCACCCGGCAGGTCGGTCTCGCGGTCCTGGTAGTGGCTCTCCACGATGTGGTCCTGCCGCCGGCGGCCGAGCACCGCCAGCGTCAGCGCGTGGGCCACCGCCAGCAGCAGCAGGAACACGCCCAGCCGGCCGACCAGCGCGGCCGTCGAGCCCGACCAGCCCGGGCCCACCACCGACAGCAGCGCCAGCACGCCGAACGCGACCAGGTGGAAGACCGTCACCACCATCCACGCCAGGGAGCCGGTGCCTTCGCCGCCGTCCGGGCCGCCGCTCAGGTAGCGGCGCCCGCCGCGGTAGAGGACCTGGCCGTCGGCGATCACGAAGATCATGCCGATGATCAGGAACCCCGTGAGTTCGTTGTCGGGCATCGTGTCCTCCTCGGGAAGGGAGTACCCGGGGACGGCGGCGCGATGGGACGCTTCACCGGATCGGGCGACGCACCGTCCTGGAGGAACTCCAGGTTTACGATCGCGATCATGCGATTCGCCATCAAGACCTCGCCCCAGGACACCGTCTGGGCGGACATGCTCGCCGTGTGGCAGGCCGCCGACGAGATCGAGCTGTTCGAGTCCGGCTGGACCTTCGACCACTTCTACCCGATCTTCTCCGATCCGACCGGGCCCTGCCTCGAAGGCTGGGTCACGCTCACCGCGCTCGCGCAGGCCACCCGGCGGCTGCGGCTGGGCACGCTGGTCAGCGGGATCCACTACCGCCACCCGGCGCTGCTGGCGAACATGGCCTCCACCCTCGACATCGTTTCGGGCGGCCGGCTGGAGATCGGCATCGGCGCAGGCTGGAACGAAGAGGAGTCCGGCGCGTACGGCATGCGGCTCGGCTCGGTGAAGGAACGCAGCGACCGCTTCGAGGAGGGCTGCGAGGTGCTCGTCGGCCTGCTGACCCAGGAGACGACGACGTTCCGGGGCGAGCACTACCAGCTGACCGACGCCCGCTGTGAGCCGAAGGGCGTGCAGCAGCCGCACCCGCCGATCTGCATCGGCGGCAGCGGCGAGAAGCGCACCCTGCGCACGGCCGCGAAGTACGCCCAGCACTGGAACTTCGTCGGCGGCACGCCCGAGGAGTTCGCCCGCAAGCGCGAGGTGCTGCACCGCCACTGCGCGGACATCGGCCGCGACCCGGCCGAGATCACGCTGTCCTCGCACGTCCGCCTCGGCCCCGACGGCGACTACGCGAAGGTCGCCGCCGAAGCGGAAGCGCTCGGCGAAGCGGGTCTCGACCTCGCGATCGTGTACCTGCCGCCGCCGCACACCCCGGCCGTGCTGGAGCCACTGGCGAAGGCACTCGAGCCGCTGCGCTGACGCGGCCCGGGTGTCCCGTGTGGACACCCGGTGCGCACCCGGGCTGCACCGCGCGCTCGCGTTCTGGACGCGGCTGCACGGCGTGCTCTCGCTGGAGCTGGCAGGCTACTTCACCGGCATGCGGTTCGATCCCGGCCTGCTCATCGACGAAGAGGTCGCCGCCCTCAGGTGACGGACTTCGTGGCCGGGGTGACGATTCCGGCCAGCCCGAGCCGGGCGAGCTTGCCCTCCACCGCGGCCGACGCCGTGACGATCACCCGGCAACCGGCGCCCTGCAGGTGGGGGATCAGCGCCGCGACGGCTTCGGTGGTGAAGTGGTCGACCCGGCTCAGGTCGACCAGCACGGTCGACGCCTCGCCGGCCGCGGTGGTCAGCGCGGCCGCGAAGTCCTCCGCCGCCGGCGCGCCGTGCGCGCACACGGTCACCGTCCCGCCCGCCGGGCCGCTGACCTCGATGGTGCCGTCCGGGACCGTGCTCATCGGGGCCTTCTTTCGCGGGCGGCGACGGGGTCGCGAGGGTTCGGAGCCGGGCGGACGGGGCGGTCAGGGGACGAAACAGCTCAGCGCCGGAAGGGCGGCCGCCGAGCTGTCCGACAGTTCGACGAGCCACACGAGCAAGTGGATCACGATACCGAGCACGTCCTCGGGCGCCCCGCGGGTGGCCAGGCCGACCTGGATGTCCCGGCTCGCTTCGTCGTCGCCCAGGGCCGCGAGGAGAGCGCGCAAGGCGGCCAGGGGCCCCGGCGGCAGCCGGTCGACGTCGACCGGCCGGGCCTGGTCGTCCGCCACGGCGACGGTGAAGATCGCGCCGGGGTCGGCGGGGTGGCGGGCGCGGACCACGGCCGCGCACCGGCCGACCAGCTCGGTGACGATGCCGGTGCGGACGTGCGCCGAGCCGTCGCGGGTGAGCACGCCCAGCGCGTCGGCCACGTCCTCGTACGCGCCGGCCATCGTGGCCCCGACGAGCTCGCCGGTGAACCGCCGGATCGACCCGTCGGCGTCTCGGTTCTCCGTCATCCGCTCGAAGTACCCGGCCGGTGCGGGCCTAACCGGTCAGCTCGGCTCCGGCAGCGCGAACAGGGTGTGCTGGGCGGGATCGTCCGGCTCGCCGCCGAGGCGCAGGCACTTGCGGCAGGTCACCGGCAGGTCGACCGGGGCGATCTCGCCCGCCGCGCCGAGCCCGGACCACCCCTGGTGGCAGGCGGGCGCGGGCAGCGTCAGCTCGTCGAGCCAGGGCACCCACGCGACCCGGTGGGCGACCCCGGACCGGCCGATCCGCAGCCGCATCCCGGTGAAGAGGCGGTGCTGCGCGTCGGCGAACCGGGTGGGATCGACGCGGGTGACCGGGAACAGCGGGATCGGTTCGCTCACCCGCCCAGTATGCGGGGCCGGGGAACGTGTGCGCGGTGACCGGCCGGTCGGGGGGCGTGCCGCCCGGCCACCGCGACGAACAAGGAGAGGGGACGTCGTCGCGGCCATGACGGCCGGGCGCCGGGTTCACCGGTTCGGGTGATGAACGGTCAGCCGGCGCGCACCGGAGAAGGCCTGGTGGTGAACCCCGGTGGGACGCCGAGCCGGCGGTGGGAGCGGCGCTGTAGTACGCCGGCTCTCAGGCGGGGAAGCCGGATGGCTTGGCGAGATTCCGAGTCGCGAGTCAGGCGCTTTGTCCGGATTTTGGGCTTGACGGTGGCTGGTTCGGGCTGGGAGTTGCATACTGCGACCATGGCGCGAGGGAAAGCGGAGGTCGCGCGGTGAGTCCCCGGGAGGGGCCGTCCCGCCCGAAGTTCGGCAGGATCGATCCGTTCTGCCTGATGGCGGTGCTGCCGGTGCTGCTGGTGGCCGGCATCATCGGGTCCCTGGTCAACGTCGCACTGGGGCTCGGGTGCGCGGTGTTCGCGGGGCTGATCGTGCTGTTCGATTCGTGGGCGAACCGGCCGTCCCGGGCCCGGGCGGCCGAGCCCGAACCTGCCGAGAGGCGGGAGCGCGTGCCCCGCCCGGCGGCGGCCCGCCCGCCGGTGCGCCGGGGGCCGCCCCCGCAGCGGCCGCAGGTGCCGCGTGCGCAGGCCCCGCGAACCCAGGTCTCCCGTGCGCAGGCCCCGCGAACCCAGGTGCCCCGTGGGCAAGCCCCGCGTGCGCAGGCGCCCCGCCCGCAGGCCCCGCGGCCACGGCCGGCACCGCGCGAGGCGCCCTACTGAGCGAGCGGTGAGCCCGGCTCGGCGGCCGCGCACGACTCACCGCGGCCGGTCACCGTGCGTGCGACCGGCCGCCGCGTCGACGGGGCTGCTCCACGAACGGCTTGTCGCCCAACGGGGCCCGCGCCACCGCCCGCGGCAGCCGCCTCGCCCCGCCGGGCTCGACGTGCAGCGCACCGCGTCACCGCGGGCAGCCAGGCCGGCCGGTCAGTCCGAAGTGGACATCATGACTCGCCCATGTCCAGCGAAAGCCAGCGCTCCGGCCGCAGGTACACCACGACGTGCTCCCCGATCTGCGTCCGCTCGAACTCCAGGTAGGCGTCCACTTTCTCCGGGGCCAGGTACCGCGCCGCCAGTTCGCGCGCCCGCGAGGGACTGTCCGGTTCCGTCCGCACGACCGGTCCCTCCACCGACACGTACCGGACCGTCGGGGTGGTGCGGTGCGCCAGCAGGCTGAACCGGCCCGCCGCGTCGATCGCCTTCATCTTGCGGGACCGCGGCAGCGTGCGCAGCCAGAGCTCGCCGCCCGGGGTGTACTGGTACCAGAGGGGAATCGTCAGCGGTGCGCGGTCCGGTGACTCGGTCACCGACAGCGCGCCGACGTGGGGTTCTGCCAGGAACTGCTCGCGGTCCTCCACCGAAAGTGCCATGTGCGGAACGCTACCCGGCACCACCGACAAGAACTCACGTGTCGATCATCGCGAAGACCTCGCCGACCGAATACCGGCGTGGGGACAGGCCTTGTTCGTGGTGGTACCGCAGGTACGTCTCCAGAACGACACGATTGGCCGAAATCCCGTAGGGCCACCAGTCCGTGCCGAACTGCGCTTCGGTGCGCTCCACCAACGCGTTCATCCACGGCACCATCGTCGGCACCTGGTACAGCCGGCGATCACGGCGGTACCGGTCGGCGGCCGAAGCCGCGGCGGAAGAGAACATCCGGTACACCTCGTCGGCGTGCGCCACGAGCTCGCGGCGGATCACGACCGCATGCATGATCGGGAAGATCCCCGTGCGCCGGTGGTAGTCGCGCTCCAGGGGCTCGTGGTCCGGGAACAGCCGCGCGACGTCCGGAGCGCCGTCCAGCACGCACTGGGGCACGTTCGCCGAGAACAGCGCGTCGATCTCGCCCGTGGCCAGCAGGTCGCTCAGGGCCCGGTCCGCGGGAGCGAGCGACACGTCGTCCGGGTGCGGGTGCGGGACGAAGCCGAACGGCGGCGACGGGTGCTCGAGCCCGCCGATCACCCAGCGGTTCCGCGACGGCTCGAAGCCGTACTCGTCCATCAGGATTCCCTTGGCCCACACGCCGGAGTCCTGGCCGTACGTGCCGAACTCGCCGATGGTCCGGTCCACGAGATCGGCCGGCCCGGTGATCCCGGAGCGGGTGTTGACGAAGACGCACGAATGCCGGAACACCCGGTTGGGGAAGATCGGCAACGCGACGTACGGCAGGCCGGCTTCCAGCGATCGGAGGTAGAACGTCAGGCCCAGCTCGGCGACGTCGAACTCGTGCCCGCTGATCACCCTTTCGAAGATCTCGGGCAGCGTGGCGGCCGTCGTGACCTCGACGTCCGTGCGGTCGAACAGCGCACGGGTCGTGTCGTACTCGGAGCAAGCGATCGTGAGGGGCATACCGGAGATCGTTCTCCGCCGGGGCGGGCCGCGTCCAAGTCCGGCTGCGTCCACCCGATACCGCACGGGTATCGTGTCGCGGTGGACCTGCGCGCGCTCCGGTACTTCGTCGCGGTGGCCGACGAGCGGCACGTCGGCCGGGCCGCGAGCCGCCTGCACATGACGCAGCCGCCGCTCAGCCGGGCCATCCGGCAGCTGGAGGACGAGCTCGGCGCCGCCTTGTTCGAGCGCACCCCCAAGGGCGTCACGCTCACGCCCGCCGGCACCGCGCTCTACGGCGAAGCGGACGCGCTGCTGAAGCAGGCCGACCGGATCCGCGGCCGGGTGACCGCCGCGGCCGGCGCGGCGACCCTGACGGTCGGCACCCTGGCCGACGCCGCCGAGCACGTCGCCGGCCGGCTGGTCCCGCTCTTCCGGGAGCGTCACCCGCACGTCGGCGTCCGGGTCCACGAAGCCGATCTCGGCGACCCGACGGCCGGCCTGCGCGCCGGCCTGGTCGACGTCGCGCTGACGCGAACTCCGTTCGACAGCAAGGGAATCGGCACGCAGGTGCTGCGTTCGGTGCCGGTCGGGGTGGTGGTGCGCGACGACGACCCGCTCGCCCGCCGCGATTCGGTGCGGGTGGCCGAGCTGGCCGGACGCCGGTGGGTGCGGCTGCCCGACGGGACCGATCCCGGGTGGACCGCCTACTGGACCGCCGGCGCGCCGGAGGACGCCGCGCCGGTGCTGCGGACCGTCCAGGAATGCCTGCAGGCCGTGCTGTGGAACGGAACCACGGCGCTCGCCCCGGTCGACCAGCCCCGGCCGGCCGGCCTGACCGTCGTCCCGCTCGCGGACCGGCCGCCGAGCGACCTCGTCGTCGCGTGGCCGAAGACCGGCCACAGCCCGCTGGTCCGCAGCTTCGTCCAGGTCGCCTGGGCCGGCTACCGGGAGTGACGAACGCTTCCGGGATCCGTCGGCCGACCGATGTCTCGATCCACTTCGCCCGGCACCGTGGGAAGCATGAACGCGAACGGGATCGAACCGACCTGCCCGGACCACCCGCACCCGCTCGAGCCGCCGGATGCCCACGACGAGTGGAACTTCGCGGCCCGGCGGGAAACCCCCACGCAGCGACTGGACCGCAACTACGCGGAGATCCTGCAGGAGGTGCGGGTGGCACAGACCGGGGTGCAGTTGCTGCTCGCATTCCTGCTGACCGTCGCCTTCACCCCGCGGTTCGCGACGCTGACCGACTTCGAACGGCGCGTCTACGTCAGCTCGCTGGTGCTCGGTGCCGCCGCGACGGCGTTGCTGATCGCCCCAGCCGCCTTCCACCGCCTGGTCTTCCAGCGACGGCTCAAGCGGCAGCTCGTGCAGGCGTCCAGCCGGTTCGCGTTGTTCGGCCTGACCCTGTTGATGCTCTCGATCAGCTCGGCGCTGCTGCTGATCCTCAGCGTCACGCTGGGTGCGTCGGTCGCGGCGTGGTTCACCGGCGGCGCGACGGGGTGGTTCGCGTTGTGGTGGTACGCCGTCCCGGTGTGGAGCCGGATCCGGCACTCCGGAAACCGCTAGCCCGACTCGAGGTGGCGGCTCGCCTCCCGGGCGATGTCGATGCGCGAGTGCACCCCGAGCTTGGTCAGGATGTGCGACACGTGCGTGCCGACCGTGCGCGGGGACAGGTACAGCCGGGCCGCGATCTGGGGGTTCGACAGGCCTTCGACGACCAGCGCGGCGATCTTGCCTTCGGTCGGGGTCAGGCTGTCCCAGCCGTGCGTGGCCTGGCGGTGCTTCGCCGTCGGGCCGCGCCGGATCCCGAACACCCGGAACCGCGCGCGCAGTCTGGCCACGTCCCACTGCGCGCCCAGGTCCGTGTACTGGTCCAGCGCGCGGGTGAACGCCGCCCTCGCCGAGCCGCGGTCGTCCGCTTCGGCGAACGCGATCGCGGCCGCCTCCAGGGCCCGGGCGCGGGGGAGCGGGCGGCCCGCGTCGAGGTAGCCGTCGGCCGCGCGCAGCAGCGTCGCCGCGTCGCGGGAGACCAGGCCGTCGCAGTACAAAGCCAGCGCGCTGCGGTGCGGGACGGGTGACGCCGCGGCGAGCGCCGCGGCCCGGGACCGGATTTCGGCCGCGGTCGCCGCGTCGCCGATGTCCACGGCCAGGCGGGCGGCGTCGCCGAGCAGGTCTTCGCCTTCGTCTTCGCCGGTCAGGCCCGCGGTCAGCGCGGCCAGTGCCCGGTCCGGCGCGCCGGCCAGCTCGAGGGCGAGACCGCGGGCCCGCGCCAGCGACTCGACCACCCGGCCGCCGATGCGCTCCGAGTACGGCGCCGCGACGTCGAGGTGCCGGCGCGCCGCCGAGGCCTCGCCGCGGTGGAAGTGGATGATCGCCGCGACGCCGTGGTCGCAGCAGGCCACGCTCGGGTCCTTGAGGTCGTCGGGCACGACGTCGACCTCGGCCAGCGCGTCGTCCCACCGGCCACTGCCCAGCAGCAGCTGCCCGAGCGCGCTCTGGGTCTGGGTCAGCCGCACCACGCTGCCCGTGCGGTCGGCCAGTTCGCGGGCCCGGCCCGCGGCGGTGAGCGCCTCCGGGTAGCGGTCGAGCGCGCCCAGCGTGACGGCCTGGTTGATGCGCAGCAGCAGCGCGAGGTCGAGCAGCGCGGGATCGCCCTGTGCGATGGCCATCGCGCGGTCGAACCGCGGCAGCGCCTCGGTCCACTCGCCCCGCATCATCGCGACGAGGCTCAGCACGTGCAGCGCCCACCCGGTGGCCCAGCGGTCTTCGCCGGCTTCGGCCAGCGCCGCCGTGGCGACGCGGGCGGCCGTGTCGACCTCGCCGAGGTCCCGGTGCGTGCGCGCGGTGAGCACCAGCAGCCGGGCGCGGTGCCGGGCGTGCAGGCCCGGCGTGGCCACCGCCTCCGCCAGCGCGGCGAGCGACTCGGCGGACCGGCCGGTCATCGCGCGGCACTGCGTGGCCGTCGTGTGCAGGTCGACGAGCAGGCCGGGGTCGGTGGCCCGCGGCAGGGCCCGGCAGGCGACCCGCTCGGCTTCGGCGAAATCGCCGACGCGGTACAGCGCGTCGGCCAGCCGGCCGGCGAGCACGCCCTTCGCGGCGTCGCCGGACGGCGCGTCCCGCACCGCGCGGCGCAGCAGCGTGACCGCGACCGCCGGCGCCTGACCGGTCAGCGGCGCGGCGGCGTCGAGCAGCCAGTGCACCACCCAGGACGGCACCCGCTCCGGACTGTCCTTTGTGGACAGCGTGGGCAGCAGCTGCCGGGCCACCCGTTCGACCGGCGCGCCAGCCTCGGCCAGTGCCTCCGCGGCGGTGCGGTGCCAGGCCACGCGGACGGACGCCGGCAGCTCGTCGTAGAGGGCCTTGCGGATCAGCGGGTGCCGGAACGCCAGGTCGTCGCCCGCCTCGGCCAGCACGCCCGCGGCCCGCGCCTCGTCGAGCGCGGGCAGCAGGCCGGCCAGCGGGGAGCTCGTCACGGTCACGAGATCCGCGACCGAGAAGCCGACGCCGAGCAGCGCCGCCGCCCGGAGCACGGTCCGCGCCGCCTCGGACAGGAAGCCCAGGCGGTCCGCGATGGCCTCCGGCAGGGAGTCCGGCGCGGGGCCGCCGGTCAGCTCGGCGATGCCCGCCTCGTCGACGGCCAGGCAGGCACCGCGGGTCAGCGCGCCGAGCAGTTCGGTGAGGTACAGCGGGTTCCCGGCCGCGCCGTCGGCGAGCTCCGCCAGTCGGTCGCCCGGCTTGCCGCCCGCCAGCGTCGCCACGAGGTCGAGCACCGCCGCGTCGGGCAGCCTGCCCACCCGCAGCCGTACGGCGGGCTCGATGATCCGGCGCAGCACCCGCAGGTCGTCGCGGCGGGGGATCGGGCGCATGACGCCGATCAGGAGCAGCGGCAGCTGCCGCACCGACCGCGCCAGGCGGCTCCACACCGCCACCGTCGTCCGGTCGGCCCACTGCAGCTCGTCGACGACCAGCACCGCCGGTCCGGCGTGGCAGAGCTCCTCCACCAGGGCCAGCAGCTGCTCGGCGGCCGCGACGGCGAGGTCGGCGCTCTTGGCCGCGGTGGCCTCCCCGCGCAGCATCCCGGCGATGGCCGCGCGCCGGGGATCCGGTGCGGCCGCGGAGATCCGCAGCGCGTCGAGCAGGGGCAGCAGGGGCAGGGCCTGGCCGAGCTCGTCGCCGGCGCCCCAGTACACCTGGCAGCCCGCACCGAGAGCGGTCACGCACGCGGCCCGGACCAGCGCGGACTTGCCGATCCCCGGCTCGCCGTCCACGAGCACGGCGCTGCCGCGGCCGTCGGCGACGTCACGGACCCAGCCCGCCAGCCGGGACAGCTCACCGTCCCGGCCGACCAGCAGCTCGGCACTGTCCGTGAGCGGTCGCATACCGAGATAATAGAAGGAAAACAAGAGTTGAACAAGAGATGTACGAGAGTTGACCGACCAGCGGTTCGGTCACCCGCGCGTCCCGCGCCGGAAACATCGAATTGGGTCGGTGTTCGCATTCGCCGTTTCGGCGTGATTCCGCCGTCTGCCGTTGGCTGGCCATTCACCGGCCATTGGCCAACGGTTCCCCCGGCTCTGCCATCGTCCGCCAAGCCCGAAAAGTCAGTCACGTACGAGTGACCAACCCGGAGGAATGATGCGGGTTCACCAGACGGTCGTGATCGGTGCCGCGGCCGTGTTGAACATCGTCGCGATGGGTATCCTCGGCACTTCCGCGGCGAGCGTCGCCGGTGGCCAGAGCGTGGCCCCGGTGCCGGTCAGTCCCGGCGAAATGGGCTACAACACCGCTTCGCCCGGCGAAATGGGCTACAACGGCGTGTCCCCCGACGAAATGGGTTACAACTAAGGGGCGAACTGGCCTGCGACCGCAGCCGGAGCGTTTCCGGCTGCGGCCGTTTCGTGCCCGGAATTCGTTTCCCGGCGTCGAGGACGCCGCGGAATCGCGCGTCGCCGCGAAGGCCCGGCCCCGGTACGGAGCGCACCGGGGCCAGGGGCTCACTGGCAGGCTTCGCAGTCCGGGTCGTCGATGCGGCAGGCCGCGCCGTCGGTGAGCTCGAAGTCGAAATCGTCGAGCGCGGGCACCACCGGGGTGGTGGACGCTTCCTGCGGCGTGGTGGTGGCGGACATGGCCCTCCCTGGGGATTCGAACGGTTCCTACCCCTCTGTAGCGCCCAAGATCGACGCGCATTCCGTGACGCGGAGCACACCGCTTCTGGTAGCTTCCCCGCATGCGCCTCGCCTTTGCCCGGACGCTCGCGATCTTCGCAACCTTCCTCGTGTTTTCCCTGGTCAGCCCACCCGCGAACGCGTCGCCGCGGCCTGCCTGCGAGTGCGCGACGCCGTCGATCGACCGGCTGCAGCAGTGGCTCGCCGGCGGTGAGGGCAGCACCGTCCCGCCCACCGGGAGCCTGCTCGTCCCCGAAGGTCACCGGTACGCGGCGAAGGTGACGTTCCTCGACGCCGAGTGGCACGTGGTCGTCGTCTGGCTCGGCAACCGGTTCGAGGCCCAGGCCGATCTCTCGCACTCGGCCGGGTTCTGGCTGACCTACCGCGCGACCGACGACCTCTACGTCCAGCTGCGCCCGGCCTCGCACTGGAGCGGCGGCGACAAGTGGCTCACGCTGGTGCCGTCGACGCGCGGGAAGGTCGTCACGAAGTTCTTCAGCTTCGAGCCCCGCGCTTGGACTTCGCTGCCCGAACTCGGCACGCCTGCGTACTCGTTCGCTTCGGCGCTCACCGAGGCCCGCGGCCTGGTCTTCGTCGGCAAGACACCCAACACGCTCGAGTTCCGCGGCCTGCGCGTCGACGGCTACCGGCCGCCCTGCCTCTGACGCGCCGGGAGAGCTTTCAGCCGTGGGCGGCCACGGCGTCCTCGGCTGTCGGGAAGGTCGGGAAGAAGTCCGCCAGCCCGGTCAGCGCGAAGGTCCGCGAGAGCCGGGCGGGCACGGCCACGAGCGCGACCTTCGCCTCCGCCGCCTCGGCCACGTTCCGCGCCGCGATGAGCGCGGAAATCCCGCTGGAGTCGCAGAAGGTCACCGCTTCCAGGTCCACGACCAGCAGCTGCCCGGCGGTCAGCGTCAGCTCCCCGATCCGGGTGCGGAGCTGCGACGCGGTGGCCACGTCGAGCTCGCCGCGGACGGTCAGCAACGGTCCTTTCCCGGTCGAGGCGGTGGAAGTGGAGAACGGGATCGTCATGGCTGATCGCCTCCGGGCGGGGGAATGCTGAAGGCCAGCAGGCCACGACCTGCATGCCGGGCACCTCGGCCAGGGACGTCAGTCGCGGCGGCTGCGGCCGAAGGCCATCCGGTAGATCACCAGGATGATCAGCGCACCGAGGACCGCGAGGCCCCACGTGCGGAGGTCGAAGAAGGTGCCGAGGTCGGTGTGGAACAGGGTCTTGCCGACCCAGCCGCCGACGAACGCGCCGCCGATCCCGAGCAGGATCGTGATGATGCAGCCACCCGGGTCCTTGCCCGGCATGAGGGCCTTCGCGATGATCCCCGCGATGAGCCCGAGCACGATCCAGCTGATGACGCCCACGGGTGCCTCCGTCCGCCTGTCTTTCCCGACGCGGCACAGGATGGCAGGCCGACGGCTGCCCGGCGCGGTGAGCCACGCGGACGTGACCGGCGTCTCAGCCGGCGAGGGCCATGTCGCGCGGACGCGGGCGGTGTCTGAGGCGATGCTGCTCCGTCCGGGCGACCTTCGGTAACGACGTCCTCGCTCTCGGGGACTGACTTCTCGGTGACCCCGACGACGCGGAGGCCGTGGATGAAGATCGACCTGTTCAACGAGATCCAGAACCCGCGGCCCTGGCCCGAAGGGCACGAACAGCTGCGGTTCCGGCAGGCCATCGACCAGGCCGTCCTCGCCGACGAGCTGGGTTACGGGTGCTGGTGGCAGGTCGAGCACCACGGCGCGGGGGAGTTCAGCCTGTCGTCCGCGCCCGAGCTGATGCTGGCGGCGCTTTCGCAGCGCACCAGCCGGATCCGGCTCGGCCACTCCGCGGTGCTCGCGCCGGGGAAGTTCAACCACCCGATCCGCGTCGCCGAGCGGGCGGCGACGCTCGACCACCTCAGCGGCGGCCGGGTGGAGCTCGGCTTGACCCGCTCGACGATCCCGGAGTGGCGCCTGTTCGGCATCGAGCCGGACGACGCCCGCGCGCAGACGCAGCAGGCGTTCGAGATGGTGCCGAAGATGTGGACGTCCGAACGCTTCTCCTACGAGAGCGACGCCTACCGCGTCGACGGCGCCGGGATCGGGCCGAAGCCGCTGCAGCGGCCGCACCCGCCGCTCTGGCAGGCGGCGGCGAGCCCGGCGTCGTTCGAGGAGGCCGGCCGCCGCGGCGTCGGCGTGCTGGGCACGACGATGTGGGAGTCGCTGGAACGCGCCGGCCGCCTGGTCGGCCTGTACCGCGCGGCGGCCGCGCAGTGCACGTCGCCCGTCGGGGCGTTCGTCAACGACCAGGTCGGATTCTTCACGTTCGTCCACTGCGCGGACACCGACGAGGAAGCGATGCGCAACGGCGCGGCGGCGGCCGCGGCCTGGTACACGGTGACGGCGTTGACGTTCTTCGAGGCGGCGACGGAGTTCGTGCGCGCCAACGCCCGCAACGAGGAGCTGGTGAAGTCGCCCGGCCTCACGGGCGACTTCCTGCGCGGCGAGGCGGCGAACGTGCCGTCGGAGGCGAACCTGCTGATCGCCCGGATCCTCCAGGGCGAGCAGGTGCCGGACGACGAGGTCTTCGAAGTGCTGAGCGCGCAGGACTCGCTGATCGTCGGCAGCCCCGAGACGTGCCGCAAGAAGCTGCGCGCGTACGCCGACCTGGGCATCGACCGGATGATGTGCCTGCAGCAGATCGGCGGCATCCCGCACGAGAAGGTGCTGAAGAGCATCCGCCTGATCGGCGAGCTGATCCCCGACCTGGCCTGACGTTCGGTGGGGCGGCCGCGGCCGCCCCGCCGGTCGAAGTCCGCCTCGGAGACCGAGTCGAGCCGCCCGGCGCCGCCCATCGCCGCGTTGTTGAACGCGCCGTCGAGCCGGCCGAACCGCGCGACCGTCGCCGCCACGAACGCGTCCACATCGGACGCCGACGAGACATCGCCGGTCGTGTGGGCGACATCGAAATCCGAAAGTTCCGCAGCCAGCTCGGCCAAGGGTGCTTCGGTGCGGGCCACCAGCATCACCGACGCGCCGTCCGCGGCGAACACCCGCGCCGCGTCCGCGCCGACCCCGAACCGGCCCCGACGACCAGGACCACCTTTCCGAACAGGTGATCATGTACCCCTAGAACCCGGTAAGACCCACATGCACGAAGGCCAGCAAGGAACCAGGCCCGACAAGCAGGCAAATCCCCAAGCCGCCCCACAGCGGCTCATCCCGGCGAACCATTGCAACGAGCAGCCCGACGGCAGCGCCAACGACGCCGACAAGAAGAGTCAGTACAACAGTGGGCATGGGAAAGTCCTCCGAGCAGCAGTGAGCACGACGCCGGAAACGACGCTGCAGAAAGAGATTCAGCTCACGAAGGACGGCGGAGCACGACTGGACCGAACAGGCGTAGGGACGCCAGCCGAAAAAGCGGAGATCGGAAAGACGAGAGGCCCCGACGAAGTCGAGGAAAACCCAGCGGAAGAAGGAAAGACGGCCCAGGGGATCGAAGCGACAGGCACCCGCGGCACCGCATGCCGAGCGGAGGCAAGGGTGGGTGACTGCGCGGTGGCCACAGCCGGACCGTCGAAGGACGCCGACGAAGGCTGGACGACAGGCGCCGCGAAGAGGATCAGCAGGACAGCGAGCAGCAACCCGAGACGGTGTCCTCGTCTCGGGTCGCGCTGCTGTCCGAAGTGTCCGATACGGCCACGCTACCTCAGCCGCCGCCGTACGTCGCCTGCGTCACCGCGAAGACGTTGCGGTTGCCCGCGCCTTCCTGCAGGGACCACAGCAGGTCGGCGCTGGTCGAGTCCTCCCAGTAGGACAGGCTTTCGCCGCTGCCCACCCAGGAAAACGTCGACGGCCCGGCGGTCGGCGTCCAGTAGTAGAGCTTCTTCTGGCCGGAGGAGTTGAACCACCAGCGGCCGTTGTGGGACGCGACGCCGTTGAGGTTGTACCAGGGCAGCTGCAGCGCCTGGCTCGCCGTCGTCGTCGC
Source organism: Amycolatopsis sp. NBC_01488 (assembly GCF_036227105.1). Taxonomy (NCBI): domain Bacteria; kingdom Bacillati; phylum Actinomycetota; class Actinomycetes; order Pseudonocardiales; family Pseudonocardiaceae; genus Amycolatopsis; species Amycolatopsis sp. NBC_01488. The sequence continues at coordinate 8,179,306 of NZ_CP109434.1, read as the reverse complement.
CGCGAAGACGCCCGAGGTGAACGGGTAGCGGATCGCGCGCGGGGCGCGGTTCGGATACCCCGTGCAGCCGGACTGGCAGGTGTACTCCGTCATGACGATCGAGCTGCTCACCCGGTCGAGCGAGATCGACGACCACGCGAGGTTCGTGCCCGACGTCGTCTGCGCCGTGATCGTGCCGACCTGCGGCAGGACGTACGCGTAGTTGTGGGCGTAGTACGTCGTCCCGCTCTGGTGCCCGATCTGGTCGGCCGTGCCGCCGGTGTCCGTCTTCAGGATCTTCCGCATGTCGAAGACCCGCATGCCCTTCCCGGTGTCGGCGACGTACAGGTAGTCGCCGTACCAGGAGACACCGCCGGCGTGGATCGGGATGTCCTTGAAGTCGGGCGCCGCCGCCGTGCCGGTCGGCTCGACGAGCAGGACCTTGCGGTACTTGTTCGGGTAGGTGGCGTCCCAGTCGACGAGGGTGATCCGGCTGCGGGCCTGGTCGCCGTCGCAGCCGTCCTTGGTGTACCAGCTGACCAGGACGAGCTGGTGCCCGTCGTAGTTGCCGCTGTTCGCGGTGCCGACCGCGTCGCGGCTGGTCGTGATGCCCTGCGGGTAGTTCGCGCAGTCGGAGTTGTCGCCGCTGTCGAACTGGAACCCGGTCGAGAGCCCGCCGACGGAGAACGACGACGGCAACGCCGTGCGGTCGTGGTTCGCGTTGTCCATGACCGTGTGGACGGCGGCGGTGCCCAGCGTCGACACCAAAGCCGTGGTGACGGTGTCGAACTGGTGGTAGTTCGCGGTCAGGGTGTACTGCGAGGCGGGCAGGGCGGTCGGCCCGGCCGCGGCGAAGGCGGCCGGCGGAGCGACCACCAGGCCCGCGAGGACGCCCGCCGCGAGGACGGCTTTGCCCCATCGATGGCGCGATGACATGAGACCCCCAGTGGTCCGATCAAAGCCCGGTCCACGCTGGAACCAGGCGAGGTGAATGGGCAACAGCTTCGTGGTGAAGAGGGGAAGATCTTTTCCGTGACGTCTCACATTGAGACCGGTGAGGGCCAGGAGGCGTGCTGTGCTCACAGCCATGGAGTCCGAACCCGATCCCGGCGCGCACCGGACGTGCTTCGAGCGCGCCCTGGTGCCCGCCGGGTGGCAGATCGATTTCGAGAACGCCGCCGCGACGACCGCGGTCACCAGCTCGACGGCACGTACGCCCAGCCGAGGTAGTCGGAGCGCTGCGCGTACGTGCTCGTCTGGTACACCGACGGGCCGGTGCTGATCGCGACGCCGCCGCCGAGCGCGAGCATGATGTGCCCGTTGCTGGTCGTGCTGGTGAAGAACACCGCCGCGCCGGCCGGGGCGACGGAACCGGTGTGGATGCGGCCGTTGGCCTTCTGCCACTGGTAGTGCGCGGTGGCCGAGGCGAACCGGGCGCTGGTGCCGAAGGCGCGCTCGACGAACAGCTCGCACTGGTTGTTCCAGTCGGTGTGGCCGAGGCGGGCCTTGGCGAACGCGATGGCGCTGTCGGCCCGCGGGTCCGCCGGGTTGGCCGAGCCTCCCGGCTCGAGGCCGTCGGTGTCGCAGTGCGGGACGCCGCCGACGAAGCCGTCGGTCCCGGTCTTGACCATGGCGTCCGGCACCCAGAGGTGGTCGCTGGTGAAGTCCCAGATCTCGTCCGACGCGGTGGCCTGGCAGACCACCGGCACCGAAGCGCCGGTCAGGTACTTGTTCGCGACGCTGCCCGCCGCGTCCGCCGCGTCGCCCTTCTGCGCGCGGCCGTTGAGGTCGGCCTTGGCCGGGAAGGCGTGCGGCGTCGTGCACTGCGGCGCGACCATCGACGTCGAGCCGGTCTTGACGTAGGCGTCGGGCACCCACAGGCCGTCGGTGGTCAGGTCCCAGATGCTGCTGCCGCCGTAGGCCGGGCCGGTGTCCTGGCACGCCAGCGTCACCGCCGTGCCCGAGGGATACATGTTCGCGATGCGCTGCTCGCCGACCGCGACGTCCGGGTCCTTGACGGTACGACCGTCCACTGTGGTCGTGACGGGGTAGGCCGACGCGGCCTGCGCCGCGGGTGCGGCCAGCCCGGTCAGCGCGACGCCCAGGCCGATCGTGGCCACGGCCGCCTTGAGGGTGGTTTTCACGTTTCCTCCATCGGGATGTCCGGCGGATCGTCGGCGGCCGCCGTACAAGAGCCGTACAAGCGGGCCGGCCGGGAGCCGCTGACCTGCTCGTCGAGACCGCCGACACCGAACGGGTGGCCGCGATCGTCGGCATGAGCTGACCCCGGTCGTGAGTGAGAAACAGCGTTCTAACCCTGTGCCGCAGCTCAGGACATCGCCGACAGTTGATGTCTCAGGACATCGCGGACACTGATCGGCCTGTCGGTGTGGTGACCAGGGCTTTTGTGGTGATCATGCGGCGATGGGCAGAACAGGGTTTTCGATGGATCCTGAGTTCGTCGCCGCGGTCGCGCAGGCCGCTCACGGCGAGAAGATCAACGTGGCGCGGTTCTGCCACGAGCACGGCGTGTCCCGGGACACCTTCTACAAGTATGTAACCCGGTTCCGCACGGAGGGAGCCAGCGGGTTCACCCGCCGCAGCACTGCCCCGCACCACCGCCCCAGCACCCTCAGCGCGGCGGTGGCCGAGGCGGTGCTGCGGGCCCGCAAGGAACTGGCCGAGGCAGGCCTCGACAACGGCCCGATCTCCATCCGCTGGCGGCTGAAGGACGCCGGGGTCACCCCGGTCCCGTCGCGGGCCTCGATCCACCGGATCCTGTGCGCCCACGGCCAGATCGTCCCGCAGCCGCGCAAGAAACCCCGGACCCGGCGCCGGTTCACCTACGCCGACCCCAACGGCTGCTGGCAGATCGACGGCATGGAGCACCACCTCGCCGACGGCACCAAGGTCTGCATCCTCCAGATCCTCGACGACCACTCCCGCCTCGACGTCGGCTCCTACGCCGCCCCCGGCGAAACCACCGCCGACACCTGGACCGCGCTACAACACGCCTTCGCCGGCTACGGCGTACCTGTAAAACTCCTGTCCGACAACGGGCTCGCCTTCACCGGCCGCCACCGCGGCTGGATGGTCGAACTGGAACGCCACCTCGCCGAACTCGGGGTCACCAGCATCGCCTCCACCCCGCACCACCCGCAGACCTGCGGCAAAAACGAACGCCTCCACCAGACCTTGCAGAAATGGCTCGCCGCCCGACCACCCGCCAAGAACCTTGCTGCCCTGCAACAGCTTCTCGACGAATACCGACAGGAGTACAACAACCGCCGCCACCAAAGCCTCGACGGCCAGACACCCCAGCAACGCTACGACGCCCGCCCCAAAGCCACCCCCGCCACCGGGCCCCGCCGGCCCAGCGGCGTCACCACCCGCCCCGTCTCCGCCACCGGCGTGATCGCCTTCTCCGGCTGCTCCATCGTCCTGGGACGCACCTGGGCCGGGCACGCCGCCACCGTCTACTGGCAAGGCGACCGCGTCACCGTCATGGTCGACGACACGGTCGCCCGCCAACTCACGCTAGACCGCTCGGTACGCTACCAACGCCTCACCAACCAGAAACTGTCCGGGAAGTCCTGAGACATATCTGTCCGATATGTCCTGAGACAGCGCACAGCGTTCTAACCCTGTTTCTCACTCACGACCGGTGGCCCGGCGTTCGAGGATCTTCAGGGACTGTTCGCACCAGCGGAGGTTTTCCCGCTCGAACGACAGGCCCCGCATCAGGGTTAGGTACGGTCCGACGCGCTCGGCGTCGGCGAGGTAGTCGTCCTCGAAGCGGCCGTCCAGCAGGGTCGCGCGGAGGCGCTCGTAGCGGGCGATCTTCGCCTCCGCGCGGGACATCCGGTCCTTCAGCGCCTGGCGGACCGCCGCTTCGTCGCCGGTGTCGACCGCCTGGACCTGGATCAGCAGCTCGTCGCGGATCACGCCCGGGCGGGGCGGGCCCGCGGTGAAGTCGTGGAGGGCCCGGTGGCCCGCCTCCGTCAGGGAGAACAGGCGCTTGTCCGGCCGCTTCTCCTGGTGGACCAGGCGGGCGCGGGCGAGGCCGTCCGCGGCCATCCGGTCCAGCTCGCGGTACAGCTGCTGGGGCGTCGCCGGCCAGAAGTTCGCGACCGACGCGTCGAAGCCCTTCGCCAGGTCGTAGCCCGATGCCTCGCCTTCGAGGAGCGCCGCCATCAGCGCGTGCCGGAGAGCCATAGTGAACTAGTTGAGTGCTTCGCGTTGGATCTGCTCGAACTGCGCCGCCATCGCCGCCGATAGCGCCTGCGCGGCCGACAGCGGGCGGACCATCACGGTGAACTCGTCGATCAGGCCGTCGTCGTCGAAGTGGAGGAAGTCGCAGCCTTCGACGCGCGCGTCGAAGATCCGGGCCTCGAAGACGAGCGCGTGGTCGCGGCCTTCCCCGCCGCTCAGCTCGCGGACGTACCGGAAGTCCTCGAACACCCGCAGTACGCCGCGCAGGATCGCGGCCGTGATCGCCTTGCCCGGGTACGGCTGGAACGCCACCGGGCTGCGGAACACCACGTTCTCCGCCAGCGTCGCCGCCATCGCGTCGGGGTCACGGGCCTCGACGGCCTTCCGGAAGCTGGTCATGCCTCACCTCAACTACTCAACAAGTTGAGTATCAGCGTACTCCGGTCACGACCGGGCCAGCCAGTCGGCGAGCTTCGTCTCCGCGAGCTTCGCGCCCGATCCGGGCAGGAGGTCCCGCGGCCCCGGCACCGCGCCGAAGTACGGCGCCTTCGGGTCGGTGACGACTTCGCGCGGGTCCTCGCGCGCGGTCAGCACGGTGCGCACCCACTCGTCGAGGCCGAACACCTCCGGGCCGGCGATCTCGGTGAGGCCGCCGACCGGCTGCCCGGCCGCGGTCCGCGCGACGGCGGCGGACACCTCGGCCGCCGCCATCGGCTGGACGCCCGCGCCCGGCAGCCGGACGACGCCGTCGGTGGTCGAGGTGTCCGCGATCCCGCCGGCGAACTCGAAGAACTGCGTCGCCCGCACGATCGAGAACGGCAGGCCCGACTCGGTGATCAGCTTCTCCTGCGCGACCTTGGCGCGGAAGTAGCCGACGTCCGGCTGCCGGTCCGTGCCCACCACCGACAGCGCGACGTAGTGCCCGACGCCCGCTTCCTTCGCCGCCGCGACGAGGTTCCCGGTCGAGGTGCGGAAGAAGTGCATGACGTCGTCGTCGGCGAACGACGGCGAGTTCGACACGTCGATCACGACGTCCGCGCTCAGCAGCACCTCCTTCAGCCCTTCGCCGGTGAGGGTGTTCACGCCGGTGCTGGGGGCGGCGGCGACCGCCTCGTGGCCGTGCCCGGCCAGCCGCGTGACCACGTTCGTGCCGATCAGGCCGGTTCCGCCGATGACGACGACCTTCATGTCCCGTTCCTTCCGCTCGGCGCCCGCCCGGACGGCCCGGGACGGGTGCGCACCAGCGAAGACAAGACAGCGCTCTCGTTCGTGACAACGGACGGCGGATACGCTGCCGGAGCCGCCGTCGGAAGGGATGCGCACGCGTGGAGGACACCGGCCTGGAGGACGCGGCCGCCGTCTTCGCGGACGTCCGGCCGCGCCTGTTCGGCATCGCCTACCGCATGCTGGGCAGCGCCGCCGACGCGGAGGACCTGCTCCAGGACGTGTGGCTGCGCTGGCAGGCCAGCGACCGGGCCGCGGTGCGCACCCCCGCCGCCTACCTCGCGACGACGACCACCCGGCTGGCGATCAACGCGACCAAGACGGCCTACGCGCGGCACGAGACGTACGTGGGCCCGTGGCTCCCGGAGCCCGTCGACACGTCGGCCGACCCCGCGCTGGGCGCCGAGCGGGCCGCCGCGCTGGAGCTCGCGGTGCTGCTCCTGCTGGAGAAGCTGACGCCCGACCGAGCGCGCGGCCTACGTGCTGCGCGAGGCGTTCGACTACCCGTACCGCGAGATCGCCGAGATCGTGCGCACCAGCGAGGCCGCGGCCCGTCAGCTGGTCAGCCGCGCGCGCAAGCACCTCGCGGCGGAGCGGCGCACGCCGGCCGCGCCGCCCGAGCAGTGCCGGCTCCTGACCGCGTTCGTGACCGCGGCACAGGAAGGCGACTTGTCGACACTGGAAGAGCTGTTCGCGGCCGACGTGATCAGCTACTCCGACGGCGGCGGCGTGGTCCGCGCCTCCCGCATCCCGGTGCGCGGCGCGACGACCGTGGCGAAGTACCTCCGCGCCTTCCACGACCGGTTCTGGGTGGGCGTGACGGTGACCCCGGCGATGGTCAACGGCGCGCACGCGATGCTGCTGTCACGCGACGGCGAGGTGTTCACGGTGCTGACGGTGACCGCCTCGGCGGAGGGCATCGACCAGGTGCTGTGGATGATGAACCCCGGCAAGCTCAAGGCGGTCGCCGCCGGATAACGCCCTACACGCTCGCGCGCCGGGGCTCGTACTGGGCGCGCAATGCCTTCTTGTCCGGCTTGCCCAGCCCGGTCATCGGCAAGGATGCCGCGACGATCACCTGCTTGGGCACGTGCACCGGGCCCTTCCGCTCGCGCACCGCCGCCTGGATCTCGCCGGTCAGCTTCTCGATCGCGGCGTCGTCAGAGGCCGCGTCGGACCGCAGCACCACCACGGCCGTCACCGCTTCGCCCCACTTCTCGTCCGGGGTGCCGATTACGCCGACCTGCGCGATCGCCGGGTGCTCGGCCACCACGTCCTCCACCTCGCGGGGGAACACGTTGAAGCCGCCGGTGACGATCATGTCCTTCACCCGGTCGACGATGAACCAGAAGCCGTCCTCGTCCTCGCGGGCAACGTCGCCGGTGTGGAGCCAGCCGTCGCGGAACGTCTCCGCCGTCACCTCGGGCAGGTTCCAGTAGCCGGCCGCCAGCAGCGGGCCCGCCACGCAGATCTCGCCCGGTTCGCCGGGGGCGACCGGATTGCCGTCGGTGTCGAGCAGTGCCGTGCGCAGGAACGCCGACGGGCGGCCGCACGACGACAGCCGCGCGTCGTCGTGATCGCCCTTGGCGAGGTAGCTGATCGCCATCGGCGCCTCGGACTGGCCGTAGTACTGCGCGAAGATCGGGCCGAACCGGTCGATCGCCTCGCGCAGCCGGACCGGGTTGATCGACGCCGCGCCGTAGTACACCGTCTGCAGCGACGACAGGTCGCGCGTGCGCGAGTCGGGGTGATCCATCAGGGCGTAGAGCATCGTCGGCACCAGCATGGTCGCCGTGATCCGCTCCTCCTCGATGATCCGCAGGACGTCGGCGGGGTCGAACTTCGGCACGACGACCAGTGAGCCGCCCTTCAGCAGCGTCGGCGCGAAGAACGCCGCGCCCGCGTGGGAAAGCGGCGTGCAGATGAGGAACTTCGGCGCTTCGGGCCACTCCCACTCGGCGAGCTGGATCTGCGTCATCGTCGCCATCGCCTGCGCGGTGCCCATGACGCCCTTGGGCTTGCCGGTCGTCCCGCCGGTGTAGGTGATCGAGACGACCTGGTCCGGCGGCAGAACGGCGGGCTTCAGCGGGCCCGGCTCGAACTTGGCGGCGGTCGCGGTGAGGTCCGTGCCGACGTGGGCGAGCGGCTCGGGCACCGGCCCGATGGTGAGCACCTGGGTCAGCCCCGGCACCTTGTCGAGCAGGCCGAGCGCGCGCTCGACGAACATCGGCACCGGGTCGATGATCAGCGTGGTGATGCCGGCGTCGCCGAGGATGTAGGCGTGGTCGTCGAGCGAGCCCAGCGGGTGCAGCGCCGTCCGCCGCGACCCCTGCAGCTGGCCGGCCGCGATGATCAGCAGGACCTCGGGGCGGTTCAGCGACAGCAGCGCCACCGCCGCGCCCGTGCCGGCGCCGAGCTCCTCGAAGGCCTGGGCGTACTGGCTGACCTGCTCGGCCGTCGCGCCGCCGGTCATCGTGGTCTCGCCCAGCACCATCACCGGCGCGTCCCGGTGGCGCTTCAGGGCGGAGACGACCAGATGCCCGAGGTGGTTCGGATACCGCATCGCCTGCTCGTCCATCCCGGTCCCTTCCACGGCGTCGAACTAGAACACGTTACTGTTCTATGCCCTGGGCCGCGGTGACGCAAGGGCTGGGCCGTGGTGAAGCCCGGAGGAACAGGTTTCAGTGGTCGATGCCGGTGGCGTCCACCGTGTAGACGTTCTCCGGGCTCACGGTGACGGTCGCCCACGGCTGCGCGACGCCGGCCGGGCAGGAGACCGCGCTCCGGTTGTACGCGACGCGGGACACCCCGTCCGGCGTCTTCGTCACCGACTGCTCGACGGTGCCCAGCCAGGTGCACGCCGGGTCGAGCACCTGGTGGTCGGCCGACAGCGAGATGGCGAGGATCGCCGGCCCGTGCGCGCACCACTGGACCCGGAAAGCGTAGGACCACGCCCCGGCGGCCGCGAGCTGCACCGGGGCGGTGGTGTAGCAGGCCGTTCCTTCCGCGTTCGCCGCGGTGCCCGTGACGAGCGAGGTGGTGGCGAGCAGTCCCGCCGTGGCGGCCGCGAGCGCGCCGAACCGATGTCCGATGGTCATGGTTTCCCCCCTGAGTACCGGTCGTGCACCCACTGTCCCGGCCGGGCGGCCGCGCCACAAGACGCCGATCGGCGCAGCGGTCATGCGTCCGGACCGCTTGCGCTGCCTGCGAAAACACGTCGTAGGAGAGCGTGTCGGAGCCGAGGTCCACGGCGCCGCGGCGCACACTGTCCACATCGGACACGGGCGCGGTCGCCACCGCCCTTCGTCGCTACCCGGCCGGTCGCGCCGGGGCAACGACCGGCCGACGGCGCGGGCGGAAACCGCGCCGGAGTGCTCAGTCGCCTGACAAGACGCGGGTCCGGGATACTCACCGCGGAAGAAACGGGGCTTTCGCGGCCGAAACCTTGCGCCGGGCCTCGTGGTGGACGACTATCGCGGAACGTTGTGCACGTGCAAGCGCACGGGCAAGGGGGTGTGGGTGACCGAGGTGGCACCGGCGGTGGCCGGGACGGCGGACGTCCCGAGTGACGCGGTCTTGATCCAGGCGGTGCGCGGCGGGGACAACGACGCGTACGGCCAGCTCTACGACCGGCACCTGGTCGCGGCCCGCCGGGTGGCGGCCACGATCGCGTCGGGCGAGGCGGAGCGGGACGACCTCATCGCCGAAGGATTCACCCGCGTGCTGCGGATCCTGCAGTCGGGCGAGGGCCCGGACGAGGAATTCCGGCCGTACCTGCTCACCACCATCCGGAACACGCTGATCAGCTGGCGCCGGCGCGACTCCGCGCTCTCGCTGGTCGCCGAGGTGCCGGACATCCTGCCGAGCGAGGGCAGCGACGAGCCGGTGGGCAGCCGGATGCACGGCATCGTCGCCGCGGGCGCGTTCGCGAGCCTGCCCGAGCGGTGGCGGGCGGTGCTGTGGCGGACCGAGATCGAGGGCGAGTCGCCGGCCAAGATCGCCGAGGACTTCGGGATGACGCCCAACGGCGTCGCCGCGCTGGCCTACCGCGCCCGGGAAGGGCTGCGGCAGGCGTACCTGGACCAGCACGTCCCCGAGGCGCGGCGGCGCACCTGCCGGATCGTCTCCGGCCAGCTCGCCCGCTGGGTGCGCGACGGCGTCGGCGACCACAAGGCGCACCGGATCACGACCCACCTGGACCGCTGCCCGGACTGCCGGAAGCTGGCCACCGGCCTCCGGGAGCTCAACCAGGAGCTGCCCGCCGCCGTCGCCCCGCTCATCCTGGGCATCCCGGTCGTGACGCACTGGCTGACCGCGTCCGGCTCCGTCGCCTCGTCCGGGGCGGCCGCCAGCACCGGGGCCTCCGCGCTTTCGTGGGCCACGGCGGCGAAGGTGGCCGCCGCGAGCGCGGCGCTCGTCACGACCGTCACGATCGGCGCGAGCACGTCCGACATCGCGCCCGCGCCTCCGGCGACCGGCGCCGACGGCTCGACCTCGCAGCCGGTGGGAACCCGGCCCGCGGCGGGCGTACCGGCCGGCGGCGACCGGCGGTCCTCGTCGGACGCGCAGCTCACGTCGGTGCCGCCCACGCCGGAGTCGTCCGTGGCCGGCTCGGCGGCCGGGGACCAGGCCGAGACGACCGGCGCCGGCGGGACGGCCGCGACGGACAAGCAAGCGGCGAAGCAGGAGTCGAAGCAGGCCGCCAAAGAGTCGAAGGCAGCGGCGAAAGAGTCGAAGCAGGCCGCCAAGGAGTCGAAGAAGGCGGAGAAGACGAAGCAGCCGACGGGATGACCCCGCCCCACGGCGGAACCGGGTCCTGCGGCCGGCAACCACGCCGCGAGTCCGGGTGGCTCAGTCGCGGTCCAGCCACTCCGCGAGCAGGGCGCGCTCGGCGCCGGTGAGCTTCGCCAGTTCCGCCGGGGCGGCGGGCGGTACCGGCGCGCCGGTGACGATCCGGGCCAGCACGGCTTCGAACAGCGCGTCGGCGACGCCCGGGTCCCGGTGTTCCGGCGCCCGGGCCAGCGCTGTGAGCACGGCGCCGGTGCCGGCGGCGTGGATCAGGTCCACCGCAAGGGATTCGGGGACGCGGAGCCGGCCGGTCTCCGCGACGCGGTGGACCCGGGCGCGCAGCACCGCCAGCCCCGCCTCGGCCGCCGGTGACGTCCGGCCGGGCGTCACGAGCAGGCCGAACAGGACCGCGTTCGCCAGGCCGAAGGCGAGGTGCGCGTCCCAGCCGGCGCGGAGGTCCTCGACCGGGTCGCCATCCTCCGCGACCGCCTTCCCGGCGACGTAGGCGGTGAACACGTGCTCGGCGACGGCGTCGAGCAACGCGTCCTTGTCCTCGAAGAAGCGGTAGAGCGCCGGCGGCTGCAGGCCCGCGGCCTGCGCGACCGCACGGATGGTGAGCGCGGCCGCGCCGTCGTCGCCGAGGAGCCGCGCGGCGGTCTCGACGATGTGCGCCCGCGTCTCGCTTCGGCTCTTCACCATGGTTCCGATGGTAACGCATGTTCGCTATCAGTGGTGCTAACGTGGTTAATATCGACGTTAAGCACCGAGAGGATCCACCATGATCGTGATCACCGGCGGAAGCGGCAAGCTCGGCTCCCAGGTCGTCGAACGGCTGCTGCGGCGCGTCCCGGCCGAGCAGGTCGGGGTCAGCGTCCGCGAGCCGGGGCGGGCGACCGGCCTCGCCGAGCGCGGGGTGCGCGTGCGGCGCGGGGACTTCGCCGACCCGGACTCGCTCGCGTCGGCGTTCGAGGGGGCGACGCAGGTCCTCGTCGTCTCCACCGACGAAACGGGCGAGGAGGCGCGGCGGCACCATGCCGCGGCGATCGACGCCGCGCGTGACGCCGGCGCCAAGCGCGTGCTGTACACGAGCCACCAGGCCGCGGCCGGCGACTCGCTCTTCGCGCCGATGTCCGACCACGCCGCGGCCGAGCGGCACCTGGCGGCGGCCGGCCCGGCGTTCACCGCGCTGCGCAACGGCTTCTACGCCGCCACTGTCCCGCTGCTGCTCGGGCAGGCGCGGGAAACCGGCGAGCTGGTCGCGCCGGCCGACGGGCCGGTGTCGTGGACCGCGCACGCCGACCTCGCCGAGGCCGCGGCGGTCGTCCTCGCCGACGAGGGCCGCTTCGACGGACCGACGCCGCCGCTGACCGCGCCGGTCGCGCTCGACCTCGAGGACGTCGCGGGACTGCTCAGCGGGAGCACCGGGCGCACGATCCGGCGCGTCGTCGCCGACGACGACGAGTGGGTGGCCGGCCTGACCGCGCACGGCGTGCCGGAAGGCCAGGCGGCGATGCTGCTCGGCATGTTCCGCGCCGCCCGCCGGGGCGAGTTCGCCACCACCGGCTCCGACCTCGAAGACCTGCTCGGCCGGCCCGCGACACCGCTGCGGGCGATCCTCGGCTGATCACTATGAACGGGGTGTATAAACCCCGGCTATACACACCGTGTAGAGTCCGCCGCATGTCGATCGGACACACCCTGCTCGGGTTGCTGGAGAACGGGCCACGCCACGGCTACGACCTGAAACGCGCCTACGACGACCGGTTCGGGCACGACCGCCGCGTCCACTACGGCCAGGTCTATTCGACGCTGGCCCGGCTGCTGAAGCAGGGGCTCGTCGAGGCCGACGGGATCGAGGCCGGCGGCGGCCCCGAGCGGAAGCGGTACGCGATCACCGAGGCCGGGGTCGCCGACGTCGGCACCTGGCTGGCGACCCCGGAAAAGCCGGAGGCGTACCTGCAGAACACGCTCTACACCAAGGTCGTGCTCGCCCTGCTCTCCGGCCGCCCGGCCGCCGACGTCCTCGACGTCCAGCGCACGGCCCACCTCGACGCCATGCGCGAGCTGACCCGCCGCAAGACCCGCGGCGACCTCGTCGACCAGCTCGTCTGCGACCACGCGCTGTTCCACCTGGAGGCCGACCTCCGCTGGCTGGAGCTGACCGCGGCCCGGCTCGACCAGCTGGCGAAGGAGATCGCGTGAGCACCGACGTCCTGCTGGAGGCCGCGGAGGTGCGGAAGGCGTACGGGCCGACGGACGCGCTGACGTCGGCGAGCCTGCGGGTGCGCGCGGGCGAGGTGGTGGCCCTGATGGGCCCGTCCGGGGCCGGCAAGTCGACGCTCCTGCACTGCCTCGCCGGGATCGTCCGGCCCGACCAGGGCACGGTCCGCTACCAGGGCGCCGACCTCGCGCTGCTGTCCGACCGCGTGCGCTCGGCGTTGCGCCGCACCGACTTCGGGTTCGTCTTCCAGTTCGGCCGGCTCGTCCCCGAGCTGACCTGCCTGGAGAACGTGGCTCTGCCGCTGCGGCTGAACGGCGAGCGCGGCCGCGTGGCGGCGCGGCGCGCCCGGGAGATGCTGGGCGAGCTCGACCTCGCGGACGTGGCGGGCAAGCGGCCGGGCGAGGTGTCCGGCGGGCAGGGCCAGCGCGTGGCGGTGGCTCGCGCGCTCGTGACGGGCCCGCGCGTCGTCTTCGCCGACGAGCCGACGGGTGCGCTGGACTCGCTCAACGGCGAGCAGGTGATGCAGCTGCTGACCACCGCGGCGCGTGAGCGGGACGCGGCGGTCGTCCTCGTCACGCACGAGCCGCGCGTCGCCGCGTACTCCGACCGCGAGGTCGTCGTGCGCGACGGCCGGACGCGCGAGCTCGAGGTGATCCGGTGATCCGGCGCTGGGCCACCGATCTCGCGCTGGGGATGCGCCTCGCGCTGGGCGGCGGCGGAGCGCGCACCGCCCTCGTGCGGCTCACGCTGACGGCGGTCGGCGTCGGCCTCGGCGTCGCCGTCCTGCTCACCGCGACGTCGGTGCCGAACCTGCTCGGCGCCCGCGACGACCGGGCCGCCGCGCGCGTCCTCGTCGAGGGCGCGGCCGTCGGCGGCGTCGACCCGATCCAGGTGGCCGGCCGGCACGACGAGTTCCGCGGTCGCGGCCTGCAGGGCTACCTCGTGCAGCCCACCGGGCCGCGGCCGCCCGCCGCGCCGGGCGTGGACCGGCTGCCGGGGCCGGGGGAGGCGGTGCTTTCCCCGGCGCTGGCGGAGCTCCTGCGGTCGCCCGAAGGCGAGCTGCTGCGCCCGCGGTTCCCGCACCGGGTGATCGGGACGATCGGGTCCGCCGGGCTGACCGGCCCGAACGAGCTGTACTTCTACGTCGGCTCCGACACCGTCGCGCGGCAGCCGGACGTCTCCCTGGTGAGCCGGTTCGGGGCCGGGACCTCCCGCCGCGACCTGACCTCGCTCGAACTGCTGCTGGTCGTGGTGGGTGCGACGACCTGCCTGGTGCCGGTGTTCGTCTTCGTCGTCACCAGCACCCGGCTCGCCGCGGCGGCCCGGGACCGGCGGCTCGCGGCACTGCGGCTGGCCGGCGCGGACCGCGGCCAGGTGCACCGGATCGCGGCCGGCGAGGCGCTGCTCGGCTCGCTCGCCGGAATGCTCGCCGGCGTCGCGCTGTTCCAGCTCATCCGCGTGCTCGTCCCGGCGATCACCGTGGACGCCTTCCGCGGCGGCCTCTTCGGCACCGACGTCGTCCCGGACTGGCGGCTCGGCGTCCCGGCCCTGCTGGCGCTGCCGGTGCTGGCGTGCGCGGCGGCCGTGTTCGCGCTGCGGCAGGTCGTCATCGAGCCGCTGGGCGTCGAGCGGCGGGGCACGCGGACCCGGCGGAAACTGGGCTGGCGCCTGCTTCCCGCGGTCGCGGGCGGGGCGCTGCTGGTGACCGGGTCCGCGGGCGCCGAGACTTACCGGGCCGGCAACCCCGCCGTGATCGCCGGCGTGGTGTTCGTCCTCACCGCCGTGCCGCTCCTGTTGCCGTGGGTGGTCGAGCGGGTCGCGGGCCTGCTCGGCGGTGGCTCGCCCGCGTGGCTGCTGGCCGTCCGCCGCCTCCAGCTGGACAGCGCCACGGCGGCCCGCCTGGTCAGCGGCATCGCCGTGGTGCTGGCCGGATCCATCGCGCTGCAAGGGGTCTACGCCCGCACCGAGAGCGAGCTCCCCGCGCCGCGGGACATCCGGGTGCTCGCGACCTACTACGCCACGAGCGTCGCCGACGGCGAGGCGTTCACCGCCGCCCTCCACGCGCTGCCCGGGCTGGCCGGCGTGCCGGTGCGGACCGGGTCCCTGATCGAGACCGCGTCCGGGGAACGCACGTCGTTCGTCGTCGCGAGCTGCCCGAAGCTGCGGGCCGAAGCCGGCGTCGCCGACTGCCGCGACGGCGACGTCTACGCCGCGACGACCCGCAGCAGCTCCGTGCCGGCGCCGGGGGAGCGCGTGTGGTTCTCGGAAGTCCGGCGGGCCCACCGGGCCGACGCTCCCCAGTGGACGGTGCCGGCGGTGCACCGCGTGCCGATGTACGGGGAGGACGCGGCTGAGCTGGTCGTCACCCCGGCCGCGCTGGCGTCGGCGTCGGGTGCCGGGCTGACCGTGAACGCGACCCTGCCCGCCGCCGACGCCGACCAGGTGGAGCGCGTCCGGAACGTGGTGGGGTGGAACGGATCCGTCGACTCGCTGGCGACCGGGCGGGACGGGACGTACGCCCTGATCACGCACGTGCTGTCGGTCGGTTCGGTGCTGGTGCTGCTGTTCGTCGCGGGCAGCCTGCTGGTCGCCGCGTGGGAGCAGCTGCGCGAACGCCGGCGCAGTCTCGCGACGCTGACGGCGAACGGCGTCGGGCGCGGCGTCCTCGCCCGGTCCCTGGTGTGGCAGCTGGCCATTCCGGTGGCGGTGGCGGTGCTCGTCGCCGTGCCCGCCGGGCTCGCCCTCGACTGGCTGGTGCTCACGTTCGTGGTGCACCGCCCGATGGCGGCCGACGTGCCGTCGATCGCCCTTCTGACGGTGACCGCCGTCGCGGCAGTGCTGCTCGTGACCGCGTTGACCCTGCCGGCGTTGTGGCGGACCACGAGCCTGGAGAATTTGCGCGAAGAATGACCTTGAAGAAGGTCGGGTCCGGTTGTTTCCGGACCCGCCCTCGCCCGTGAAGTCTTTTCGGTATGCCGATTTCGCCCTAAAAGGCGCCCTTTCCGCCGTTGTGGCGTTATCCTCTTCGCGCGATCGTGAATACGTCGATATCCGCCGCCGCACGATTTCGAGGCAAGCCGATGCGTACCATGTATGACGCTGTCACCGCGGGGAACATCCTCGAGAAGGACGGCCGGCCCGTGCTGGTGGCCGGGTACGTCGACCGGATCAAGCTCGCGCCGTGGAGCGCCGACGACTGGGCGCTCTTCCCGGACGCCCTCAAGGTGCGGATCGTGAAGAAGGCGTCGACCGACGACGGGCACGTCCTCGACGTCGAACTCGGCGACGCGACGCCCGAGCAGGCGCCGGGCTGGGCCCGGCGGCGGCGCGAATCGGGGTTCGCGCACCCGGTCGTCTACTGCAACCGCTCGACCTGGCCGAAGGTGAAGGCCGCGTTCGCCGCCCAGGGCGTCGAGCCGCCGTTGTACTGGATCGCCACGGCCACCGGCCGGCCCGAAATCCCCGATGGCGCGATCGCCGCGCAGTACCTGCTCGACGTCGCCCCCGGCATCGACATCTCCGTCGTCGCCGACTTCTGGCCCGGCGTGGATTCGCCGGGCTCGCTGACCGCCGCCGAACCGGAAGTGGAGCTCATGGAACGCATCACCGTCACCCCGCCCAACGCCGGCCAGAACACGGTCCGGCTCAACCTGTCCGGCAGCACCGGCGCCGCCGTCGTCGTCCGCCCGCGGATCAACGGCGACGGCCTGTCGAAGCCGATGTGGGTCGGCAACATCTTCGCGTGGGGCTCGGACCGGGAAGGCATCGGCCACAACCCCAAGTCCGACCCCGGCTACGACGACCGGCTGACGTCCCACCGCCGCTTCGCCCTGCCGGGCGCGGTGTGGGCCGACCTCGAGTACAGCGCCGCGGAGCCGTTCGAGATCGACGTCGTCGGCTGACCGGCGCTCAGGCGGTCAGCCAGTCGGTGCACCACCACGCGTTCTGCTTCTGGCACGCGCGGAACTTGGCCACCGGATTGGCCGCCGTGCCCGGCGTGATCGCGCTGCAGCCGGAACTGCTGCCGTTGGCGTCGTCGACCCCGCCGGTCGCACCGTTGCGAAGCCGGTACTCCGTGCGGAATCCGTAGCCGTCGCTCGCGGTGTCGCAGGAGTACACGCGGGTGTGGCCGTTGGTCACGCCGCCGTAGCCGCAGCGGAACTGGCCCTGGTAGAGACAGCCGTACACCTCGCCGACGGCGTCGTGCGCCGACGCGGCGGGCGCGACGGCGACAGTTCCGGCGAAGGCGAGCAACGCCGCGGCGGCGACGGTGGACAGGTGGCGGTTCGGCACGCTTCCTCCTGGGGTCTCCGGGTGTGCGGTCCGCTCACTCCGGAGGCGCGCACCCGGTTGGTGCCCGACCCGGGATGTCACCTGTTCGGCGTAGCGCGTCCGGGTGTCGCCGTGAGGTGGTTGCGGAGGAAGGCGATCCCGGCGTCGGTGACGTGCCGGAGCTTCCGTTCGCCGTAGAAGTGGCCCGCGCCGTCGAGGCGGATCAGGTCGGCGTCGGCACCGGCGCGCCAGTAGGCGGCGACCAGTGCTTCGCTGTGGGCGATCGGGATCCCGGCGTCGTCGGTGCCGTGGGCCAGCAGGAGCGGCGCCGCGGTGGCGGACGCGTGCAGCAGCGGGCTCGCCGTCGGGCCGGGGAGCCAGTCGTGCGGGTCGTGACCGGTGCTGTGCAAGGGAGAACCCGCCGGCGGCGGCGGGATGCGCGTGAAGTCGGTCGGCGGGCTCCACGCGACGGCCGCGCCGACGCGGCTCGACGGGCCGGTGATCCCGAGGTCCCCTTCGAAGCCGTCGTCGTCCGCGGTCACCGCGAGCATCGCGGCCAGGTAGCCGCCCGCCGAGTGCCCCCACGCCGCGACCCGCCCGGCGTCGAGGCCGAGGTCCCCGGCGTGGTGGCGGACCCACCGCACGGCGGCCTTCACATCGTGGACCTGCGCGGGGAAAGCGGCCTCGCGCCCGTGCCGGTACTGGGCCCGCGCGACGGCGAACCCGGCCGCCACCAACCGATCCGCGACCCGGTCGCCCAGCAGGCTGTGCTTGTGCGACCCGGCCGCGGGTGCCCCGCCGTAGAGGTACACGACGACCGGATGTCCGGCGGCGGCCGGGCTTCCGGCCGGGACGACGAGGTCGAGCAGCAGCGGCCGGTACCCGGCGAGCGGTGCCACGAGTGCGTCCCGGTAGGACACTCGCGTCGCGGTCCGTTCGGCCCGGGGCAGGGTGAGCGGGGCACGGGAAGTGAGCACCCCACCACTATCGGGGCACACCGGTCAGGACGGCCAGCCGTACCAGGATGCGAGAGCGAGCACCGGCTGATACAAGAGCCGGGCGGGCGAGTGTACGGAATTTGGACCCGCGTCTGGCGCAATGCCGCCCATGCGAACTCCGAAGATCCTCCTCCTCGCGCTGGCCGTGGCGGCCGGCGCGCTGGCGCTGCCCGGGACGGCGAGCGCCGCCTACAGCGACCCGCTGACCACGACGACCAAGCAGAACCTCGTCTGGCACGCCACGCCGGCCGCCGCGCTGACGGCGCTGGACAACGCGCTGCCGAACGTCAGCCTCAACACCGTCGTCAACGACCCCAGCTACGCGATGACCGGCTGCACGGCCGCCGAGAAGGCCGCGTTGCCCAAGGCGCCGACGGCGACGAAGTCGCTGTGCTGGGACGCCGACCGCGCGAGCACGACGACGTGGAGCCCGCAGGGCATCACGACCTCCGGCGACGCCGACGACGACGGCCTGTGGGGCGCGGACAAGATCATCCTGTCCGGCTGGCACGGCACCGACGCGCTCGGCCGGTACAACGACGCGCGGATCCAGGCGATCAACTACGACGACCCCGCTTCCGCCGCGCACCGGATGCTGTACCTGGCCGTGCCGAACAGCACCGGCAGCAGCTTCTCCGCGGCGCAGGCGCACATGGGCGGGATGGCCTGGTACGGCGACAAGATCTACGTGACGGCCGAGGGCAGCACGTCGACCGCGATCCGGGTGTTCAGCACGAAGCACATCCTGCAGATGACCGACACGACGTCCAACGCGATCGGCAAGACGTCCGGCGGGTATGCCGCGTACACCTACAAGTACGCGATGATGCAGGTCGGCTACTACACCTACGCCGGTGGTACGTGCAGCATGTCCTCCGACACGGGCGTGCCGTGCTTCTCGTCGATGTCGCTCGACCGCAGCACCACCCCGGCGTCGATCGTGACGACGGAGTACTTCTCCGACCAGAGCCTCCACGGCCGCCTGTACCGGTTCCCGATGGGCGCGGACTACCTGCTGACCGGCACGGCGACCGAGGCCTTCCGCAGCTCCGTGGGCAACATGCAGGGCGTCCTGTCCCACGACGGCAAGTGGTACGTCGCGCACAGCTCGGCGACGATCAACGGCCAGCTCTGGGCCCAGACGACCGCGGCGAGCACGTCGGCGACCTGTGGCACCACGACGGCCTGCTGGGCGGTCCACCCGGAGGCGCTGACCTACGACTGGTCGACGGGCCTGGTCTGGTCCCAGTCGGAGTGGTCGACGGCCGACTGCACGGCGCAGAACCAGACGTGCGGGCGGTCGGTGTTCGCGGTACCGCTGACGTCGCTGGGCTAGCCGGTGAGCAGGGCCGTTCCGAGCGCCGTGATCAGGTAGCGGACCTGGCGCCCGGAGCGTTCCCGCTCGACCAGCCCGTAGCTTCCCGCGCTGGTCCGGGACTAACCGCCGGGGTGGCCGCAGGCGTAGACGTTCGCCGCGGCCAGCCGGACGCAGGCGGGGCACGTGTTCACCGGGCGGTCTCGGCGGCCGTAGTACGGGTGCCGGGCGCCGCACAGCGCGATGAGCACTTCGCCCGGCTGCGGGTCGGGGTGGCACCGCGGGCAGAAGGCGTGCGCGGCGCGTTCGACTTCGGTGCTCATGTCCGCTCGGGTACCCGCGGCTCCGGCGCGCCAACCCGCCGGAACCACCCGGTGACCGACCGGCCGCCGGTGAAGCACCAGATCGCGATCACCGGGTCGCAGATCGCGCAGCCGAACGACGAGTCGTGCGCGAACGGCAGGATCGGGTGGCCCTTCAGGTGGTGGACGACGTCCCAGCCGGTGTGCAGGAGCCAGCCGACGCCGATGAACGTCCACGAGTCCAGCCCGCGGAACGCGACGTACGTCATCACCGCGCAGAACGCCAGCTCCCACGGCCCGAGGGCGCCACCGGAGAGGTAGGCCGCACCGGCGCCGCCCACCATGACGGCGTTGATCTTCCGCCGGTGCGGTTCCGGGATCAGCGAGCTGAGCAGGACGTAGACGAGGCCGATGAAGATCGGCGCGAGCACTGCGATCATGATCGACCACGCTAGGAACGGCGGCCTCCCGAGGCCAGTGGCTGTCCGGCCACGCTCCGCCGATTTTTCGCCAGCGCGGCGGCTCCGTAAGGTGGGGGGCCGGCGTGGATGATCAGGTGGTTGCGAACATGAACGTGAAGGCGGCCCGCGCGAGTGCGACGCGGGAGAGCATCCTCGTGACGGCCGAGCGGCTGTTCGCGGAACACGGGGTGCAGGTGGTGTCCAACCGGCACATCAGCGAGGCCGCCGGCCAGGGCAACAACGCCGCCGTCAACTACCACTTCGGCACCAAGGTCGACCTGGTCCGCGCGATCGTCCGCAAGCACGCCGAGCCGATGGAGCGGCTGCGCGCGGAGCTGGTCGAGGCCACCGGCGACGACGCCGGCCTGCGGGAGTGGGTGGCCTGCCTGGTCCGCCCGAGCACGACGTACCTGCGGGAGCTGGGCGCGCCGACGTGGTTCGCGCGGTTCAGCGCCCAGGTGATGACCGACCCGGCGCTGCGGGCGATCATCGCGGAGGAGTCCCTGGCGTCCCCCGCGCTCGCCCGCGCGGTGGAGGGGCTCAACCGCTGCCTGGACGGCCTGCCGGCGGACGTCCGCGCCGAGCGCAGCGACATGGCCCGCCAGCTGATGATCCACATGACGGCCGAGCGTGAGCGCGCGCTGGCGGAGGGCACCCCGACGCCCCGGGCGACCTGGGACGACGCGGGGACGGGCCTGATCGACGCGGTCACCGGCCTGCTCCTGGCCCCGGTGACGCCGGTTCGTCCGCGCGGCTGAACCGCGCCGCCCCGATTCGTCGCCGCGGACCAACGGCCGGGCCCCGAATCCCCCTAACGTCGCCGGGAAGCGACGACGAGGAGGCGGACGGGTGCACACACTCTTGCGGGGCGGCCGGGTCGTGGACCCCGGGAGCGGCTTCGACGGCGTCGCCGACGTGCTGCTCGGCGCCGGCCGGGTCGAGGCCGTCGGGCCGAGCCTCGCAGCGCCGGGCGCCACCGTGGTCGACGTCAGCGGGCTCGTCGTCGGGCCCGGGTTCGTCGACCTGCACAGCCACGTGCACTCCATCGCCGGGCAGCGGCTGCAGGCCATGGACGGCGTCACCACCGCACTCGACCTCGAAGCCGGCCTCATGCCGATCGACCGCGCCTACGCCGAGGCCGCCGCGGCCGGACGTCCGCTGCACTACGGCTTCTCCGCCTCCTGGGGCGCCGCCCGGGCGCAGATCCTCGCCGGCATCGCCCCCGACGCGAGCATCGACAGCGGCCTGGCGGTGCTCGCAAACCCGCGGTGGCAACGCAGTTCCACCAAGACCGAACTCACCGCGTGGCTTTCGCTGCTCGAAGCCGAACTCGCGAACGGCGCCCTGGGCATCGGCGTCCTGATGGGCTACGCGCCCGCGACCGAGCCGGGCGAGTTCATGGCCGTCGCGCACCTCGCCGCGAAGGCCGGCGTGCCCACCTACACCCACGTCCGCGAGCTGGTCGAGGTCGACCCCGCGATCCCGGTCGACGGCTCGGTGGAGATCGCCGTCGCCGCGGGCGAGACCGGTGCCGCGATGCACCACTGCCACGTCAACAGCACCTCCGGCCACCACATCGACCGGGTCCTCGCCACCCTCGACACCGCCCGCCGCGAAGGCTCGCGCGTCACCGTCGAGGCCTACCCGTACGGCGCGGGCAGCACGGCGGTCGGCGCCGCCTTCCTCGAACCGGATCGCTTGCGCCTGAAGGGTTTGCAGCCCTCGAGCGTCGTCATCCTCGAAACGGGGGAGCGGGTCCGCGACGAAAGCCGCCTGAACGAGCTGCGGCGGCAGGACCCGGGCGCGCCGTGCCTCCTCGAGTTCCTGGACGAGACCGACCCCCGCGACCGTGGGCTGCTGCACCAGGCGCTCGCGTTCCCCGATGCCGTCGTCGCCAGCGACGCGATGCCCGTCTACTGGACGGACGGCCGCACCGAAAGCACCGAGTGGCCGCTGCCCCCGGGCGGCACGACGCATCCGCGGACCGCCGGCACCTTCGCCAAGACGCTGCGCCTGATGGTCCGCGAAGCCGGGGCGTGGAGCTGGCTCGAAGCGTTCCGCCGCTGCTCGTACCTGCCGTCGCGCATCCTCGACGACGTCGCGCCGCACGCCCGCGGCAAGGGGCACCTGGGCGTGGGCGCGGACGCCGACCTCGTCGTCCTCGACCCGGAGAGCATCACCGACACCGCGACCTACGCCGACCCGACCCGCCCGTCCGTCGGCGTCCGGCACCTGTACGTCGGCGGGGTTCCCGTGGTCAGCGAAGGAAACCTGGACACCGGCGCGCTGCCCGGCCGGCCGCTGCGAGGTGAGCCGCGGTGATCGAGGACATCGGGACGCTCGTCCGCTGCGAGTCACCGTCGAGTGACCACGACGCCGTCGCGCGCAGTGCCGAAGCCGTCGCCGGGATCGGGCGACGGCTGCTCGGCGCCGAGCCCGAACGCCTCGTCACCGACGGCTGCACCCACCTGCGCTGGCGGTTCGGCGACGGCCCGCCGCGCGTGCTGCTGCTCGGCCACCACGACACCGTGTGGCCGCTGGGTTCCCTGCGCACGCACCCCTTCGAAGTCCGCGACGGCGTCCTGCGCGGGCCGGGCTGCTTCGACATGAAAGCCGGCGTCGTGATGGCCCTGCACGCCGCCGCGGCGCTACCGGACCGCGGCGGCCTCTCGGTCCTCGTCACCGGCGACGAGGAGATCGGCTCGCCGCTGTCCCGCGCCCTGATCGAGGAGGAAGCCAAGACCTGCGACGCGGTCTTCGTGCTCGAAGCGTCGGCCGACGGCGGCGCCCTGAAGACCCGCCGCAAAGGTGTTTCCCGGTACCGGATCGAGGTCGAGGGCCGCGCCGCGCACGCCGGGCTCGAACCCGAAAAGGGCGTCAACGCGGGAATCGAGGTCGCCCACCAGATCCTCGCGGTGGCGGCGCTCGCCGACGCGGACCGCGGCACCAGTGTCGTCCCGACCGCGCTGACGGCCGGGACGACGACCAACACCGTGCCCGCCGCGGCGAGCGTCGCGGTCGACGTGCGGGCGTGGGACGCGGCCGAGCAGCACCGCGTCGACGCGGCTATCCGGAGCCTGCGGCCGCACCTGCCCGGCGCGGCGATCCGCATCGACGGCGGCGTCAATCGGCCGCCACTGGACGCGAAGGCGTCGTCGGGACTTTTCGCGCTCGCCAACGAACTCGCGGCCGGGACGCTCACCGAGGCGGCGGTCGGCGGCGCCTCCGACGGCAATTTCACCGCGGGACTGGGCATTCCGACGCTCGACGGCCTCGGCGCGGTCGGCGGCGGTGCCCACGCCGACCACGAACACGTCGTCGTCGCCGAGCTGCGGCGCCGGACCGTGCTGCTCACCGCCCTCGCCGAAACCGTGCTGGCGCACCGGAGTTCGTCCGCGCCGACGAACACGCGGGGCGAATCCGGTACGGGACAACGGTGACCGGCCGGCGGTCTCCGGACAGGATCGGAGGCGTGACAGAAGTCGTGACGAACACAGCCCCGCCGCTGCGGGACGAGGCGGCCGCCGTCGCGGCCGCCGCCGCCACGGCCTCGGGGGTCCACGTCCGGACCCTGGCCGAGGTCGCCGACCTGACCGCCGTGACCCGGCTCTTCGAGTCGATCTGGCGCCCGGCTCCCGGCAACCAGCCCGTGACGTCCGAACTGCTGCGTGCCATGGTCACGGCGGGCAACTACGTCGGGGGCGCCTTCGACGGGCCCGACCTCCTCGGCGCCTGCTTCGGGTTCTTCGGCGGACCCGCGAAGGAGGGGCCGCACACGGGGCCGCACACGGGGCCGCACCCGGGGCTGCACCCGGGACTACACCCGGGACTACACAGCCACATCGCCGGGGTCGCCACCGCCGGGCACGGCCGCGGCATCGGCTTCGCGCTGAAGCTGCACCAACGCGCGTGGGCGCTGAGCCGGGACGTCCAGGTGATCTCGTGGACGTTCGACCCGCTGGTGCGGCGCAACGCCCACTTCAACCTGACCAAGCTCGCCGCCCGCCCCGAGCAGTACCTGCCCGACTTCTACGGCCCGATGCACGACGGCATCAACGGCGCGGGCGACACCGACCGGCTGATGGCCGTCTGGGACCTGGCGAGCCCGCCCGTCCGGGCGGCCGCCGAGGGCAGGCCCACCCGGCTCGACGCGGCCACGCTGCGGGCCGACGGAGCCGCGGTCGCGCTGGCGGCCGGGCCCGACGGCGGCCCGGTCACCGGACCCGCCGACGCGCCGGTCGTGCTCGTCGCCGTGCCGCCGGACATCGAGGCGCTCCGGCGCGCCGACCCCGGCCGCGGCCGGGCGTGGCGGGTCGCGCTGCGCGAGGTGCTGGGCGGCCTGCTCGCCGGCGGCGCCTCCGTCATCGGATTCGATCGTGCCGGCTGGTACGTGGTCGCGAAGGAGCGGACGTCGTGAAACTCACCGGGGTGGAACTGCTGCGCGTCCGGATGCCGCTGGTCGCGCCGTTCCGGACGTCGTTCGGCACGCAGGCCGAACGCGAGCTCCTGCTCCTGCGCGCGGTGACGTCCGAAGGCGAGGGCTGGGGCGAGTGCGGTGCGATGGTCGACCCGCTCTACTCCTCGGAGTACGTCGACGGCGTCGAGCACGTCCTGCGGACCTTCCTCGTGCCGGCCCTGCTCGCCGCCGACGACCTGACCGCGAACAAGGTCGCGCCGCTGCTGGCGAAGTTCAAGGGCCACCGGATGGCCAAGGGCGCCCTCGAAATGGCGGTCCTCGACGCCGAGCTGCGCGCCCACGGCGTGTCCTTCGCGACGGCGTTGGGGTCCACAAAGGACTCCGTGCCGTGCGGGGTGTCGGTCGGCATCATGGACACCGTCCCGAAGCTCCTCGACGTCGTCGGCGGCTACCTCGACGCCGGGTACCTGCGGATCAAGCTGAAGATCGAGCCCGGCTGGGACGTCGAGCCGGTGCGCGCGGTCCGCGAGCGCTTCGGCGGCGACATCCTGCTGCAGGTCGACGCGAACACCGCGTACACGCTCTCGGACGTGCCGCAGCTGCAACGGCTCGACCCCTTCGAGCTGCTGCTCATCGAGCAGCCCCTCGAAGAGGAGGACGTGCTCGGCCACGCCGAGCTGGCCCAGCACATCCGGACGCCGATCTGCCTGGACGAGTCCGTCGTCTCCGCCCGCTCGGCGGCCGACGCGATCAAGCTCGGCGCCTGCCGGATCGTCAACATCAAGCCCAGCCGGGTCGGCGGGTACCTCGAGGCGCGGCGGGTGCACGACGTCTGCGCCGCGCACGGCGTCCCGGTGTGGTGCGGCGGGATGATCGAGACCGGGCTGGGCCGGGCGGCCAACGTCGCGCTCGCGTCGCTGCCCGGCTTCACCCTGCCGGGCGACACCTCGGCGTCGGACCGGTTCTACACCAGCGACATCACCGAGCCCTTCGTCCTCGAAGGCGGCCGGCTGCCGGTGCCGTCCGGTCCCGGCCTCGGCGTCACGCCGATCCCGGAGCGGCTCGCCGAGGTGACCACCGCCCGGTCCTGGCTCGCGCACTGACCACAGTGGACGGAGTGTTCATGGAGACAGCCGAAGCGGCGATCACCCGCCGGGCGGCGGAAGCCGGCGCGTGGGTCCGGCGGCACGCGGTCCACGCGGCGGTCGCGGTGGCGAGGGTGAAGATCCTGGTCGCGGTCGGGAGCACGGCGGTGCGCGCGTCGCTGCCACGCGCGCCGCGGCGGAAGCGACCGGTTCGTCCGCCGGGATGAAAGTTTCCCCGGGTCTCGTCGGGTTCGACGAACCGGCCGCCCCGGTCGCCGTCCTAGCATCCCCGCATCGCCGGTTCCCCCATCTCGGACGAGAGGCAACCATGTCGAAACTCACCGAACTCGCCGCCTGGCTCGAGAGCCGGCTCCCCGCCGTCCTGGCCGAGCACCAGGTGCCCGGCGCGGCCGTGGCCGTGTACGCCGGCGGCGAAATCATCGATCACGCGGCCGGGGTGCTCAACAAGGGCACCGGCGTCGAGGCGGACGTCGACTCGCTGTTCCAGATCGGGTCCATCACGAAGATCTGGACGACCACGCTGGCGCTGCAGCTCGTCGGCGAAGGCGTGCTCGACCTCGACGAGCCGGTGCGGAAGTACCTGCCCGAGTTCACGATCGCCGACCAAGAGGCCGCCGCGCGGATCACCGTCCGGCAGCTGATGTGCCACACGTCCGGCTTCGAGGGCGATATCTTCACCGACACCGGCCGCGGCGCCGACTGCGTCGAAAAGTACGTCGCCACCCTCGGCGACGTCCCGCAGCTGTTCGCGCCCGGCGAGATGTTCTCCTACAACAACGCCGCGTTCTGCGTGCTCGGCCGCGTCGTGGAAGTGCTGCGCGGCAAGGCCTACAACGACTGCCTGGCCGACCACCTGTTCGTCCCCTTGGGACTGACGCACGCGGCGGCGAGCCCGTACGAGGCGATCCGGTACCGGGCCGCGCTGGGCCACCTCACGCCCGAGCCCGGTGCCGACCCGCAGCCCGCCGGCGTCTGGGCGCTGGCGGCGTCCAACGCCCCGGCCGGCTCGATGCTCGCCATGCGCCCGCGCGACCTGGTCACGTTCGCCGGCATGCACCTGCGCGACGGCGAAGGCCCGGACGGCACCCGGGTGCTCAGCGCCGAGAACGCCCGCGCCATGCGGGAACGCGTCGTGGAGCTGCCCGACCTCGGCCTGATGGGCGAAGCGTGGGGCCTCGGCTGGTCGCTGTCCGAAGGCGGCGCGGTCGTCGGCCACGACGGCGGCACGATCGGCCAGTCGGCCTTCCTGCGCCTCGCACCGGAGCACGGCGTCGCCGTCGCGCTGCTGACCAACGGCGGCCACCCGATCGCCGTCTACACCAAGGTCGTCGGCCACCTCCTGAAGGAGCTGACCGGCATCGAGCTGGCCGTGCCGCCGGTGCCGGACCCGGCCGCGCCGCGCATCGACGCCACCCGGTACGTCGGCGAGTACTCGTCGTCCGTCGCGGACATCACGGTCAGCCAGGACGACGACGGCCGCGTCTGGGTCGAGCGCGTCCCGAAGGGGATCTTCGCGGAGCTGGCCAAGCCCGAGAAGACCGAGCTGGTCGCGATGAACGGCGACACGCTGATCCTGGCCGAGCCGATGCAGGGCATGTACCTGCCGCACGCCTTCGTCGGTGACGACGGCACCGGCCGCGCGCTGTACCTGCACACCGGCCGGGCCGACCGGCGGGTGCGCGCGTGAGCCCGGTCGAGACGAAGATCGCCGACGTCTTCACCGCGGCGGGCGCGCGGGGTTTCCTGCACGCGCGGGAGATCGGCGGCGGGGACGAGGTGGCCGTCGGCGCGGACGACCCGGTCGTGCTCGCGTCGGTGTTCAAGATCCCGGTCGCCGTCGCCTACGCGCGGGAGGTCGTGGCCGGACGGCTCGACGAGACCGAGCGGACCCGCGTCGGGCCGCGTTACCGCATCGGCGGGATCGGCACCGCGGGGTGCGCCGACGACGTCGAGCTGAGCTGGCGCGACCTCGCGCTGTTCATGCTGACCATGAGCGACAACGCGGCCACCGACGTGATCTACCACCGCGTCGGCCAGGACGCCGTCGACCGTGTCCTCGCTGACCTGGGCCTGCACCGCACCCGGCTGATCGGCTGCTGCGAGGACCTGTTCGCCTCGGTGCTGGCGGACCTCGGCGCGACCGGGGACGCCGACCTCGACGCCGTGTTCGCGGGTGCCCAGCCCGAGCAGATCCGGAAGCTCGCGGTGCTGGACCCGGAGCGCACGACGGCGTCGACGCCCCGGGAAGTCACCACCCTGCTCGAAGCGAT
This sequence comes from Amycolatopsis sp. NBC_01488, assembly GCF_036227105.1. NCBI lineage: Bacteria > Bacillati > Actinomycetota > Actinomycetes > Pseudonocardiales > Pseudonocardiaceae > Amycolatopsis > Amycolatopsis sp. NBC_01488. Next base: position 8,151,741 of record NZ_CP109434.1, on the reverse strand, counting down.
CTGGACCGACCGCGCCGGCGAACCGGCCGCGTGCGAGCGGGTGCGCACGATCATGGCGCAGCAGATCTGGCCGCACCGGCTCTCGTCCGGCTTCGGCTCCGACGTCGCCATCGCGGCCAAGACCGGAACGCTCCCGGCGGTCCGCAACGAAGCCGGCGTCGTGTCCTATCCGGACGGACGCCGGTTCGCCGTCGCCGTCTTCACCCGCGCGGACTCCCTCGCCGACCGGCAGCCCGCCGTCGACGCCGCGATCGGCAAGGCCGCCCGCCTCGCCGTGAACCACCTCCGGAAGGAAACGCCATGACCAGGACTCGGACGGCGGGGGTCGTGCTGGGGGTGCTCGCGCTCACCGCGACCGCCTGCGGGGGATCGGGCGGCGGCGCCGCGGCCGGCGACGGGAAACCGGTGGACGGCAAGACGTTCAGCCTCGCCATCGGCTCGGACCCCGGCACCATCGACCCGCACATGACGGTCTTCTCGGTGGCCATCCAGCTCGACCGGTTCCTCTACGACCCGCTGCTCGGGCTGTCCGCGGACGGCAAGCCGGTCGCCGGGCTCGCCGAGAAGTGGGACGCCACCACCACGAGCGCGACCTTCACCCTGCGCCCCGGCATCACGTGTTCCGACGGCGGTCCGCTGACCGCCGCCGACGTCGCGGCCAACATCAACTTCGTCGGCGACCCGGCCAACAAATCGCCCATCGCCGGCCTCTACATCGCGCCCGGCACCAAGGCGACGGCCGACGAGGCGACCCGCACGATCACCGTCGCCAGCGGGAAACCGGACGCGTTCCTGCTCCGCAACATCGGTGGCGTGCCGATCGCCTGCGCCAAGGGGCTGAGCGACCGCAAGCTGCTGGCCAAGGGCGAGAGCGGCACCGGCATGTTCGCGATCAGCGAGGTCGTCCCCAACGACCACTACACGCTGACCCGCCGCACGGACTACACGTGGGGGCCCGGCGACTGGAAGGCCGAGCCGGGTCTGCCCGACAAGGTCGTCGTCCGCGTCATCCCGAACACCACGACCGCCACCAACCTGCTGCTCTCGGGCGAGCTGAACGCGGGCGCGATCAACGGGCCGGACCGGCAGCGGCTGGAGGCGCGCAAGCTGTTCCACGCCGACCAGCTGACCCCGCTGGGCGAGGTGTTCTACAACGAGGCCACGGGCCGCCCCGGCCAGGACGAGGCGGTCCGGCGCGCGCTCACCCAGGCCCTCGACCTGGCCCAGCTCGGCAAGGTGCTGACCGCCGGCGCGGGCACGCCGTCGCAGGGCATGGTCACCGACGTGCCGAAGACCTGCGCGGGGGACACCGTCACGGGCAACCTGCCCGCGCACGACCCGGCCGCGGCGGCGGCCGCCCTGGACGCCGCGGGCTGGACGAAGGGCGCGGACGGCGTCCGCGCCAAGAACGGCAAGCGGCTGACGCTGACCGTCCTCTACGGCACGCAGCTCGGCCCGACGATGGCGCCGACCGCCGAACTGCTGCAGCAGACCTGGAAGTCCCTGGGCGCGGAGGTCACGCTCAAGGGCGTCGACAGCCCGGGCCTCAACCAGGCGCTCTTCGGCACCGGTGAGTGGGAGGTCTCGCTGGGCCCGGTCGGGTTCTCGCTGCCGAGCCAGCTGGTGCCGTTCGTCTCCGGCCCGGCCGCCCCGGACGGGACGAACTTCGCGCACATCGCCAACCCCGGCTACGACCAGGCGGCGCAGGAGGCCGCGGCGCAGTCCGGCGAGGCGAGCTGCCCCGCGTGGCTCGCGGCCGAGACGGCGCTGATCAAGCGCGTGGACGCGGTGCCCTACTTCGACTCCGTGGTGCCGACCTACGGCAGCGGCGCGAAGTTCGAGCTCAGCCAGGGCAGCGTGACGCCGTCGTCGATCCGGATGCTGGCGAAGTGACCACGGCGGCGGCAGCACCCCGCCTGCGCGGCGGCCCGTGGCCGGCGTTCGCCGCCCGGCGGCTGGCCCGGTTCGCCGTCTCGCTGTGGGCGCTGCTCACCGCGGCGTTCCTGATGATCCACCTGGTCCCCGGGGACCCGGTCCGGGCCGCGCTCGGCATGACCGCGCCCGCCGGCCTGGTCGCCGCCCGGCGGCAGGCGCTCGGCCTGGACGACCCGCTGTGGGTGCAGTACGGGCACTACCTGCGCGGCCTGGTCACCGGCGACTTCGGGACGTCGATGGTGAGCGGGCAGCCGGTGGCGCAGGTGATCGGCGACCGGCTGCCCTCGACGCTGGAACTCGCGGTGCTGGCGTTCGCGGTGGTGGTCGCCGTCGCGGTCCCGGTGGGTGTCGGGTTCGCGGTGCTGACCCGCGGCGGCCGCCGCCGGGGCGGGGAGCTGGCGTTCACCTCGGTGAGCGTCTTCGTCGCCGCCATCCCCGAATTCCTGATCGGGGTCGGGCTGGTGGCGCTGCTCGCCGTCGGGCTCGGCTGGTTCCCGGTCGCGGGCGCCGACGACGCCGCCTCGTACGTGCTGCCGGTGGCGGCCCTGGCGATCGGGCCCGCGGCGGTGCTGGCCCGGATCGTCCGGGTCGAACTGCTTTCCGTGCTGGGCGCCGACTTCGTCCGCACCGCGCGGGCGAAGCGGCTGCCCGCGCGGCTGGTCTACGTCCGGCACGCGCTGCCGAACGCGCTCACCGCGACCCTCACCCTCGGCGGGCTGATGCTGACCGCGATGGTCGCGGGCACGGTCCTGGTGGAGAACGTCTTCGCCTGGCCCGGCCTCGGCTCGACGATCGTGCAGTCGATCGTGACGAAGGACTACCCGCTGGTGCAGGGGATCGTGCTGGTCTACGGCGTCGGCGTGCTGCTGGTCAACCTGCTGGTCGACGTCGTGCTCGGGCTGCTCGACCCCCGCTCGGCGATTCGGGAGGCCTGAGATGGCACGACGACGTGGATCGGCGTGGGCGGCGGCCGTGCGCACGCCGGTGGGCGCCTGCTCGGCGGTGCTGCTGGCCGTGGTGGTCGTGCTGGCGGTGCTGGCCCCGCTGCTGTGGGGCGACGGCGCCGCGGCGATCGACACCGACGCGATCGGGCAGGGCCCGTCCGGAGCGCACCCGTTCGGCACCGACTCCCTCGGCCGCGACCTCCTGCTCCGGACCCTGGTCGCGACCCGGCTTTCGATCGGGCTCGCGGTCCTCGCGACCGCGATCGGCGTCGGCACCGGGGTGGTGCTCGGCACCCTGCCGTCGGTCCTGCCGCGGTGGGCGGGCCGGCTGCTCGTCGCGGCGGTCGACATCGCGGTCGCGTTCCCCGGGCTGCTGCTGGCCCTGTTCTTCGCGGTGATCTTCGGCGTCGGCACGCAGGGGGCGGTGCTGGCGATCGCGTTCGCGATGGCGCCGGCGTTCGCGCGGCTCGTGCAGACGCTGTCGGCGTCGGTGAGCGGGCGCGACTTCATCGCCGCGGCGCGGGTTTCCGGCGTCGGCCGGATCCGGCTGCTGGCGCGGCACGTGCTGCCCAACATCGGGGAGCCGCTGGTCGTCAACGCGACCATCGGGGCCGGCTCGTCGCTGCTCGCCTTCGCCGGGCTGTCGTTCCTCGGGATCGGCGTGCAGGCCCCGGACTACGACTGGGGACGGCTGCTGCGCGAAGGCCTGGACGGCATCTACGTCAGCCCGGTGGCCGCGCTCGCGCCCGCCGCGGCGGTGGTGCTCGCCGGGCTGGCGTTCAACCTGGTCGGCGAGACGGTGGCCGGCGTGGTCGGGGTCCGGACGCGCGCGTCGCGGCGTTCGTTGGGTCCGCTCCCGGCCCCGCCGCCGGCGGCGGTGGCCGAGCCGACCGCCGACGCGGTGCTCGTCGTCGAGAACCTCCAGGTGGCGTTCCCCGGCCCGGACGGGTGGACCGCGCCGGTGCGCGGGGTGAGCTTCAGCGTCCGTGCCGGTGAGGCGATCGGCGTCGTCGGCGAATCGGGCTCCGGCAAGAGCCTGACCGCGCTGGCGGTGTCCCGCCTGATCGAAGCGCCCGGCGTGGTCACCGCGGACCGGCTGGAATTCGACGGCAGGCCCGTGGACAAGGCGCCGGACCGCGACCTCGGCACGTCGCTGGCGATGGTGTTCCAGGACCCGATGACGTCGTTCAACCCGGCCCGCCGGGTCGGCAGGCAGCTCGCCGAGGTGTCCGAACAGCACCACGGCCTGTCGCGGCGCGCCGCGTTCGCCCGCGCGGTCGACCGGCTGGCCGCGGTGCGCGTCCCGGCCGCGGCCCGGCGGGCCCGGCAGTACCCGCACGAGTTCTCGGGCGGCATGCGGCAGCGGGCGATGATCGGCATGGGCCTGATGGGCGAGCCGAAGCTCGTCATCGCCGACGAGCCGACGACCGCGCTCGACGTCACCGTCCAGCGGCAGGTGCTGCGCCTGCTGGCGCGGACGCGCGAGGCGGAAGGTGCGGCGATCCTGCTCATCAGCCACGACATCGCCGTGGTTTCCCAGACGTGCGAACGGATGCTGGTGATGTACGCCGGCCGGGTCGTGGAGGACCTGCCGACCGGAAGCGCGGCGCAGCACCCGTACACGCGCGCGCTGCTGGCCACGACGGTGGACCTCGACACCGACCGCGACGAGCCGCTGGCCGTGATCCCCGGCCGCCCGCCGGAGCCGGACCAGGTGCCGGCCGGCTGTGCGTTCGCCGCCCGGTGCCCGCTGGCCTCGGACCGCTGCCGGACCGAGGACCCGGTCCTGGAACCGGCCGCCGACGGTCACCGGGTCGCCTGCTGGCACCCGCAGGTGAGTGTCCTTTCCGGACAGTCGCACGAGGAAGGGGCAGCGTGAGCACGCTCGAGTTCGACGCGGTGAGCGTTCGCTACGGCAGGTTGACCGCGGTCGACGGCATTACCCTCACCGTCCCGTCCGGACAGGTCGTCGGCTTGGTCGGCGAGTCCGGCTCGGGCAAGTCGACGCTCGCCAGGGCGGCCGTCGGGCTCGCGCCGGTGAGCGCGGGCCGGGTGCTGCTCGACGGCACCGACGTGCGGCGGCTGCCCCGGCGCCGTCCGCTGCAGATGGTGTTCCAGGACCCGTACTCGTCGCTGGACCCGCGGATGGCGATCGGTGAGTCGATCACCGAGGCCATGCCCCCCGGCACCTCCCGCGGAGCCCGGCGCGCCGAAGTCGCCCGGCTGCTCGACCTCGTCCACCTCGACCCGGACCGGGCTTCGACGCTGCCCGGGCAGCTCTCGGGCGGCCAACGCCAGCGTGTCGCGCTCGCCAGGGCGCTGGCCGGGCAGCCGAAGGTGCTGATCGCCGACGAGATCACCTCGGCGCTCGACGTCTCGGTGCAGGGCGCGGTGCTCAACCTCGTCCGCGACGTCCAGCGGCGGCTGGCGCTGTCGATGCTGTTCATCTCGCACAACCTCGCCGTGGTGCGGTACGTCAGCGACATCGTCGCCGTGATGTACCTCGGCCGGATCGTCGAGGCCGGCCCCGCCGAGCAGGTGCTCACCGATCCGCGGCACCCGTACACGCGGGACCTGCTGGCCGCCGCGCCCTCGGCGCACCGCGGGCTGCTCGACGACACCGACGACCCGCTCGCCGACACCGAACCCGCCGACCCGCACCACCCGCCGTCCGGCTGCCGCTACCACCCGCGGTGCCCGATCGGCCCGCTCGTGCACACCGACCGCACGCTCTGCACCGAAGCCGACCCGGCCGACGGCGCCGCCCACCGGCCGCACCGCGCGGCCTGCCACTTCGCCGCGTGAGACCGTTATCCCACAAGGAGATCCGCATGACCCGACGCCTCGGCATCGACGACCTCTACGCCCTGGAGTTCCCCGACCAGCCGGCGATCTCGCCCGACGGCGCTCGGATCGTCTACGCGCTGCGCACCGCCGACCGCGACAAGGACGAGGACAGCCGGTCGCTCTGGCAGGTCGCCACCGGCGGCGGCGAGGCGCGCCGGCTCACCCGCGGCACCGCCGACGCGGCCCCGGCGTGGTCGCCGGACGGGACGCGGATCGCGTTCCTGCGCGCCCAGGACGGCCCGCCGCAGCTGTGGCTGCTGCCCGCCGACGGCGGCGAGCCCGAGCAGGTCGCCACGCTGCCGCTCGGCGCGGGCACGCCGGTGTGGCGCCCGGACGGCGCCGAAATCGCCTTCAGCGCCCCGATCGACCTCGCCGCCGAGGAGGGCGAGGACGACGGCGCGCAGGGCCGCCGCGCGAGCGCCCCGGTCGTCGCCGACCGGCTGGACTTCAAGGCCGACGGCGCCGGGTTCCTGCGGACCCTGCGCAAGCACGTCCACGTCCTCGACGTCGCCACCGGCGAGGTCCGGCGGGTCACGTCGGGCGACTGGCACGCCGGCGACCCGGCCTGGTCGCCGGACGGCGCGCGGCTGGCCTTCCCCGCGGCGCCCGATGCCGACGCCGACCTGACTTTCCGGTCCGCCGTCCACGTTCTCGACGCCGGGGACCGCACCGCCGAGCCTCGCCTGGCCGGCTCGGCCGAAGGCATGTGCGGGACCGTCACCTGGACCGCCGACGGCGAAGCGCTGCTCGTCGTCGGCCGTCTCGACACCGCCACCGGCCACGCCGGGCTGCTGCGCGTGCCGCTGGACGGCGGCGAGACCGTCGACCTCGCCGCACCGCTCGACCGCAACGTGATGCCGGGCGGGCCCGGCTACCCTGGCGCGCTGCCGCAGCTCGCCGGCTCGACGGTGCTGTTCTGCGTCCGGGACCGCGGCTACACGCACCTGTACGCCGTCGACGTCGCGGGCGGCGAGCCGCGGCTCGTCCTCGGCGAGACCGGGACGGCCGTGGCCGGGCTGAGCGTCGCCGGGACCACCGCGGCGGTCGTGCTGACCACGCCGACGTCCTACGGCGAGATCGCGACCCTCGACGTCACCGGGGGCGCGGCCACGGTCGTCACTTCGCACGGCGCGGACGACGTCGAGCTGTTCACCCACGAGGAGCGGGAGTTCACCGTCTCCGACGGCACGGTCGTGCACGGCTGGCTGCTGCGCGACCCCGCCCGCACCGGCCCGCTCCCGCTGCTGCTGGACATCCACGGTGGCCCGCACAACGCGTGGAGCGGCGGCGCCGACGCCGTGCACCTCTACCACCAGCAGCTCGCGGCCCGCGGCTGGGCGGTGCTGCTGCTCAACCCGCGCGGCAGCGACGGCTACGGCGAAGCGTTCTACACCGCCGCGGTCGGCGCGTGGGGCGTGGCCGACGCCAAGGACTTCCTCGAGCCGCTGGACCAGCTCGTCGCCGAAGGGGTGGCGGACGCGCGGCGGCTCGCCGTGGCCGGCTACAGCTACGGCGGCTACATGACCTGCTACCTGACCAGCCGGGACGACCGGTTCGCCGCCGCGGTCGCGGGCGGGGTCGTCAGCGACGCGGTCAGCATGGCCGGGACGTCCGACAGCGGCCACTACCTGGGCGTCGTCGAGCTCGGGGCCGTCCCGGCGGAGAACCGTGCGCACTACGCCGCGCTTTCCCCGCTGGCGCAGGTGGAAAAGGTGCGCACGCCGACGTTGGTCGTGCACGGCGCCGCCGACGACCGGTGCCCGGCCGGGCAGGCCGAGCAGTGGTTCAGCGCGCTGCGCGAACAGGGCGTGCCGACCCGGCTGGTGCTCTACCCGGGCGCGTCGCACCTGTTCATCCTCGAAGGCCGCCCGTCGCACCGCGTGGACTTCAACCGCCGCATCGTCGACTGGGTCGAGCAGTACGCGGGCGAGCCGGGCAAGCCGGTGCGGCGGCCGATCGACGCCGCCCACTGGCGCCGCCGCCTCGCCGAGCTCGCGCGCAAGCACCGCGTCCCCGGTGCGGCGCTGGGCATCCTGCGGCTCGACGGCGACGAGGTCGTCCAGGCGAGCCACGGCGTGCTGAACAAGGCGACCGGCGTCGAGGTCACCGACGACTCGGTGTTCCAGATCGGCTCGATCACCAAGGTGTGGACGGCCACCGTCGCGATGCAGCTGGTCGACGAAGGACTGCTGAAGCTGGACGCGCCGATCATCGACGTCCTGCCCGAGCTGCGCCTGGCCGACCCGGACGTCACGAAGAAGGTGACGCTGCGGCACCTGTTGACGCACACCAGCGGCATCGACGGCGACGTGTTCACCGACACCGGCCGCGGCGACGACTGCCTCGAGAAGTACGTCGGGATCCTCGACCAGGCCGCGCAGACGCATCCGCTCGGCGCGACGCTGTCCTACTGCAATTCGGGGTTCGTCCTGGTCGGCCGGGTGATCGAGAAGCTGACCGGGAAGACGTGGGACGCGGCCCTGCGCGAGCGGCTGTTCACCCCGCTGGGCTTGAAGCGCACGAGCACCCTGCCGGAGGAGGCGCTCCTGCACCGCGCGGCGATGGGGCACGTCGCGGCCGGTGACGACGAGCCGCAGCCGGCACCGGTGTGGGGCCTGCAGCGGTCGGCGGGTCCGGCCGGGCTGATCACGGCGTCGACTGACGACGTCCTGGCGTTCGCCCGCCTGCACCTGACCGGCGGCCTCGGCCCGGACGGCTCGCGCGTCCTCTCGGCGGAGTCGGCCGAGGCGATGACCCAGGAGCAGTTCGAGATGCCGGACAAGGACACGCTCGGCGACTCGTGGGGCCTCGGCTGGATCCGCTTCGGCTGGGACGGCCACCGCGTCCACGGTCACGACGGCAACACGATCGGGCAGGCGGCGTTCCTGCGGATCCTGCCCGAGCAGGGGCTGGCGGTCACGCTGCTCACCAACGGCGGCAGCACCCACGACCTGTACGAAGAGCTCTACCGCGAGATCTTCGCCGAGCTGGCGGGTGTCGCGATGCCGCGCCCGCTGGAACCGGCCGTGCCGGCTCCCGACGTCGACGCCACGGAGTTCCTCGGCGTCTACGAGCGGGAGTCGGTCCGGATCGACGTCCTCACCCGCGAGGGCAAGCTGTGGATCCGGCAGACCATCACGGGCCCGCTCGCCGAGCTGATGCCGGAGCCGACGACCGAAGACGAACTGGTGCCGGTCGGCCCGGCGCACTTCGCCTACAGCCCGGCGGGCATGCGCGGCTGGGTGTCGGTGACGTTCTCCACGCTGCCGACGGGGGAGCGGTACCTGCACTCGGGCGTGCGGGCGACCCCGAAGGTCAAGGAGTGACGACGACGCGCTGAGTCGTTCCGGTGTCCCTCCAGGGGTTTTGACGTCCTGGAGGGGCACCGGGCGCGCGTCGATCCGGAAGCCGGGGCGGATGCGGCATGAGCCCGGTCACGTCGGGGAACACCGGCGCGCACGAGGCGTTGTAACGGGTGTCGGTACGGAGGAGTCCCCGGGCCTCACCCCTTGCCTTCACGGAACACCAGTTCGGCTGGAGCCGTGTCGAGCCACTCGCCGCGAGGCGACCCCCGTACCGGCCTCGAACTCCCGCTTCCGCTCGCAGGTCTCCCCCCAAGCCTTCGCTGAGCGGAAGCGGGACTTTTGTCCTCAGTGGACAGTCAGTGCTCCGGCGTCGCCTTGGCGCCCGTCGAGCGGATCAGCCAGGTCCCGGCGAAGGCGACCAACCCGATCACCCCGGCCACCACGAACGCCGCCCGCAACCCCGAAGCGTCCGGGCCCGTCGTGGCCCCGTTCGCGCTCCACAGCGTCGCCACGCTCACGAACACCGCGGTCCCCAGTGCCCCTGCCACCTGCTGCAGCGTCGAGAGGATCGCGCTGCCGTGGGAGTACAGGTGGTCCGGCAGCACGCCGAGCGACTCCGTGAACAGCGGCGTCATCATCAGCCCCAGCCCGGCCATCAGCAGCACGTGGATCCCGATCACCGCGATCAGCGGCGAACCCGGCCCCAGCGTCGTGAACAGCCACAGCGACACCGCCATCGCCGCCGCGCCCGGGATGACCAGCGGGCGCGCGCCGACCTTGTCGAACAGCGCGCCCACCGGGCGGCCGAGCAGGCCGAGCACCAGGCCGCCGGGCAGCACCGCCAGGCCGCTGACGAACGTGCTCGTGTGCAGCACCGTCTGCAGGTACAGCGGCAGCAGGATCGCCGCCGCGCCGATCAGGCAGACGAACAGCAGCGCCGTCAGCACCAGCGCCACCACGAAGCTCCGGTGCGTGAACGGCCGCAGGTCCAGCAGCGCCCGGTCGCGGCGCTGCAGCCGCAGCTGCCGCCACGTGAACACCACCAGCGCGACCACCCCGACGACGATCGGCACCCACGCCGGCACCAGCGGCTCCGCCCCGGCCTGCTCGCCGGTCGACGACAGGCCGTAGAGCACGCCGCCGAACCCGATCGCCGACAGCAGCACCGACGGCACGTCCAGCGGCACCCGCCGCGTCTCGCTGTCGAGACGCAGCTGCAGCGCACCGGTCACCAGCGCCGCGACGGCCAGCGGCAGCACGATCCAGAACATCCACCGCCAGCCCAGCCACGAGAGGACGGCGCCGCCGATCGTCGGCCCGATCGCGGGCGCCACCGCGATGACGATCGTGATCGTGCCCATCGTCGCGCCACGCCGCTCCGGCGGCACCAGCCGCATCACCGTCGTCATCAGCAGCGGCAGCATCACCGCCGTGCCGCACGCCTGCACCACGCGCCCGGCCATCAGCATCCCGAAGCCGGGCGCGAGCGCGCACAGCAGCGTGCCGAGGCTGAACGCCGACAGCGAGAACAGGAACACCTGCCGTGGCGAGAACCGCTCGAGCAGGAACCCGGTCGTCGGGATGACGACGGCCATCGTCAGCAGGAACCCGCTGGTCAGCCACTGCACGGTCGTGGTCGGCACCCGCAGGTCGCCGGTCAGGTCCCGCAGCGCGACGCTCAGGATGGTCTCGTTGAGGATCATCACGAACGCCGACAGCACGAGGACCCCGATGAGGAGCCCCGGGCGCACCGGAGCGCGGTCGAGGTCGGCGGGCGGGGTGGACACGGTGTCGGTCATCAGGGCGGAAGCTCTCCAGTTCCGGCGCACGGGCCCGGCGACGGCCGGGGCGCAAGCGTGCTGTCTTCTTGCAGTCTGCCCGTTTCGGCCCCTTCGTGTCACGGCGGTTTCCGCCGTGCGCGCGGTCACACCCGGCCCCCTGCTGACGCTCCGGAACCGTCCGATATGCTTCAGCGAGTACGGAGTTCCGCAGCGCGCGATTAGCTCAGCGGGAGAGCGCTTCCCTGACACGGAAGAGGTCACTGGTTCAATCCCAGTATCGCGCACCAGGAGCCCACCCCCGGGACCTCGTGGAAGTTCGTACAGCGGGCGATTAGCTCAGGGGGAGAGCGCTTCGTTCACACCGAAGAGGTCACTGGTTCGATCCCAGTATCGCCCACTCGATTCGGGGTAGCCCCTGTTCGCGGAATGCGCGAACAGGGGCTCTCTCGTTCTGTGTCCTGTGGGGGCCGAGCCCCCACGCCCCCGCCGGGGGCGACCCCCCGGACCCCCGCGTGTGGTTGCGTTTCATTGTTCGCTTTGTCTACTTCGGACTTCAGAGCAGCCTTCGCTGGACCACGTCCGCCATCAGGGTGTCCACCAGCTTCTCCAGCTCTGCCGGGTCCGGGAGCGTGTTCGGGCGGCGGCCCGCGAAGAGCAGGTGGCTCGCTCCGATCAGGGACAGGGCCAGGGAATCCACGTTCGCGTCCGGCGCGATGCGGCCCTGGGCGCGCTCGGCGGTCAGGTAGGCCGACAGCATCTCCCGCGCTTCCGCCAGGAAGGGCAGCCCGTCACCCGGGCCGCGCAGGCGGGCGCGGAGCTCGTCGCGGATGAACACCAAGCTCGTCAACGCCACCGAGACCGGGTCGAACAGCTCGGTCACCGCGTCCACCAGGTTCGACGCCACCGTGCGCGTCCCCGCCGACGCCTCCAGGATCGCCGCCTGGTCCGTCAGGCGCGCGATCCGGTCCTGCACCAGCTCCGCCAGGAACGCGTCGAAGTCCGCGAAGTGACGGTGCAGCACGCCCTTCGCGACGTCGGCCTCCGCAGTCACCGCCCGGCTGGTGAGCGCGTTCGGCCCGCCGCGGAGCAGGACCCGCTCGGCGGCGTGGAACAGCTGCTGGCGCACGTCGCGCAGGTGGACACCGGTCGGCATGGCCCCATTCTCCGTTACGCCCGCCGCGAACGCGCACACGGTAGTTCGAGTGGGCGAGTGCCCATTAGAGTGGGCACATGCCCACTCAGCCTCATGAAGCCCGTGCCTTCGCCGAATCCTTCGGCATAGACGCCGAACGCTACGACCGGGCCCGGCCCGAGTATCCGGCCGAACTGGTCGCCCGCGTCGTCGCCGCCAGTCCCGGCCCCGACTTCCTCGACGTCGGCTGCGGCACCGGGATCGCGGCGCGGCAGTTCCGCGCCGCGGGCCGCCGGGTGCTCGGCGTCGACCCCGATCCGCGGATGGCCGCTGTCGCGCGCGGCAGCGGCGTCGACGTCGAAGTCGCGAAGTTCGAGGACTGGGACAGTGGCGGACGGGCCTTCGACGCGGTCGTCGCCGGGCAGGCCTGGCACTGGGTCGATCCCGTGGCGGGCGCGGCCAAGGCGGCCGACGTCCTGCGCCCCGCCGGGGTGCTCGCCCTCTTCGCGCACGTGTTCCAGCCGCCGGCCGCGGTGGCGGACGCCCAGGTCCGGGGCATCCGGCGCGTCCGGCCCGAGTGGCCGCTCGCGCAGGAGCCGAGGAGTCCCGCTGAACTCTACGAAGTCATGTTCGCGAAGTTCGCCGACGGCATCCGGGAGTCGGGCCGCTTCGGCGAACCCGAGCGGTCGTCGTTCGCGTGGGAGCGGACCTACGTCCGCGACGCATGGCTGGATCTCCTGCGCACGACCGGCGGCCTGACCCGGCTCGAGCCCGACGCGGTGGCCGAGGTTCTCGCCGATGTCGGCGAGGCCGTCGACGCGCTCGGCGGTGTCTTCACGCTGCAGTACACGACGCTGGCGGTCGTCGCGGCGAAGCCTTGACAACAAAAGTTGTCGCGAAGACCTTGGTGACAAGCGAGCCAGACTGGAGAACCTTCACGGCGCACCACACCGGCGGCGTGCTCCACCTCGACGGCGTGGCCGCCCGGGCCTGACCGGGTGGCCGGCCCCGGCTCAGGTGATCGGACCGAGGTACGTGCCGCCGGAGTGGTGCGGCCGGTGATCCAGCGGCCGAGAGGTGCGCGTTCGGTCAGCGGCCCACCGCGGCGGCTGCCGGAGCGGGCGCCGGTACCGCTCGCGCGTGCCGCGGCAGGAAGGCGGCGACGGCCAGCGCGATGAGCGCCGCGGCCGATCCCATCCCCAGCACGAGCCGGAAACCGTTCTGCGAAGGCAACGTCGCCGGTCCGAACCGGACGGTCAGCCGCGCGAGGACCAGTCCGGCCGTCGCGCTCGAGACCGACGTCCCGATCGACCGCATCAGCGTGTTCAAGCTGTTGGCGGCCGCCGTTTCGGACACCGGGACGGCACCCATCACGAGCGACGGCATCGCGCCGTAGGCGAGCCCGATCCCGGCGCCGATGACACTCGAGACCAGCACGAGGTGCCAGGTCGCGCTCATCAGCACGATGCCGAGGGCGTACCCGACGGCGACGACGACCGCGCCGAGCATCAATGTCGTCTTGGGGCCGCGCGTGGCGGTGATGCGCGCGGACACCGGCGCCAGCGCCATCATGACCAGTCCGGACGGCGCCATCACCAGGCCCACCACGAGCATCGACCGGCCGAGGCCGTACCCGGTTGCGGCCGGGAGCTGCAGCAGCTGGGGCAGCACGAGCGACATCGCGAACATCGCGAAGCCGAAGACCGCCGACGCGACGTTCGTCAGCAGGACCTGGCGCCGCGCACTCGTCCGCAGGTCGACCAGCGGCGTCGGCGTGCGCAGCTCCCACCGGCCCCACAGCCTCAGGACGACGACCGCCGCGGCGAACAGGCCGAGCGTGGTCGCGCTGCCCCAGCCCCAGTCGGCGCCCTTCGAAATCGCCAGCAGCAGGCACACCAAGGCGATCGAGAGGCCGGCCGCGCCGAGGACGTCGAACCGGCCGCCGGTGCGCACCGGCGACTCCGGCACGAGCGCGACGACCAGTGCGGTGACGACCAGGCCGAGCCCGGCCGCGGTCCAGAAGAGCACGTGCCAGTCGGCGTTTTCGGCCAGCAGGGCCGCCGCGGGCAGGCCGAGCGCGCCGCCCACGCCGAGTGACGCGCTCATCAGCGCCGTCGCCGAGCCGAGCCGTTCGGCGGGCAACTCGTCGCGCATGATGCTGATCCCGAGCGGGATGACGCCGGCGGCGAGGCCCTGCAGCGTCCGGCCGGCGACCATCGGCACGAGGGTGTCCGACAGCGCGCCGACCGCCGAGCCGGCGACGAGCGCGCCGAGGCTGACGAGCAGCATCCGCCGCTTGCCGTACATGTCGCCGAGGCGGCCCATGGTCGGCGTCGCCACCGCGCCGGCGAGCAGGGTCGCGGTGATGGCCCAGGTGGCGTCGGCCGCGGAGGCGTGCAGCAGCCCGGGCAGGGCGGGGATCAGCGGGATGACCAGCGTCTGCATGAGCGAGACGGTGATGCCCGCGAGGGCGAGGACCGCGACGACGAGGTTCGCGCGGGGCGACGCCTCTCTGGCGGGCGTGGCTGGGTCGAGCACGGAGGTCCTCCGGATGTCCGAATTAAATCAGTCGCTTGACTTAGCGTAGCAGTCTTCGGTTGACTGATCACGAACCGACGGCCACCGCGGAGGACCGATGACGAGCACCGCCGAGATCCCCGAGTTCCCGATGACGCGCGCCGCGGGCTGCCCGTTCGATCCGCCGCCCGCGGCCCGGGCACTGCAGGGGGAGGCGCCGCTCGCGCGCGTGCGGCTGTGGGACGGCAGCACGCCGTGGCTGGTCACCCGCTACGCGGAGCAGCGGGCGCTGCTGGCCGATCCGCGCGTCAGCGCGGACGTCACCCGGCCCGGCTACCCGAGCCCCGCACCGCTGCCGAAGGGCGGCACCGGGATCAGCTTCATCCTGATGGACAACCCCGAGCACGCCCGGCTGCGGAAGATGGTGACCGCGCCGTTCACGATCCGGCGCGTCGCCGCGATGCGCCCGGCCGTGCAGAAGATCGTCGACGACTGCCTCGACGACCTGCTGGCCGGCCCGAAGCCGGTCGACCTCGTCGAGGCGTTCGCGCTGCCGGTGCCGTCACTGGTGATCTGCGAGCTGCTCGGCGTCCCGTACGCCGACCACGACTTCTTCCAGGAGAACAGCAAGGTCATCATCCGGCGCGACGCGAAGCCCGAGGAGCGGGCGGCCGGGCACCAGGCGCTCGTCGGCTACCTCGACCGGCTGATGGGGGAGAAGCTCGCGGCACCCGCCGACGACCTGCTCTCCGGGCTCGCCACCCGGGTGCACGCCGGGGAGCTGTCGCGCACGGAGGCGGCGCAGATGGGCGTGCTGCTGCTCATCGCCGGCCACGAGACGACGGCGAACATGATCGCGCTCGGCACCCTCGCCCTGCTGGAGCACCCGGACCAGCTGGCGCTGCTGCGAGAGAGCGACGACCCGGCCCTGGTCGCGTCGGCCGTCGAGGAATTGTTGCGGTACCTGAACATCACGCACAACGGCCGCCGCCGCGTCGCGCTGGAGGACATCGAGATCGGCGGCGAGACCATCCGCGCGGGCGAGGGTGTGATCATGGCCAACGACGTCGCCAACCGCGACCCGTCGGTGTTCCCCGACGGCGACCGGCTGGACCTCACCCGCGACGCGCACCGGCACGTCGCCTTCGGGTTCGGCGTCCACCAGTGCCTCGGCCAGCCGCTGGCCCGGCTGGAGCTGCAGGTCGTCTACCGCACGCTGTACCGGCGGATCCCGACGCTGGCGCTGGCCACCGACGTCGAGCGGATCCCGTTCAAGCACGACGGGTCCGTGTACGGCGTCTACGAGCTGCCGGTGACCTGGTGAAGCGGGTCAGACGCTCCGCAGCACCGAGACGACCACGCCCAGGATCGCCGCCCGGTCGCCGTCGATGACGTCGTAGGCGGGGTTGCGCGGCTCGAGGTGGACGTGCCCGTTGCGGCGGCGGTAGACCTTCACCGTCGCCTCCTCGTCGATCATCGCCGCGACGATCTGGCCCGAGTGGGCCTCGCTCTGCTGCTTGACCACGACGATGTCGCCGTCGCAGATCGCGGCGTCGATCATCGAGTCGCCGCGCACGCGCAGGCCGAAGACGGTGCCCCGCCCGGTGAGGTCGCGCGGCAGCGTGAGGACGTCGTCGACGTGCTCCACGGCCGAGATCGGCGTGCCGGCGGCGATGTCGCCGACGACCGGCACCGGCACGGAGTCGCCGTCTCCCCGCGCCTCGCTGCCGTTCAGGAACGCGCGCACGTCCATCGGGCGCGACACGCCCGCGCCGCGGCGCAGGAACCCCTTGTCCTCGAGGCTCGCCAGGTGCTTCGACACCGACGACGTCGACTGCAGGCCGACGGCCTCGCCGATCTCGCGGGTGCTGGGGGAGTAGCCGTGGTGGACCACCCAGTCCCGGATCGCGACCAGGATCTTCTGCTGCCGCTCCGGCAGGGCGGAGGCGTCGAGGTGCTCGAACGTGTCGTCGTAGGTGGTCACCGGCGGAATCCTAGAGGCAGGCGCGGCACGCGGTGCGTCCCGGTCGCCCCGGCGAGTCCCGCTGACCGGAACATCGGGTGCCGGTTGGCGTCTTACCAACATGAACCAGTACTTTGCCAGCCGTTGACCCAGGTCATGAACCGACGTATGGTCTAGACCACAATTTCCTTCGCTCGAACCACTTCCCGACGCGGCGGGTGTGCTTCGCCGCTGCTTCGTCGTACCCCGGCGGCGGGAAGCGAGCCTGTCCCCGAAGGAGCTGCTATGAACCGCAAACTGGTCGCGGCCGCGGCGGGTGCCCTCCTGGCCCCGGTGCTGGTGGTGGTGAGCCCCGCCGGAATCGCGAGCGCGCACGGCTACGTCAACTCCCCGGCCAGCCGGCAGGCGCAGTGCGCGCAGGGCACGGTGGCGTGCGGCGAAATCAAGTACGAGCCCCAGAGCGTGGAAGGGCCGAAGGGCCTGAAGTCCTGCAACGGCGGCAACGCGCAGTTCGCCGAGCTGAACGACGACAGCAAGGGCTGGCACGTGTCCCCGGTCGGCACGACGGCGACGTTCACGTGGACCTTCACCGCCCGCCACCGCACCACGAACTACGAGTACTGGATCGGCGGCGACAAGGTCGCCGACATCAGCGGCAACGACCAGCAGCCGTCCGAAACCGTTGCGCACCAAGTGAACCTGAGCGGCCACACCGGACGCCAGACGGTGCTGGCGGTGTGGAACATCGCCGACACGGCGAACGCGTTCTACTCCTGCATCGACCTGCAGGTGGGCTGAGCTTCCGCCCGCCCGGGAGCGCGCGGCTCCCGGGCGGGCGGTCTTGCGGTATCGCCGCGTCGTCCAGGTCTTGCCGGTCAGTCCGCGATGGCCGCCCGAATGGCCGCGCACAGGAGCCGGACGGCGTGGTGGAACTTCTCGTCCTGATCACCGGCGCCGGCTTCGGCGAAAGTCAGCGGGAACCGCTGTGCCAGCTCCGCGACGTCCACCGCGCGCACGTCCGGCGTGACCGGTTCGGCCTGCTCCTGCAGGACGAACCCGGTGACGTGGCTCAGCACCGCGTCCGCCGCGACGCTCCGGTGCGCGACCGGGACCCCGGCGTCGCCCAGCGTGCGCAGCAGCCGTTCCATCAACCCCAGTGCGGCGGGGCTGAGCGTGCACGGGCTGCTCGCCAGCAGCACCGCGCCGCCGGGATGACGCAGCAGCGTCCCGCGCAGCGCCTCGGCCTGGGCGACGATCCGCTCCGGCCAGGCCGCCTCCGGTGGCAGGGCGTCGAGGGCCGCGGTGCCGTCGTCGTAGGCTTGCTGGGCGACCCGGTCGGCCATCAGGCAGAGCAGGGCGTTCTTATCACGGACGTGGTAGTAGAGGCTGCCGGCGTGCACCCCGAGCCGGTCGGCCACCTGGCGCATCGACAGTCCCGCGTAGCCGACCTCGTGGAACACCGCCATGCTCGCTTCCACGATGCGCGCCGTGGTGAGCTTCATCATGAAAGCCTACCCCGATTCGAACAGTGTTTGAATTTGGCTCTGGTACCGCTAGGCTGCGGTCCGACTGATTCGAACACTGTTCAAAACTGGGGTTTCCGATGGATGCGATCGTCTTCACCCTGACCACGGCGCTGCTGCTGATCCTGATCGCCGCGGCGGGCCTGGCACTGGTCGGCCGGGACACCGTCCCGCGCCGGCGGCTGCCCTGGCTCGCGATCGCCCTGACCGTGCCCGCCGTGGCCGGGGTCGTGCTCCAGCTGTGCTGGCCCGGCGCGATGGACGCCCTCGATGCCGACCCCGCCAAGCCGGGGTGGTGGCGGGTGCTCACGTCGGTGTTCATGCAGAACGGCGGCGTGGCCGGGGCAGCGTGGAACATCGCGACCCTCGCGCTGGTCGCGGCCCTCGCCGAATGGTTCTGGGGCCGTCCGCCGGCCCTCGTCCTCTTCCTGGCGGGAATCCTGCTGCCGCAGCACATCGACGCGCTGCTCGGGCTCGCCGCAGGCCCGGTCGATCCCCGCAACTTCGCGGGCAGCTCCGGTGCGACCTACTTCCTCGGCGCGACCCTCGCCGCCCCGCTGCTGGTGCGCACCCGCGTCCCGAAGGAACGGCTGACCGCGGCCGCCGTCGTCGTGCTCGGCCTGGCGCTGTGGTTCCTCCAGGAGAACGGCCACGGACTCGTCTCGGTCTACGGGTTCGCCGTGGGCGCGCTCACCTGGGCGGCAGGACGCAGGTGGCTGCACCCGGAGCGCGACCTCGACCGCCCCGCGCGGCTGAGGATGGGGGCGCTCCCGGGCGTCGGCGGGAAGCGCTGACCCGTCTTCGTAGCCGGCCGGCAGTTTCGGTGCTGCCGGGAGTCGTGACGGCGGCGACCAGCGTTCGCGTTCAGACCTCGTCGAGCCGCAGGACCATGGCGCGCATGGTCGCGTAGCGGGCGAGGTGCTCGGCATCCTCGGCGGTGCGCCGGCCGATCTCGGACCCGAACGCCGCTTCCAGCGCGGCCAGGTCGTCTCAGTCCAGCATCACGACCAGGTAGTACGGCGCGCCCCGCACCGGCGCCGGCTGCCGGCTGCGCGTGTACCGGCGCAGGCCGGGAAGCTGTTTCGCCAACGGGATGTGGACTTCGTCGTAGTGCCGTTCGAACGCGTCGACGTCCGACGGGGTTTCGTACATGACGACGAATCGCACCGGTGCGGTGGCGGGGCTTTCGGTTGCGGTCATTCGGCTCCTGTCATGGGTCTGCGTCGTCGAGGTTTCGCGAAGTCGTTCAGGGCAGCAGGGCCAGCTTGCCGACGGTGGCCCGCGCTTCCAGTTCCGCCAAGGCTTTCGGCCCTTGGGCCAGTGCGCAGGTGGTGGGCCGGCCGGGGGTGAGCACCCCGGCCGCGAGGAGCGCGAACATCTCTCCCATGACTTCGCCGAAGATCTGCGGTGCGGCCTGGATCAGGACGCCGATGTTCAATCCGATGACGTGGACCTGGTGCCGGTAGACGAGGTCCCAGTTGGTGATCGAGGCTTCGCCGCCGGCCAGGCCGTAGACGACGACCCGGCCGGTGACGCGCTTGGCCGCGGCCAAGCTGGACTCGAGCGTGTCGCCGCCCGCCGACTCCAGTACCAGGTCGGCGCCCGCGCCGTCGGTCAGCTGCCGGACTTCCGTGGCGAGATCGGTGCCGTGCGAGTCGAGGACGTGGTCGGCGCCCAGTGCCCGGACCACCTCGTGCTTGACCGGTGAGGCGGTGGCGATGACCGTCGCGCCGTAGTGCTTGGCCAGCTTCACCGCGGCCTGGCCGGTCCCGCCGGCCGCGGCGTGGATCAGCACGGTCTGCCCCGCGGTGACGCCGCCCAGCGGCTTGAGCGCCGCCAGCGCGGTCGGCCAGTTCACGACCAGGCCCAGGGCCTGCTCGTCGGTCCAGCCCGTCGGCACCGGCAGCGCGGCCGCCGCGGGGAGCACCAGGTACTCCGCGAAGGCGCCGCCGGTGATGGTGATGCCGACGACGTGTGCGCCCGGCGCCAGGTCGGTCACCCCGTCGCCGACGGCGACGACCTCGCCCGCACCTTCGGTGCCCGCCAGGTACGGCGGCTGCGGGCCGCCGGCGAACGTGCCGCGGGCCTGCGAGAGGTCGACGAAGTTGACGCCGGCAGCGGCGACCCGGACCAGGACTTCGCCGGGGCCGGGGTAGGGGACCGGTGCGTCGGTGATCAAACGCAGGTCTCGCGGGCCCTCCCAGGACCGCTGCTGCAGGGCGTTCATGGTGGCGGGAAGGGGCATGGTGGTCGGCTCCCAGTTTGTTTATCGAACGACCAACAAACCCTGTCACGGCGGCTGCGCTTCGGTCAAGGTAAACTTGATCGAACGACAAACAAGTACGGAGACCCATGGCTGCTCGTGGCAGGCCGCGCACGTTCGACCCGGACATCGCGTTGCGCAAGGCGCTGGACTTGTTCTGGGAGCGTGGCTATGAAGGCACCTCGCTCAACGACCTGGCCGAAGCCATGGGGATCGCCTCGGCCAGCATCTACGCCTGCTTCGGCAGCAAGCAGGAGCTGTTCCGCAAGGTCATGGTGCTCTATGGCAAGACCTCGGGCGAGCCGCCGCGGCGTGCGCTGCGCGAAGAGCCGGCCACCCGCGCGGCGATCGAGGCCATGCTGCGCGCCACCGCCGACGAGATCACCCGCCCCGACGCGCCGCACTACTGCATGCTCGTCCTCGCCGCCCCCACCGGCGCCGTGGAGAACCACGAGGTCCGCGAGTTCCTGGCCGACCTCCGGCGCGGCCAGTTCGCCGCCATCAGGGACCGGCTCGCCCGCGGCGTCGCCGACGGTGACTTCACCGCCGTGCCGACTGACCTGGACGCCATCGCCCGCTACTACACCACCGTCGTGCAGGGCCTTTCCACTCAAGCCAGGGACGGCGCGACCCGCCCCGAGCTGGAGGCGGTCATCACCTGCGCGATGGCCGCCTGGGACGCGCTCGCGTCGGGTTGATCCGTCCGCTGCCGTGCTTCCGTAGGCGGATCGGGCGTCGAACGAGCGGTTCTTCGCGTGCGCGGCGGGGTCGGCGAAAACGCCTTGGCCGCCGGACCGGCCGCCGTACGATGTGCCGCAGGGGAAGGCGACCGAGGGTGTGCGGCCGGCGGCAGGTTCCGCTCCCGACGACCACCCGGTCGACCGCTGTGGGGGTTGATGGGGATGCTGCGTATCCATTTCACGTCCGACGACCTGGCCAGGATCAGCCTCGCCGACGCCGCGGATCCGTTGTGGGAGACGGTGCTCAGCCGGTTCCGGCTGCACGAACCGCACGTCGGGCCGGCGTTCCGGCCGTGGGTGCGCCGGATCCGGACCAGCCCGGCGCTCGCCGCCCGGATGCGGCCGGGAGCCCGTGTGCTGGCCGCGCTCGCCCCGCTCGGCTCGTACTTCCCGGACTTCCTCACCCCGCTGGCCGGCCGGTGCGAGGTGGAGGCCGGCCTCGACGCGATCATGTCCACGCCCCGCCGTCGGCTGCGCGACGAGCTGTGCCGGCTGGCCCGGCACTCCCCGGTCCCCGGCTGGGCCCGGCCCCTGGCCGACGGTGACCCGGTGGCCTTGAGCCGGTTGGGCGAGGCGTTGCGCAGCTACCACGAAGCGGCGGTCGCGCCCCATCGCGACCTGATCGGCTCCGGCGTCGACGCCGACCGGGCCCGCCGCGCGCACGCCCTGCTGAACGGAGGGATCGACGGCCTCTTCGCCACCATGCACCCGGCGATGCGGTGGCAGGCTCCGCTGCTGGACGTCGACTACTGCGTCGACCAGGAACTCCACCTGGCGGGCCGCGGCCTGCGCCTGATCCCGTCCTTCTTCTGCCAGGGAACGCCGGTGTCCCTGGCGGACCCGGGCCTGCCGCCGGTGCTGGTCTACTCGCTGGACCAGGACCTGCGCTGGTCGCACCTCGGCGCGGGCGAACCGGGCGCGCTGGACGAGCTGCTGGGCCGCACCCGCGCCGCGGTGCTCCGCGAAATCGACGCCGGCGCCACCACCACCCGGCTGGCCCGGCGCCTGCGGATTTCGGCCGCTTCGGCCAGCCGCCACACGAAAGTCCTGCGTGACGCGGGCCTGATAGCCAGCCATCGTGCCGGACCGGCGGTCCTGCACACCGTCACGTCCCTGGGGCGCCGGCTACGCGAGAACCAGCCCGGCCCGCGCTGACCCGCATGTTTCCGCGTACGCGCAACACCGGTGTCGCGTGGCCGGTGCCGGGCCTACGTTCCTCGACGTCCGACCATCAGGTCCGACCATCGAGGAGGAGAAAGACATGAAGAAGATGTCGATCGTCGCCGCGGCCGCCGGGGCCCTGCTGACCACCGGCCTGGTGGCGTCACCGGCCTCCGCCGGATCTCTCGGCGTCGACGCCGCCTGCCCGGCGAACTTCCACCCGACGACCTCGGGAGGCGAAGCGGCGTGGACCGTGGAGTGCGTGGGCAGCCACGTTTTCATCGACGGCTGGGTCAAGGACACCGAGGCCGACGGGAAGTGCGCCTTCGTCAAGGCGTTCGGCAGCTTCACGGACGGGTCCGGGAGAAAGGAAGCCAAGGCCTGCCCCAAGAACACCGTCACGCACTTCGACTGGGAGGCCAACGGTACCGAGATTCGCGCGTACCTCTACGTCGCGTGACACCTCGCTGCGGCGCGACATCGCGGGTGAGCCCGGCCAGGCTCACCCGCTTCGCGTCCCGGGCTCGACCGGCGTCGGTCACCGCATGCCGAACCACCGCAAGGACTTCACCAGGTGACGGGCAGGCTGGTGACCCCGCGCAGCAAGCCGCCGCGGCGCCATTCGATGTCCTCGGCGGAGATCGCGAGGCGCAGGTCCGGCAGGCGACGGACCAGCGTCGAGAGCAGGACGCGCAGTTCCAGCCTCGCCAGTGGCGCGCCGACGCAGTGGTGCGCGCCGAAGCCGAACGCGACGTGGTGGTTGACCTTGCGGCCGAAGTCGAGGTCGTCGGCCGAGGCGAACACCGAGTCGTCGCGGTTGGCCGAGTCCAGCTGGACCAGCACCGCGTCGCCGGCCCGGATGGCCTGGCCGCCGAGCTCGAGGTCCTCCTTGGCGATCCGCGCGAGGTCCGCGACGGTCGCCAGCGGCACGAACCGCAGCAGTTCCTCGACCGCCGAGGGGATCAGCTCGGGACGGGCGACGAGCGCCGTCCACCGTGCGCGGTCGGACAGCAGTTCCACCAGGAAGCTGCCGGTCAGGTTCGCCGTGGTTTCGTGGCCGCCGGCCAGCAGCGGGACGCCGAGCATGAGCAGTTCGTGGTCCGTCAGGCGGTCGCCCTCGTCGCGGGCCGCGACGAGCGCGGTCAGCAGATCGTCGGTGGGCTCCGCCCGGCGCTGCGCGATCAGCGTGCTCAGCGCGCCCGCCAGCTTTCCGCGTGCTTCGGTGGCGTCGGCGGGTGTCGCGGGCGACCGCGGCACCCGCAGCGCGCTGAACAACCTGCTGACGCAGGCGAACGTGGCCCTGACGAAGGGTCCGTGGACGGTGGTGGACAAGCCGAAGACGCCACCCAGCGGGGACAAGCACGACTACCTCAGCCTGGCGCCGTACTGGTGGCCCACGCAGCCGCAGACCGCGGACAACCTCCTCGGCTGCCCCTACGTCGAGAAGGACGGCGTGCGCAACCCGGCCACCGACGCCATCCCGGACAAGCCGGAGCGGTTGACCGCGTTCAGCGCCATCTACCAGCTGTCGCTGGCGTGGTACTACACCGGCAACGCGGCGTACGCCCAGCGTGCGGCGCTCGACCCTGCGCACCTGGTTCCTCGATCCGGCGACCCGGATGAACCCGAACCTGAACTTCGCGCAGGGCATTCCGTGCAAGACCGATGGCCGGGGCATCGGGATCATCGAGTTCTCTTACACGTTCACCCAGGTCCTCGACGCCGTCGCGATCCTCAGTGCCGGGGCGCCAGGCTGGAGCCGCGCCGACAGCGCCGGCTTGAAGTCCTGGTCGGGCAACTTCCTGACCTGGCTGCGGACGAGCCAGAACGGCAGGGACGAGGCCGCGCAGCCGAACAACCACGGCACGTTCTACGACATGCTGACCGCGGGGATCGCGCTCTACACCGGGCAGAAGGCACTCGCCCGGCAGATCGTCCAGGGCGCGCGCAGCTCCCGGATCGACAAGCAGATCGACGGGAACGGCAGCCAGCCGCAGGAAGCCATCCGCACCCGCAGCTACCACTACTTCACCTTCAACCTGGTCGCGATGACCCGGCTGGCGGCGATCGGCAAGCACGTCGGAGTCGACCTCTGGGCCTATCGGACGCCCGCCGGGGGCAGCCTGTTCAAGGCCGTCGACTTCCTGATCCCGGCCGCGACCGGCGGCGTTTCGCACTGGCCCTACCAGGAACTGGTCTTCACCCAGTACGCCGCACTCGACAGCCTGCACGCGGCCGCCGACGCGGGTGACCGCGCCGCCCGTGCCGCACTCCCGCACGTGCCCGTGCCGCCAGGAGGTGACTTGTACCCGGTACGGCCCGCCGCCGAGCAGCTCGACGACATCTCCCTGACCCCCTGACGTCACGCTGCCCGGCAGTTCTCCCTTCCCGCCGAAGAAAGAGTCCGATTCAAAGGAGATTCGGAATGTTCAAGCGTCTACTGTGGATCGGCGCGCCCGTGCTGGCCGCCGGGATGTGCACGCTGCCCGCAACGACAGCTGCCGCCGCGCCGGCCGCGTGCGCGCCGTCGAGCGTGCTCGACCTGGCCAACTGGAAGCTGACGCTGCCCACCGGCGTCACGGTGACGCACTCGTAGTCACGTCCGGGGGAGGAGGTGGCCGGCCGGCCACCTCCTCACGGCGTTCGCGGGGCGACCTCCGCAAGCGCCGTGTCAACCGTGAACCGGTCCCTGACCGCGCCGGCCGCGGATGAGATCCGCTGCTCGTTCGGCGATGGCGTAGACCGTGGCGTTGGTGTTGGCGGACACGGGTGCGGGCATGACCGACGCGTCGGCCACGCTCAGTCCACTGATGCCGTGCACGCGCAGGTCGGTGTCCACCACCGCCGTTTCGTCGGCGCCGATCCGGCACGTACCCGCGTAGTGCGAGTAGCTCCTGAGGTTCTTCCGCAGATACGCACGCAGGTCATCGTCGTCGCGCACCTCGGCACCCGGCAGCGCTTCCGTGCCACGCCATGGCGCCAGCGCGGGCGCGCCGCCGATCTCGCGAGCCATGCGCAGGCCGGAAGCCATCATCTCCAGATCGCGAACATCGTTGTAGTAGCGGGGATCGATCACCGGTGCCGCCCCGGGCGTGGCCTCGGCCAGTCGCACCGAGCCACGGCTGAACCCCGCCAGCAGCGACACCATGGTCGCGTAGCCCTGGTCCAGCTCGGGGCCGGGCAGCGCGTCCGCTCGCAGCGGCACGTCGACGAACATGAGCTGGACGTCCGGCCCGTGTCCGCCGATGCCGGTGTCGACCAGGCCCTGCACCTCACCATGGTTGTTCGTTCCGTGCGGAACCGGCCGGGCGGCGCGGTAGACGATTCCCGACATGGGGTGATCGTGCAGGCTCGCGCCGACGCCGGGCAGGTCGGCGACCACCCGGACCCCGGCCGCACGCAGGTCGGCTTGCGGTCCGACACCGGACAGCATCAGCAGCTGCGGAGTCCCCACGGTCCCCACGGTCCCCGCGGTCAGCACCACCTCCGTACCGCTCTCCACGGCGACCATCTCGTTGGCCACGCTGTACTCGACCCCGGTGCAGCGGCCCCCGGTGATCGTGACCCGGTGCACCAGCGCGTCGGTGACGACGTCGAGGTTGGGCCGGCCGAGCACCGGGGTGAGGTAGGCGTCCGCGGCGCTCTGCCGCCGGCCGTCGACGATGTTCAGGTCGCACCAGCCGAAGCCGTCCTCCAGGCCGCCACCGATGTCGGCGGCCATCGGGTATCCGGTCTGCGCGGCCGCCTCGAGGCCGGCCCGCGCGATCGGGTGACCCGACACCGCCGGACCGGGAGCCAGGGGACCGCTCCGGCCGCGCAGGGCCGGATCGCGGCCCTCGACGTGTTCGCTCCGCTTGAAGAAGGGCAGCAGGTCGTCGAATCCCCAGCCCGTCGCGCCACACCGCACCCAAGCGTCGTAGCTCGCCCGATGACCGCGCATGCTCGTCGAACTGACCAAGCACCAGGACCCGGCGCTGGCGGAATGCGCGCGGGACGTCCTCCGTGGCCGGCTGACTGCGCTCAACGCCGTCACCGGTGCCGCCTACGCGGAACGGTTCGTGCCCACCACCGGAACCATGCTGCGGGCGTGGGAACGAACACCGGAGCCCGAACGTGCTGAGCAGGCCGAGCGGTTCCTCCGCGGTGTCGAGGAGGTGCTGGCCCACCCAGAACCGGAGCCGATGCCCGAGCGGGCGAAACCGGCACCGCGGCGCGGCGAGCACATCGAAGACGTCGAACCGGTGGCTTCGATCATGACCGAAGCGCCGAACCGGCGGCGGGACGACGTGTCAGGCACGCCGCGGCGCCAGACCTGGCGCCGCCGGTTCTGATGAGGGTGACCCACGTCGGCGCCTCCCTGGCCGGCTGACTGCACGGGTCAGGACGGCGCGTTCCGCCAGCCCACTTCACCGGCCCGCCGGCGAGACCGGGACCGTCCCAGCGCCGACTCGACACGCTGACCGGAAGCAACCAGACGAGCACCTCTGCCCTCGCGGTGTTCCAGTGTCAGCCCGGCGGGAACCCCGATGCCGAGTGCGGTGAACAGGTCCGCGACCTTCCTCGAACGGCAGGTCGACCGCGACTTCGCGACGGCGGACCTCGTGCGCGACAACGCGAACCTGGCCGGTCACGACGCCACCGCGTTCACCAGTCCGGCGAGTACGTCGGGCCGTTCCAGGGCGATGAAATGGCCGGCTCCCGGCACCAGTGTGTATTCGGCGTCGGGCAGCAGGTCCTTGGTGGCGGCCCGGTCCGATCGTCGTGACCAGTCCTTTTCGCCGTAGACGAGGTGGATGGGAGCTTTGATTTCGGGGTAGCGTGACCGGGCCGCGATGAGGCTGGGCAGGTTCCGGTAGACGCCGCGGGCCACGGCCGGGTAGCCGGGGCGGCTGCCCACCTGCAGGAGTTCGTCCACATAGTCCGCTCGCAATGCGGTCTTGTCACCGAGCCCGCCCTGCAGGATCCGGCGAAGTGCGGCCTTGGGCTCGACCCCGGCGACCACCGGGCCGATCCCGGGAGCGAGCACGCCGGTGACCACCAGCCGGGCGAGCAGGCCGGACCGGGCGATTCCGCCGCGGAAGTCGTAGGTGTTCACCGCGATGACGCGCCGGACCCGGTCCGGCAGGTCGGCGGCGGTGGTCAGGGCGAGCACCGCCCCCATGGACTCGCCGAGCACCGTCACGTCGTCGAGGTCGAGTTCCGTCAGAAGCCGTTCGACGCCCGCGCGCATCGCCGGCTCTTCGTACGACGCGCCGGGCACGATCTCGGAGTAGCCCATCCCCGGGAGGTCGAGGGCGTACACGGTGTACCGGTCCGAGACCAGGGGAACCAGGTGGCGGAAGTGCTCGGCCTGTGTTCGCACGGTGTGCAGCAGGACCAGGGGAGCGCCGGTGCCCGCTTTGAGGTAGCGCAGCGTCCCCTCGCGGTGCCCGTTCCGTGGGGCGATGGTGTGGCTGGTGGTGCCGGGAACGTGAATCGTGGGACGTGACGGCTGGCCGGGCATCTCGCCTGCTCCTGAGTGCGGAGGAAACCGATCGGTTCCCACAGCGTAAACCGAACGGTGTCCATGGACAAGCCGAGCTGCTATCGTAACCGTGCAAGATCGGAAACTGATCGGTTTACGAGCTGCCGATCGAACCGGACTCGGGAGGAGATCGGATGACTACCGTGCGGGCCGAGGGGGAGCCGGTGGATCCGAAGCTTCCGGCGAAGCTGGCCGCGCACCCGTCGGTGCAGGCGGTGCTCGCCCGGCGCCGGGCCGGAGACGCCATGGATCCGCCGGCGGTGATCGACGCGGCCTGGCTACGTGCGCTGTGCCTGGCCGCCGGTGCGGACGACGTCGCCGCGGTCAGCCTGGACCACCCCGACCTGGCCGGCGAGCGCGAGTACGTGCTGTCCGCGTTGCCCGGCACCCGCACCCTGGTCGCGATGGCGTTCCGGATGAACCGCGACAACTGCCGCTCCCCGGCCCGCAGCGTGGCCAACCAGGAGTTCCACCAGACCGACGAACAGGCCAACCACACCGCCCGCGACGTCACCCGGGCCCTGCAGGACGCCGGCTACCGCGCACTCAACCCGTCGGTCGGCTTCCCGCAGGAAATGGACCGCTTCGGCACGGACCGGATCTGGGTGGTGGCGCACAAGACCGTCGCGGTGGCCGCCGGGCTCGGGGTGATGGGCCTGCACCGCAACGTCATCCACCCGAAGTTCGGCAACTTCGTGCTGCTGGTCACCGTCCTGGTCGACGCCGAGGTGAGCGAGTACGGGCAGGCACTGGACTACAACCCCTGCATCGACTGCAAGCTGTGCGTCTCCGCCTGCCCGGTCGGCGCCATCGGCAAGGACGGCGAGTTCGACGGGCTTGCGTGCACCACGCACAACTACCGCGAGTTCATGAGCGGGTTCACCGACTGGGCGCAGACCGTGGCCGACAGCGAGGACGCCGCCGACTACCGCTCCCGCGTCACCGATTCCGAAAGCGCCTCGATGTGGCAGAGCCTGAGCTCTCCGCCCGGCTACAAGTCGGGCTACTGCCTGGCCGTCTGCCCTGCGGGCGAGGACGTCCTGGGTCCGTACCTGGAGGACCGCAAGGCCTTCATGAACACCGTGCTGCGACCGCTGCAGGACAAGACGGAGACCCTGTACGTCATGCCGGGCTCCCGAGCGCAGGAATACGCCGAGCGCCGATTCCCGCACAAGCCGGTCAAGGAGGTCACCGGCGGCTGGCGCCCGCCGGCGTCCTCCTGAGCGGTCGTCGGTGTCAGCGCAGGCCCGCCGCGTCGAGCAGCGTCGCCACGGTAGGGGTGATGAGCCCCTTCAGGTTCTCCACGCCGATCCCCGCCCGGGCGCTGGCGCCGTCGAAGACCAGGATGAGCTGCCGGGCCAGCAGATCCGGGTCGCTCACCCCGCCCTGTTCGGCTTCGCCGCGGAAGAAGGTCATCAGGTTCCGCTTGATCCGGCGGGCCACCCGGCTCGCGGGGTGGCGCTGGTCCTTGAGCTCGATCTGCACGGCCAGGTAGCGGCAGCCGCGGAAGCCGGGCCTACCCGCCTGCAGTTCCACCTGCTCGAAGACGTGGAGGATCCGCTCGCGGGGGGTACGGTCGTCGTCCGCGGCAGGGAGCAGGCTCGCCACGAAGGCGGCCGCGCCTTCCTTCAGGCTGGCCGCCAGTAGTTCGTCCTTGCTCTCGAACAGCTGGTACAGGGACTTCTTCGACACGCCTGCCGCCTTGCACAGCGCGTCGACGCCGACGCCGACACCCTCCCGGTAGGTGAGCGTGGCCGCTGCTTCCAGTAGCCGCTCGCGGGAAGTCGGCTTCACCTCGGTGGTCACCCTGCGAGATTAACCCGATTTCGACGGAATGGAAACCGATCGTTTTACGTCGGAGCTTCCGGTCAGCCGAGCCAAGGATTGGGGGTGGAGCACCGGCGCCCGATGGGGTGAACTCGTCGGGCAGCAGCGACACGAGTACGACGCCGAGCGCCGCGGCATCGAGATCCGCGCGCCGCTGGAGGAGGTCGGCGGGAAGGTCCACAAAGGAGGCCTGAGATTGACGACCATCACTCCGATGGCCGTCAGCGGCCGCCGACCCGGCGCGGGAACTCCCGGCCCAAGAAGGGCCGGACGAAACTCCTGCAGGGTTTCGGTTCGTGGCGCTGCCACCGGCTCCGGGGTGGGGGAGCAGCGGCCGCCGATTCTGTCGACGTTCACCTTCCACGAAGGGCGGCACACCCACAGCACCTGGCTGACCGAGGACGGGATCCCGGAGGTCGCGCGGCGCGCGCGGCTGGGCCCTCCCATGAGCACGACCACCTGGCCGGACAACGATGTGGGCATCGTGTGCTCCTCGCGTGCGTGGACACCGTTCCGGCTGTCGAAGTATCCGCGGCGGGGTCCGCGAAACGGTGGGTCCGCGGTGGTTGCCGGCTGGTGGTCCGGGTAGCCGGGCCTCATGAGTGACAACGAGCGCGACGAGCAGCGTGACGGTACGCCGGAGTGGGCGGCCGAAGAAGGAAGCCGGGCTTCGATGGCGGAGAGCGAGGCCGACCTGGCCGGGCGGGTCCCCGGGCCGGACCCGCAGCCGGGCCGGGCGGACGTCTCGAACCGCCGGGAGCCCGAGTCGCCCACCGGAACCGTCGGCCAGAGCGATTTCCCGCTGACCGACCGAAGCCACCGCACGTAGCTGGCGCCGGGTTTGTGCACCGCAGGCGCGGGTACGCGGTGGCGCCGGCCGGGCAGGCCGGGTGTTCGGCAGGAAGGGGCCGGCCATGGAAAGCCGGGCGAAGGTGTTCGGTCACCCGATTCATCCGATTCTCATCGTGTTCCCGCTCGGCCTGCTGGCCACGGCCGTGGTCTTCGACGTGCTGGGGTTGATCACCGGACGGTCCGGGTTCGCGGTCGCGTCCGCGTACGCGATCGCGGCCGGGGTCGTCGGCGGGGTGGTGGCCGCGGTGTTCGGGCTGATCGACTGGCTGGCCGTGCCGGCCGGGACCCGGGCCAAGCGGGTCGGCTCGCTGCACGGGCTGGGCAATCTGGTGGTGGTCGTGCTGTTCGCGGGGAGCTGGCTGCTGCGGGCCGGCGCCGGTGGCTGGGACCCGGGTGCGTGGGCGCTGGTCCTGAGCTTCGCGGGAGTGGCGGTCGCCGCAGTGAGCGGGTGGCTCGGCGGTGAGCTGGTCGACCGGCTGGGTGTGGGCGTCGACGAGGACGCGAACCTGAACGCGTCGAACTCCCTGTTCGGCTCGCGTCGCTCGGCCACCGGCGGCTAGCACCGCACGATCTCGGCCGGTTCCTGCTCCACCAGGAACCGGCGCCCGGTTCCTCGTTCGCGCGTCCGAGCGGAGCCACGATGCACCCTCAACCCGTTGCGGGGGACGAAGCGAGTCCACGAGCCACCTTCCGGCCGGACGTCGAGGGGCTGCGGGCGGTCGCGATTGCGGCGGTCGTGCTCTTCCACGCGGGCGTGCCCGGGGTGTCCGGCGGATTCGCCGGTGTCGACGTGTTCTTCGTGATTTCCGGGTTCCTCATCACCCGGCTGCTGTGGCGGGAGCTGCGCAGCACCGGATCCGTGCGGCTCGCGCGGTTCTACGGGGCCCGGGCGCGGCGCTTGCTGCCGGCGGCCGGCACGGTCGTGGTGACCACGTCGATCGGCGCGGTCGCGCTCCTGCCGCCCCTGCAGGCCCGCGACGTCCTCGGCGACGGCATCGCCAGCGCCCTGTACGCCGGCAACTACCGGTTCGCCCTGCAGGGGACGTCCTACCTGGCCGCCGACACGCCGCCCTCGCCGTTCCAGCACTACTGGTCGCTCGGGGTCGAGGAGCAGTTCTACCTGCTGTGGCCAACCTTGATGATCGGCGCGGCCGTCCTGGCCCGGCGCGGGGGCCGGCGGTCCCCGGCCACGCCGTACCTGCTCGTCCTCCTGTCGATCGCGGCGGCATCGTTCGCCCTTTCGGTGATCTGGACCCGGGTACTGCCGCCGTGGGCGTTCTTCTCCCTGCCCTCCCGCGCGTGGGAGCTGGCCACCGGCGGCGTCGTCGCGCTCACGGCCGGCCGCTGGGCGCGGTTGCCGGCGCCGGTGGCGGGCGTGGCCGGCTGCGCGGGATTGGCCGCGATCGCCGTGGCCTGCGTCCGGCTCGACGGGACGACGCCGTATCCGGGGATCGCCGCGTTGCTTCCGGTGCTCGGCGCCGCGATGGTGATCGTCGCGGGCTGCGCCGAGCCGCGGCGGGGAGCCGGCCGTGTCCTTTCGCCGGCGCCGATGCGGGCGCTGGGGCGCCTGTCCTACTCGTGGTACCTGTGGCACTGGCCGGTCCTGCTGCTCGCGCCGTCGCTGCTCGGGCATCCGCTGACCCTGGCCGAGCGGCTGGGAACGGCCGCGGTGTCCGGCGCGCTCGCCGTGGTCACCATGGTCCTCATCGAGAATCCCGGCCGGTTCGCCACGCCTCTGCGGCGCTCACCGGTGCGCAGCCTCCTCCTCGGCGGCTCGGTCACCGCGGTCGCCGTGAGCGCGGGACTGGTGCTGTCCGTCCGGACGCCCGTGCCGACCGGACACGGCATCGCGGCCCCCGCGCCGACCGTCCGGACGCCGACCGCACCTGCAGCCCGGACCGCCGACGCACGGGATCTGGTCCTGAAGCAGCTGATCGCGCAGGTGCAGGCGTCGGTCGCCGCGTCGGCCGCGGTGTCCGGGGTTCCGGTGAACTTGACGCCCTCGCTCGGCGAGGCGAAGAACGACAAGGCGACCGTGTTCCTCAACGGTTGTGTGCGCTCGTGGCGCGACCTCGGACAGCCCCCGTGCCGGTCCGGCGATCCCCGGTCGGCCACCACCGTCGCCCTGGTCGGTGACTCGCACGCCGCGATGTGGAGCCCGGCGCTGGAAACGCTGGCCGGGCAACGGCACTGGCGGCTGGAAACCCTGAGCAAAGTCACCTGCCCGTTGCTGGACCTGCCGCTCACCAGTCCCTACCTCGGCCGGGAGTACGTCGAATGCGAGCAGTGGCGCGGTCAGATCCTCACCCGGCTGCGGGCCGAGCACCCCCGGCTGGTGGTCCTCGGCACGTCCCGGCGTTACGGCGCCGACTTCGGTTTCACCGTCTACAGCCGGCCCTGGCTCGACAGTCTCGCCCGGACAGTGGCCGAGCTACGGTCCACCGGTGCCGCCGTCCTCGTCCTCGGACCGGTCCCGGACCCCCAGTCCACCGTGCCGACGTGCCTGTCCGCGCACCTCGACGACGCCGCCGCCTGCGCACCGCCCGAACCGGTCGCGGTGAACACCGCCGGCATCGCCGCCGAAGCCGCGGCCACCACGGCCCGCGGAGGCGACTACGCCGACCTCACCCAGCTCTTCTGCACCACGCAACGCTGCCCGGTCATCGTCGGCGACACGCTCGTTTACCGCGACGACAACCACCTGACAACCACCTACGCCCGAACACTCGCCCCCCTCATCGGGGCGCTCGCCGACCGAGCGCTGGCACACAGCTGACCCGAGATGGCGACGGGGATGCCGGCGGGGCCGGGTGAGGAGCCCCCACCCGGCCCCGCCGGCTGGCCACCCGCTGCCGCGACGGCCTGCCGCCCGGCCATCACCACCCACGACGGCAAACCGCCGCTCCTGCACCACTCCGCCGAAGACGCCGGGCCTCTGCTCGACGCGGTGCGCGATCCGGGTCCACGTCGCCGATCACCGGGCCCGGCAGACCACGGCTTGACCACGCACCGGGCCAGGATCGGCGGGCTGTCCCGCCTTCGGTGAACCGTCCGAATCGGCCGGTCCGCACGCAACCGAAATTCGTCGAACTCCACCCAAAGAATCGGTATCAAGTCGAGCGGACCGTCCCTCCTGAAAGTCTCATCCACTCTCGACGAACCGAGTAAGACATGACCCGTTCTTCTGGATCCCAGCCCGCCCCGACGGTCGTGGAAAGCTATTCGACCGCCCAGCTCCCGGCCGCCGGCACGCGCGGCCGGCTCGCGCAGGTCACCGACAGCAACGCGCGCCTGTGGCTCGACGACGGCAAGCGGTGGAGCCCGCTGCTGGACAACGTCGTCAACGTCCTGAGCTTCGGCGCGGTGAGCAGCGTCGCGGCCACCACCGCGACGATGCAGGCGGCTTTGGACTCGCGCGCGGACGTGTACCTGCCCGCCGGCGCCTACCACGTCGACCAGCCGCTGCGGTTCTACTCCGGCCAAACGGTATTCGGCGACGGCAAGAGCGTCACGCAGATCATCACCGCGGAACCGATCATCGTGTTCCAGTCGGCCGACTATCCGATGTACACCCGGGACGTCCGATTCCGTGACCTCCTGATCAACAATACAGCTCAGGCGTACGGAGTGCCCGGTAGTATCGGCATCGATTTCACCGGCGTCAGTTTCTCGCAGATCGAACGAGTCAGCATGCGCGGGCACGAGATCGGCATCCGGGGCCGCGACACCGCGCTGCGCACGTGGGTCCGGAAGAAGCCCACCACCGCCACCCGGCTGCTGGTCACCGCGACGGACACCCTCTACACCGGTGGCGAGCACGTCACCGTCGAATACCCCGGTGACAACGGCGAGAAGACCGACCTGACCGGCGAGGTCACCAGCGTGGCGCCGCACGACGACGCCGACTACCCGGCCCTGGACGTCGCCTGGGACGGGAACGTCACCGCGACCTCGGTTCCGGTGGGCGCGCTGGTGCGCCGCACCTTGCCGCCGTCGGGCGCCGGTGGTTACTACGTCTCCGTGCTCGACTGCGAGATCGCCACCTGCGGCCGCGGGATCTCACTGACCAATTCCGGCAACAATTGGACCGTGCTCGATGGCCGGGTCGCGCAGAACATCACCGGAGTCCACGTCGAGGCCGCGGTCGGCAACCGGATCAGCAGCGCCTTCGAGAAGAACGGCCTCGGCATCGAATTCGGCCCGGGCGCCGACGCCAACACCGTGATCGACGGCTGCTACTTCGAAGCCAACGGCAATCTGAAGTTCTGGCACGAACAACCGGTCATGCCCCCGGTGCTGGGCGCTGTGCGCTGCCGCCCGGGCGCGATCGACAATACGATCGAACCGGGCTTGTTCAGCAATGGCGAAGACACCGTGGTCGACGAAGGAGACGCGAGGAACACCTACTCCGGCGCGCACCTCCAGCGTTTCCCCAGTATCGTCAGCGGCCATTCCAACGGGCAGAACATCCTGTTCAACGGCGACTTCGAAGTGCCGTCGGCGGACGAGAACGTCGCCGACGGCTGGTTCCGCAGCACGACCGCCCCGGCCGGGACCGTGCTGGGCATCGAGGACGGTTCGAAGGATCCGGCGACGCTGCCGGCCGGAGCGAAAGCCGCCCAGCGCTGGGTGCTGGGAGACGGCCGCAACGATCTGTTCTTCCTGTACCGGGACGTCGCGGTGATCCCCGGGCAGTGGTACACGTTCACCGCGCAGACCAGGGCGACGCCGAGGACGGCGCCGCCTTGTACCGCGTGCTGATCTTCCCGGCGCACGACTCGCAGAGCCGGCACCTCTACTATTCCGGCGCACTCGGAAAGCACGCCTACGCCACCGGCTTCCACCGCGCCGCGTTCCAGGTCCCGCCGGGGGTGTCGTCGATCCGCCTGAGCCTGTCGAACGTGAACAACGACCCGAGCGCCGAGCACGACGATCCGTCGTGCTGGACCCACGGCGGCGCCTCCGCCTGGTTCGGCCGGTTCCGCCTGGAGGCCGGGCGCGGCGTGTCCACCGAGGCGCACAGCGTCGGGCTGATGGGACAGGTGCAGACCACCGGGGCGCGACTCACGGCGCAACCGGCGATCAGCGTCACCCACCCGTTCCACACCATCGCCGCTCCCGTGCCGGCTCCCGCGGGCGGTCCCGTCGCCATCCAGACCATCACGCCGCCGGCCGGGTTCGGCGGAATGGTGGTGCTGCACGCGATCGGCGCGTGGACGACCAGGACCGACGGACGGGGACCGGGCCGAATCGGCACCGCTCTGTCCATGACGGACGGTGCCACCGTGTTCGGCTGGTACGACACCACGCGCGAAACCTGGTGGTTCACCCAGGCCACCTGAGCCGGTGCTCGGCAAGAGCGCTGAGCGGGCTCAGGTGGAGAACGGCGAAGACGCGCCTTCCGCGCGGGTGCGGCCGCGGCGGCCGGTCGCCGCCAGCGGCTGGGCGATCTCTTCCAGGGACTTGCCTTCGGCGTCGACGGCGAGGAAGCGGGCGATCAGCCCGCCCGCGATCATCACGGCCGCGCCGAGCAGGTAGCCGAGGAACAGCCGGACGGGGTGGTCCCCGGTGCCGATCAGAGCGCCGTAGAAGACCGGGCCCAGCGCGCCGAAGCACTGCGCGATCGCGAAGAACACCGCGATCGCCTTGGCCCGCACCTCCAGCGGGAAGATCTCGCTGACGGTCAGGTAGCCCGCGCTGGCGCCGGCGGAGGCGAAGAAGAAGATCACGCACCACGCGATCGTCTGCGTGATCGCGTTGAGGGAACCGGCGTAGAACAGCACCGCCGTGATGGCGAGCAGTACGCCGGAAACGAGGTACGTACCCGAGAGCATCGTCCGGCGGCCGAGCGTGTCGAAGAGGTGGCCGATGGTGAACGGGCCGACCAGGTTGCCGACCGCGAACGCGATCAGGTAGATCGGTGTGGCCGCCGACGGCACCCCGTAGAACTTGCCGAGCACGAGGGTGTAGGTGAAGAAGATCGCGTTGTACAGGAACGACTGGCTGATCATCAACGAAGCGCCCAGGATCGCGCGGGACGGGTACTCGCGGAACAGCACCCGAGCCAGCGCCACGTACCCGATCTGCTCGGCCGGAGTCACCTCGATCGCCTTGCTCCGGTCGACCGGAGGCAGACTGCGGCCGGCCTGCTCCACCTCGTGCTCGATCTGCTTGATCGACGCCTCGGCGGCGTGTTCCCGGCCGTGCATGATCTGCCAGCGCGGGCTTTCCGGCAGGTGCCGCCGCACGAGCAGGATCACCACCCCGAGCACCGGGCCGATCAGGAAGCCCAGCCGCCACCCCAGCGACACGCTGATCTGGTTGAGCAGGATGTACGTCCCGATCGTGCCCAGCACGGCGCCGGCCCAGTACGTGCCGTTGACCGCGATGTCGACCCGGCCCCGGTAGCGGGCCGGGATCAGCTCGTCGATGGCGGAGTTGATCGCGGCGTACTCGCCGCCGATGCCCATGCCGGCGACGAACCGGGTGACGTAGAGGAAGGCGACCCAGCCCGCGCCGTTGCCCAGCGTCGCCGCGGTCAGGCCGCTGCCGAGGAGGTAGACCGCGAGGGTGAGCATGAAGAGGTTCCGCCGGCCCAGTTTGTCGGACAGGTTGCCGAAGAACAGGGCGCCGACCACCTCGCCGGCCAGGTAGATCGTCGCCAGCAGCCCCGCCGCCGCCGACGACAGGTGCAGCGTCTCGGGCTTGGTCAGGGTGTCGGCGACCGCGCTGGCCACCGTGATCTCCAGACCGTCGAGGATCCACGCCACCCCGAGCGCGACGACCATCCGGGTGTGGAACCGCGACCAGGGCAGCCGGTCGATGCGGGCCGGGATCAGCGTCCGGACCGGTGCTGACGCGGGTGTCGCGGCCATGACAACCTCCTGGGGAACGACCTGGCCCGCACGGCTTCCCCCGGCCGTCGTCGGTGAAACCCGCGCCGGGCGACGGTTGCCGAAGCTAGACCTCCGCGGCCGCCGGTGCCGGCAGGTAACCGTGCACGCCTTCGTCGTCGATTCACCGGCTCGACGCGGCCACCGTGGGATCGGACCACCTGGGCGTTCGTCCCCTTCGCTTCCGGGTGGGCGTTCCGTGCGGTCAGTCCGGGGGCTCGGCCTCCGGCGTGGCGGTGGGGCGGCGGGGCTCGTCGTCGAGGAACTGCGCGGCGTCGACGTCGAGGTCCGGTGGTTCGGGGGTGCCGGGCGAGCGGGGCGGGTCCGGACTGAGGAAGCGGTCGTCTTCGGTCATGCCGTGCCTCTCTCCGGTGCTGCGGAACCGGCGGATAGCCACCGGCGCGGCCGCGAAACCCGCGCGAAGTCACAACGACAGGAATTCGCCGCGCTGCACCAGCTGCACCCGGGTGGGCGGGCGGCGGACCCGGACCTCCTCGAGGAAGTTGGACACGGGGGAGTGGAACAGGCCGTAGTCGTCGAAGTGGACGGGGACGGCGCGGCGTGGTTCCAGCAGGTTCAGCAGGTCGACGCCGCCGCGGTGGTCGAGGGTGACGAGCACGCCGAAGGCCCGGGTGCCGCCGAGGTGCACCACCGCGAGGTCGAGGTCGGGGAAGCGGCCGCGGATGGTGCGGAGTTCGTCGTGCAGCACCGTGTCCCCGCTGAGGTAGATCCGCAGCGGGTCGGCCTCGGGCGTGGCGTGGTACTCCAGGACGCTGCCCATCACCGGCGGGAGCAGCCGCCGCATCGGCCCGGGGGCGTGCCGGGCGGGGACGGCCGTCACGGTCAGCCGCGCGTCCCCGTCGGTGAAGGTCTCGCGCGACCACGTCGACAGCGGCACCGGTGCCTGGAAGCCGCGCCGGAGCAGGCGGGTCGCCGCGTGCTCGGTGGTGAGGACGGGGGTGTCCTTGGGCAGTTCCCGGGCTGCGATCCGGTCGAAGTGGTCGCCGTGGAAGTGGGACAGCACGATCGCGGTCAGCGGTGGCAGCTCGGCCGGTTGCAGCGCGGGTTCGGTGCGCCGCCGGGAAAACAGGCCCTGGCCGAAGTACGACCACTGGCCGCGGTGCAGGAAGTTCGGGTCGGTCAGCAGCGTGAACGGGCCCAGCCGGAGCACCGTGGTCGCGGTCCCGACGAACATCAGGGAGTTGCCGCCGGGAGTTTCGAACGGGGCATCGCAGGTCCTTTCGCCGGGCAGGTGGTCCGTCGGCTACCCGGCTGGACCCCGGCTATGCGCGGTGTTCGTCGTGGCGGTCCGGCTTCGCGACAGCCGTCTGGAGCAGGGTTGACCTCGCGCCCGGCGGGTAGTCA
The DNA here is from genome assembly GCF_036227105.1 of Amycolatopsis sp. NBC_01488. NCBI lineage: Bacteria > Bacillati > Actinomycetota > Actinomycetes > Pseudonocardiales > Pseudonocardiaceae > Amycolatopsis > Amycolatopsis sp. NBC_01488. The sequence goes on along the minus strand of NZ_CP109434.1, from coordinate 8,113,169 downwards.
CCCGCGGAAAGCGGGAGGAGAACCGGATGGGTTTCGGGCGGGACAGAGCCGGCACGGTGGTGACGCTGGGCTTCCGGGGACTGGCGGCCCTGCGGCGGGCGCGTGCGTTCCACCCCGACGGGCTCCTGGTCCACGGCGAGCTCCAGGGGATCGCGGACGACCTGCCGTGGCCGTCGGAGCCCGTTGCGGTGCTCGCCCGCCTGTCGAAGGGGGCCGGTACCCCGGGACGGCTCCCGGACGCGCTGGGACTGGCGGTCCGGGTGCCCGGCCCCGGCTCCACCCCGTGGGACATCACGCTGACCACCGCCGGGCACGGGCACGTGGGCCGGATGCTGCCCCGGCCGGCCACGACGTGGACCCGCGGCGGGTTCAGCAGCCTGGCGCCCTACCGCTGGGGTGACCGGCTGGTCTGGCTGGGCGCGTGGGCGGATCCGTCGTCGCCGCGGGTGCCGGGGGCGCTCGCCGACCTCGGGCCGGCGCTGACCGCGGGACCGTTGCGGTTCGTGCTGCGGACCGGCCGGGAGGACGGGCGCTGGTGTGACAGCGCAGTGCTGACGGTGCGGGAGGTCGCGGCCGACGCCTCGCGACCGGCGTTCGATCCCATGGTCAACCATCCGGTGGGCTGGGAGCTGTGCCCCCGGTGGCTGACCGGGTTGCGGGAACGGGCCTACGCCGGGAGCCGGGCCGGGCGCGGCACGTCGTGAGGCGACCGGATCTTGCGGATGTGGTTCGGATTCCGCCCACCGGACATTGCCGGAGAGCCGCTGCGGAATTCCGTGGGCGGGGCCATCACCTGACGGGCACGATCCCTTCGCTGGTGCGGGCAGCCCTCATCCGACTGGCGCCCCGCGGCGAAGGCGTTCACCAAGGAAGGTTACAGCTCGATCGTGGTCCCCATCACGACCGTGCGGTCGACCGGCAGCCGGAACGCGGCCGCCTGGGAGGCGGCGTTGTGCGCCAGGCCGATGAACAGCCGCTTCTGCCACCGGGGCATGCCGCCGGGCGGCCCCTGCTCGATGGTGATCTTGGACAGGAAGTAGAACGCGTTGTCCAGGTCGGTCTCGAGTTCGGTGGTGAGCATGAACGCGTCGCGCAGCGCAGCGGGGATGTTCGCGTCGTCGTGGAAGCCGAACCGGACCGACAGGTGCACGATGCCGTCGTGGGCGTGGGACAGGGAGTCGACGGCGAGGCGCTCGTTGCGGGACACGTGCGGCACGTTCTCGAAGACCACGGAGACGATCACGACGTGTTCGTGCACGACGCCGTTGAATTCGGCGTTGGCGCGCAACGCCAGCGGCACGGTCTCCTTCGTCGGGTGCGGGAACACCGCGGTGCCCGGCATCCGCGTGGGCGGGTCGTCGCGCAGCTGGTCGACGAAGTCCGACAGCCTGCCTTCGGTTTCGGTGCGCCGGGCGGTGACGAGGCGACGCCCGCGCTGCCACACCAGCATGGTCGTGACGGCCACCCCGCCCAGCAGCAGCGGCAGCCAGCCGCCGTGCACGACCTTGGTCAGGTTGGCGGCGAAGAAGGTCAGCTCGACGCCGCCGAAGACCACGGCCACCAGCACCAGCCGCCACCACGGCCACTGCCACACAGCGCCGGCGAGGATCAGGAACAGCGCGGTGGTCAGCAGCAGCGTGCCGGTGACGGCCACCCCGTAGGCGGTGGCCAGCGAAGCCGAGGAGCCGAATGTGACCATGAGGACGAGCACGGCGCCCATCAGCAGCCAGTTCACCCCGGGGACGTAGATCTGACCGCTCTCCTCCGCGGAGGTGTGCCGGACGGTCAGGTGCGGCAGGAAGCCCAGCCGGATCGCCTGCCGGGTCACGGAGAACGCGCCGGAGATGACCGCCTGGGACGCGATCACGGTGGCGAAGGTCGCCAGCACGACCATCGGGATCTGCGCCCAGCTCGGGACGAGCAGGTAGAACGGGTTGCGCACTGCGTCAGGCTGTCCCAGGATCAGGGCCCCCTGGCCGAGATAGTTCAGCGTCAGCGCGGGGAACACGACGGCGAACCAGGCTCGCCGGATCGGTGAGCGGCCGAAGTGCCCCATGTCGGCGTACAGCGCCTCTGCGCCGGTGATCGCCAGCACCACGGCGCCCATCGCGATGAACGCGACGTACGGGTGCTCGAACACGAAGCCGACGGCATAGGTGGGGGAGAGGCTCCGCAGGATCCCCGGGCGCTGGAGGACGTGCGGCAGGCCGAGCAGCGCCAGCGTCAGGAACCACAGCAGCATCACGGGCCCGAACAGCCGGCCCACCCGGTGGGTGCCGAACCGCTGCGCGAGGAACAGCACGATGAGGATGACCGCGCCGATGGGCAGGATGGCGTCGCGGATGCTGGGAGCGACGACGTCGATGCCCTCGACCGCGGACAGCACGGAGATGGCGGGCGTGATGACGCTGTCGCCGAAGAACAGCGACGCGCCCACCACCCCCAACAGCGTCGCGAGCCCGACCAGCCGCGCCCGGCCGGGGACCCGCCGCCGGATGAGCGCGGCCAGCGCCAGGATGCCGCCCTCGCCGTCGTTGTCGGCGCGCATCACGAAGAGCACGTACTTCACCGACACGACGAGCAGGATCGACCAGAAAACCAGCGACAGCACGCCGTAGACGTCGCCGGGCACCGGCCGCACCGCGCCGTTGTCGATCGAGAACACGGTTTGCAGCGCGTACAGCGGGCTGGTGCCGATGTCCCCGAACACCACCCCGAGCGCCCCCAGGGCCAGCGTCACCGCCGCGGGCCGCGGCGGGCGCCCGGTGCCGCGCGGGGACGGCTTGGGTTCGTTCTGCTCAGCGCTCACCCCGGTCAGTGTGCCCGCTCCGTCTGCGGGTGCTGCGCAGACACCGCCGTGGGACCGGCATTGTTCACCTGAGCGCGGTCAAGTGATGTCCACGGCAAGGTGGCCCGCGGACGGGCGGAGGTCATCGGAGTGGCCGGCGACGTAGTGTTCGGCCCTTCAGACACTGTCGCCGGTCCTGGATGTCCGTGAAAGCCAATCGAACGGGATACCGAAGCACGTCATCGGCTCTCCTCGAACTGGCGCCGGCGGTCGCAGACGCGGGCAATGGCCGATCCTCGGGTTGTCCATCCTGAGAGGACGCTGAGCGTGCACAAGAGTCTCGACGGCCGAATGCCGCGACACAGGTCGATCTGCACCTTATGATGCCCACCTCCACCTCGGCGACGAGAGGAACCCTCCCGCAATGCAGGCATCCTGGCGGGACCGGCTGCTGCGACCGGTCCGGGTACGGCTGATGAACATGGTGGCGGACGCCGTCGCGCCGCTGCTGGCGCAGCAGGAACAGCAGTTCGCCGAATTGCGTGCGGAGACAAGACGGGTCTACGACCGGCTCATCGAGTTCGAAATCCGCACGCGCCGCGACATCGTCTATGCCGCCGACCGGCAGGCCACTCTCGAATCGGCCGAATTCGTCCGCGCCAACATGCCCACGGCACCGCGGTTCGACGATCCACACCGGACTCTCGAACACGCGCTCTCGCTCGCTCCCACCGGCGGAATGGCGCTCGAATTCGGCGTCTACACCGGCTCGACCTTGAAGATCATCGCCGCCGCGCGGACCTCCGGCGGCGTCTACGGCTTCGACGCCTTCCAGGGCCTGCCCGAAGACTGGCGCATCGACTTCCCGGCGGGCACGTTCAGCGTCGACGGCCGGCCGGACGTCGCCGGAGCCGAACTGGTCGTCGGCTGGTTCGCCGACACCCTGCCCGAGTTCCTCGCCCGCCATCCTGAACCGGTCGACTTCATCCACGTCGACGCGGACCTCTACAGCTCCGCGAAGACGGTACTGGACCTGGTCGGCCCGCGCCTGCGACCTGGCTCCGTGCTCGTGTTCGACGAGTTCTTCAATTTCCCGGGCTGGCAAGAGCACGAGTGCCGGGCGCTGCAGGAATACGTCGAGCGCACCGGCGTTTCCGTCAGCTACGAGGGATACTGCTACGCCAACGAGCAGGTCATCGTCCGGATCACCCGATAGCCCTCGGCCAACCTCGCCGTGACCGCACCCGCAGCACTGCGCGCTCACTCTGCGCACCGCGTACCTGACTCGCGCGAGCCGTCGGCCGGTTCGGGCAGCCGTTCAGTTGACGCAGGCCAGCCCGTCGGCGGTGATCGACGCGTCGCCGGTCGGCGGCGCGGTCTGGATGGCGGGTGCGGTGCCCGAGGTGCCCGCGGCAGCGTGGTAGTCCGTGCCGAGCACCACGCGGACGTGGCCGCGGGCGAGGCTCGGATCGGCCGCGATCCCGACACCGTTCCCGAGGTAGTCCGCGACCTGCCGCGCGGCGGCCTGCTCGCCGGTTGCGTAGTCGACGACCGAGGTGCGCCGCGTGACGGTGTTGGCCACGCTGCCCGCCTTGAAACCCAGCCCGGCGATGCTCTGAGACACGGACGCGGCCAGGCCGTTGGCACCGCTCGCGTTGCGGACGTCGACGGTGACGGCCGGATCGCCCTTCCGGCTGCCCGCGCCGGAATTCACCTGTGCCGGCGGCGACGCTGTCGCGCTTGCGGGTGCAGCCTCACCGGCGGCGTTGATCGCCGTCTTGATCGCCGACTGGACCTCCTGCGGGTTGACCTCGACCGCCTCGCCGTCGCCGATGGTCTTCAGGGCGACGTTGCCCACCGGGATCGTCTTGAACACGATCCGGCCGGAGCTCATGTTCCGCATCTGCTGGGCGAACCCGAGCACGTCCCAGCCCTGGTCCAGGGTGACCGTCTTCTTGATCGCGTCGATCAGGGTGGTCAGCTTGGTGGGATCGGCCAGTGTCCCGCCCGACAGCACGGTCCTGGCCAGGCTCGCCATGAAGACCTGCTGACGCTTGACGCGATCCAGGTCGCCGCCGGGTAGCCCGTGGCGCTGCCGGACGAAGCTGAGCGCCTCCTTTCCGGAGACGGTCTGGGGACCGGCGGGAAAGTCCGCGCCGGAGAAGGGGTCCCGCGTCGCCTGCTTGAGACATACCGGGACGCCTCCGATCGCCTGGCTGATGGCGTAGAAGCCGACCAGGTTGACCGACGCGAAATGGGTGAACGTCAGCCCGGTCAGCTGCTGGACTGTCTCGATCGCGTTCTTGGCCCCCGCCTGCGCGGCGCGGACGTTCAGCTGAGCGCCGCTCACGCCTTGCGCGCGCAGCGAATTCGCCGCGGCGACCTGCGCGTAGGTGTACGCGGAGTTGATCTTGTGCTTGCCGAACCCGCCGGCCAGCTGGACGTAGGAGTCGCGCGGGATCGAGAACGCGGTTGCTCCCCCGCCGCCCGCCGGGATGTGGACCACGATCATCGTGTCCGTGTTGTCCCCGCCGTCACTCGCGCCGCCCGCGTGCAGCTGGTCGAGCAGATCCTGCGGGAGCGGGTTGCCCTCGGCGTCGGTCCGGGTGTCGAGCCCGACCAGCAGGATGTTCTGCTCGTCGGCAGGGCTGGTGGCGGCCTTCCCGTGGTCGATGACGTCCGCGGTGGTCACGCCGGTCTCGAGCTGCGACCAGGTCAGCCCGGCCAGCCCCAGTACCGCGACGGAGCCCAGCGCCACCACGACCTTGCCGGCGCGCAGGGCCCGGCCGCCTGATCGGTCGTGCACGAGGACGAACTCCTTACGGTCCAAGAGACCGCCCCAGAATCCTCCTTCTCACGTATAGCAAGCGTGAGAGCGTACCGGCTTCCCGCACTGGGTAACCGCACGGTTAGCGCAGCGGCCTCAGCAGGCAAACAACCGTGGCCGACGGGCAAATTCATTCGCATGAAAGGATCCGGCAAACTCGGCAAATGGTGAAATAGGGAAACTCTCGGGTCGTGGATCGGCCGATGTGGCCGTGTGCCAGGATTCCGCCATGACAACTGGGCAGCTCCGGCTCGACGATTCCCCGGCGGCACCGCGCCGGGTGGCCGCCAAGGTTCCGGAAGTGACGGTGTACTTCTGGATCGTCAAGGTCCTCACCACGGGCATGGGCGAGACCACATCGGACTTCCTGGCCCACCTGATGGACCCGGTGATCGCCGTCGGTATCGCCGGTGCGGGTCTGGTGATCGCGCTGGTCGCGCAGTTCCGGGCCCGGGCCTACGTCGCCTGGTTGTATTGGCTGGCTGTCGTGCTGGTGAGTGTCTTCGGCACCATGGCGGCCGATGTCCTGCATGTCGGTTTCGGTATTCCTTACGCCGTTTCAACGGTGTTCTTCGCTGTCGCGCTGGCCGCGGTTTTCGGGGTCTGGTATGCGACCGAGAAGACGCTGGCGATCCACAGCATCACCACGTTCCGCCGGGAACTGTTCTACTGGCTCGCGGTCGTCACCACCTTCGCGCTCGGCACGGCGGCGGGCGACCTCACGGCGACGACGCTGCACCTGGGGTATCTCGGCTCGGGGATGGCCTTCGCGGTGCTGATCGCCCTGCCGCCGCTGGCGCGTCGATGGCTCGGGCTGAACGCCGTCTTCGCTTTCTGGTTCGCCTACGTCCTGACCCGCCCGCTGGGCGCGTCGTTCGCGGACTGGATGGGCGTCCCCGCCGGCCGCGGCGGACTCGACCTCGGCACCGGGCCGGTCAGTCTCGCTCTGCTGGTCGCGATTCTCGCGTTCGTCGGGTATCTCTCGGTCACCCGTAGGGACGTCACGCGCCTCGGCGCGGGTGAAACTCGCTGACGTGCACGTCACCTCGTCAAGCGTTGTGGTGGATCCGGGAAAACCCCGATGGCACGGTCTCTTCGGCGTCGCATACTGGACCGGTGGGCGCCGGAGCCGGGGCAGGACGGTCGTTCGGCCGCCGACCCGTCTCGCAATGGGGGAGTGACATGCGACGTATCCGATCAGTGCCGGTGTTCGCGGTGCTGCCGGCGGTGATGCTGGGGCTGTGCGTCTCGTCGGCGGACGGCGCCTCGTCCGGGAAGGTCACCACTGGCCGGCCGCCCGATTCGGGCAGCGCCGTGAACTTGGTCGACTACACCGACAACGACGGCGCGGCGTCGACTGTGGTCCTGACCGGAGGGATCGGCGATTTCGGTGCGGCAGTGAGCGTCGACGCGAACGGTGCGGTCAGTCCCGATCACGACGGTGGCCTCGAACTGACGCTGTCGCAGGGATCTTTCCGGCTCGACGTGGTCGAACTCGATCGCCATGTCGCCGCCGTGATGAGCACTTTTCCGCCCGACCGCACCACTTGTTCCGGCACCGTGAGCGCGACCGCGCCGACGCCGATCGTGGCGGGCTCGGGCACCGGCGCGTATCGGGGGATCAAGGGCACGTTCACGCTGACCGTCACGATCGCCGAGGTCGACGCGAGGGCGAACTGCGGGCCGGGGAGCGCGTTTCTGGACCAGATCATCGTCACGGCTGGGTCCGGCACCGTTTCGCGGGCCTAGGCGCCCGGCGGTCCCGTTGGTGATTGCGGCCGTGCCGTTGGCAATGCCTTCGATCGGCCACTGAGGTGCACGTTGTCAGGTTGTGGCGTGGTACCGGTGTTCGGGCCGGCCGGCCGTGCCGTAGTTGAGGGACAGGTCTGCCAGGCCGCGGCGGACCAGGTCCGCGAGGTAGCGTTGTGCGGTTGCCCGGCTGATGCCCAGGCGCTCGGCGACGCCGGTGGCCGACAGGGGTTCGACCGACTCTCGTACGGTGGTGAGGACTTGGGCCATTGTGGTCGGCAGCCGCCGTTCGCCGGCGCGTTTGGCGGGGCCGCGCAGGAGTCCGTAGAGCGCGTCGACGGTCTCTTGGTTGGCGACGTCTGCTTCGCTGAGCCCGTCTCGGAGGCGCTGGTAGGCGGTCAGTTCTTCGCGTAGCTGTGCGAAGCCGAACGGCTTCACGAGGTAGTAGACCGCGCCCAGGCGGATGGCGCGGCGCACGCTGTCGATGTCGCGGGCCGCGGTGATCACGATGAAGTCGGGTTGATGATGATCTCCGCGCAGTCCGCTGATGAGATCCAGGCCGTTGCCGTCGGGCAGGTAGAGGTCGAGCAGCAGCAGGTCGGGGTGCGTCGTGCGGACCATCGCTCGCGCCTCGGCGAGGGAGTGGGCTTCGCCGACGGGGACGAACGGTTCGATCCGGCGGATGCTCGAGGCGTGTGCCTTCGCGATCCGGTAGTCGTCGTCGACGATCAGGGTCCTGATCATGCCCGGACCGCCGGCCGGGTGGTGGGCAGGCAGGTCGTGAAGGCGCCGCCGGGCCCGGGAGTGCAGGTGATCGTGCCGCCCAGCCGGGTCACCAGCCGGTGCACGAGCGCCAGGCCGAGGCCGCGGCGTACCCCGGCCCGCGCCGGTTTGGTGGTGTAGCCGTCGGCGAACACGCGTTCGGTGTCGTCGGCGGCGATTCCGGGACCGCTGTCGGTGACGTCGATCGTGATGACGTCGGCATCGTCTCGCAGCCGTACGGTGATGTGCCGCGGCGCGGGCGACTCGGCCACCGCGTCCAGCGCGTTGTCGACGAGGTTGCCGACGATCGTGAGGAGTGCCCGGGGATCGGGTCCGGGGTCTTCCAGCCGGGAGTCCGCGGTCACGGTGAGCAGGATGTCCCGTTCGGCCGCGATGGTGATCTTCGCGAGCAGCAGCGCGGCCAGCGCGGCCGGGGTGAGCTGGGCCCGCAGCTGTTCGGCCTGGCTCGTGCTGGTGGTGGTGAGCTCGTCCAGATAGGACATCGCTTCCTCGTGCTCGCCCATGCCGACCAGTACGGACAATACGTGCAGCCGGTTGGAGAACTCGTGCTGCTGCGCGCGCAGCGCGTCGGTCAGCCCGGTGACGCTGTCGAGTTCGCGGAGCAGGCCTTCCAGCTCGGTGCGGTCTCGCAAGGTCACCACGGAACCGACGTCCCGCCCGCCGAGCCGGACCGGCATCCGGTTGACCATCAGCAGGAACTCGTCGGTCAGCACGACCTGGTCGGCTCCGGCGTCGGTGCCGGCGAGCACGTCGTGCAACCTGCCGTCGGGCAGCAGGTCGTCGAGGGTGACGCCGATCGTGGCGTGCCGGAGCTTCAGCAGCCGCCGGGCCTCGTCGTTGATCATGCTCAGCCGCCCGTGCGGGTCGAAGGCGACGACCCCTTCCCGGATGCCGTGCAGCATGGCCTCCCGTTCCTGCAGCAGCCCGGCCAGGTCGTCCAGTTCCAGGCCGAACGTCATGCGCTTGAGCCGGCGCGCCAGGAAGAGCGACACCACGACCCCGACGGCGAGGGCGCCGCCGGTGTAGAGACCCAGCAGCGGGATCTCCGACCACAGCCGGCGTGACACGGTGCTCTCCAGGATTCCGACGGAGACCGCGCCGAGCAGTGTGCCGTCCGCGGCGCGCATGGGGGCTTTGCCGTTGGCGGACGGGCCGAGGGTGCCTTCGTCGATGCCGACGTGGGTCTGCCCGTCCAGCGCGCCTGCCGGGTTGTCGAGGAGTTGCCCGATGAGCGCCGGGTTGGGGTGGGAATGGCGGATGCCGGCGCGGTCGACCACCACGACGTAGGCGGCGTCGTCGGCGGCGCGCACCTGCTCGGCCAGCCGGGCGACGACGTGGCCGGGGTCGCCGGCGGCCATCGCGGTGCGGACACTCTCGTCGGCGGCGACCGCCTGGGCGATCGCGAGCGCCTCGTGCTCGGTGTCCTCGTCGAGGAAGCGGCCGCTGAGCCGGGTGTAGAGGCCGAAACCGAGGCTCATCGTGATGACCAGGATGGCGAGCACGTAGGTGAGGATCAGGGACGACAGCGTGTGGGGTCGGCGCACCGCGGTTCCTCTCCGTGACCCCCGGTTGGTTCAGGTGAGTGTCCCTCATCGGACCCGTTCGCTCCAGGCGTGGACCGAGCAGAACGAGCAGAACCTGCACTTTCGCTGTTTATCCGGCAAAGCAGCACAAGGCTGTCGATGCCGGCTGCCGCTGCCTACCGTGACCGGTCATCCACGAAGGAGTGATCGATGACCAGCTCACCACCCGCGATCGTGCTGCGTAACGTCACCAAGCGGTTCGCGACCCCGGCCGGCGGGGACTACACCGCGCTGCGGGACCTCGACCTGGAGATCGGCGCCGGGGAGTTCTGCGCCGTGGTCGGGCCGACCGGCTGCGGCAAGTCGACCACGCTGACCCTCATCTCCGGTCTCGAAGCCGTCACCGAGGGACAGGTGCTGGTGGACGGCGCGCCGGTCGGCGGCATCGGCGACGGGATCGGCTTCGTGTTCCAGAACGACGCCGTGCTGCCGTGGAAGAACGTGCTGGCGAACGTGGCCGCCGGGCCACTGTTCCACGGTCTGTCCAAGAAGGACGCCCATGAGCGGGCCCGGGACTGGCTGCGCCGCGTCGGGTTGTCCGGCTTCGAGGACCGCTATCCCCACCAGCTTTCCGGAGGCATGCGCAAGCGGGTCGCGCTCGCCCAGAGCCTGATCAACGAGCCGCGCATCCTGCTGATGGACGAGCCGTTTTCCGCGCTGGACGTGCAGACCCGCTCCATCATGTCCGACGAGCTGCTCGCCCTGTGGGAGTTGACGCGGCCTTCGGTCGTCTTCGTCACCCACGACCTGGAAGAAGCGATCGCGCTCGCCGACAAGGTCGTGGTGCTGACCGCCGGGCCGGCCACGGTCAAGGCGGTGTTCCCGGTCGACCTGCCCCGCCCGCGCACCGTGCAGGAGATCCGGTTCGACGCCCACTTCGTCGAGCTCTACCAGCGGATCTGGGAGTCCCTGCGCGACGAGGTGCAGCTGGCGTACCAGCGGCAGACGAGCGCCGCATGACCACCGTCGGGAGGGACACGATGAACATCGCCGAACAGCCCACGAGGAACACGGTGACCGAGGCCAGGAAGGCCGCCGCCACCAGGCGCCGCTGGTTCGTCTACGCCGCCAGGCTTGCCGTCGCCGTCATCGTGGTCGGTGGCTGGCAGCTCGCGGCCGGCGCCGGGATCGTCGACCCGTTCTTCTTCGGCCAGCCCAGCCAGGTGGTGGCACAGATCGTCGACTGGGCCCAGCACGGCACCTCCGTCGGTCCGTTGTGGACCCAGGCGTGGGTCACCCTGGAGGAAGCCGTGCTGGGCTTCGCGATCGGTGTCGTGCTGGGCATCGTGCTCGGCATCGCCCTCGGCCGCATCCGGGTGCTCGCCGAGATCTTCGGCCCCTACATCAAGATCATGAACTCCATCCCGCGGATCGTGCTCGGCTCGATCTTCGTCGTGTGGCTGGGTCTCGGCCTGAGCTCGAAGGTCATGCTGGCGGTCGTCCTGGTGTTCTTCGCGGTGTTCTTCAACGCCTTCCAGGGCGCTCGGGAGGTCGACCGCAACCTCATCGCGAACGTGCGGATCCTGGGCGCCTCGCGCGGTCAGGTCACGCGTCAGGTGGTGCTGCCCTCGGCGGTCACCTGGATCATCGCGAGCATGCACGTCAGCTTCGGCTTCGCGCTGATCGGCGCGATCGTCGGGGAGTTCCTCGGCGCGGACCAGGGGCTGGGCCTGCTGATCCGGCAGGCCCAAGGCACCTTCAACCCCAACGGCGTCTTCGCGGCCATGCTGATCATCGCCGTCGTGGCGCTGATCGCCGAAGGGCTCATCACCCTCCTGGAAAACCGCCTGCTGTCCTGGCGACCCCCGGCGCTGTCCACCGACGCGGCCGGACTCTGAAAAACCGTGAACGAAGGAGTTCCGTCCATGCTTTCCCGAAAACTGCTCGCGCTCGGCGCGGGCGCCGCGCTCGCCGTGACCGTGACTGCCTGCGGCAGCTCGCCCGGCTCGACCACCAACACCCAGGGCCAGCCGGTCGTGACGATCATGGTCGGCGGCCTGGACAAGCAGATCTACCTGCCCGCGATGCTCGCCCAGCAACTCGGCCTCTACCAACAGCAGGGGCTCGAGGTTCATCTCGAGGACGAACCGGCCGGGGTCAACGCCGAAAACGACATGATCGCCGGCAAGATCGACGGGGTCGTGGGCTTCTACGACCACAACATCGACCTGCAGGGCAAGGGGAAGGCCACCGAAGCGGTGGTGCAGATGCTGCAGGTTCCCGGTGAAGTGGAGCTGTGCCGCTCCGACGTCGCCGGCCAGATCAAGTCACCGGCCGACTGGAAGGGCCGCAGCCTCGGCGTGACCGACATCGGCTCGTCCACCGACTTCCTCACCCGCTTCCTCGCCGTCCGCAACGGCGTGCCCGTCGATCAGATCCACGAAAGCGGTGTCCAGGCCGGCAACACCTTCATCGCGGCCATGCAGCACAAGAACATCGACTGCGGCATGACGACCGAACCCACGGTGTCCGCCCTCATCAACACCGGCCAGGCCAAGATCCTGCTCGACATGCGCACCGCGGACGGTGCCCGCGCTGCCCTCGGCGGCGTCTACCCGGCGTCGTCGCTGTACATGAGCACGGACTACGTCACCAAGCACGCCGACATCGTGCAGAAGCTGGCCAACGCCTACGTCGGGACGATGCACTGGATCAGCACCCACACGCCCGAAGAGATCGCCGACAAGATGCCGGCGGACTACTACAAGGGCGTCGGCAAAGCCGCCTACGTCGCGGCGTTGAAGAGCGAAAAGGGCATTTACACCACCGACGGCCTGATGCCCGGCGACGGCCCTCAGACGGTCCTCAACGTCCTGTCCGCGTTCAACCCCGACGTGAAGGGCCACACGATCGACCTGGCCAAGACCTACACCAACGACTTCGCGGTGAAAGCCAACCAAGCCCTCAAGTGACACCGGCCAGGCCCGCGCGTGGACATGACGAGCGCGCGCGGGCCGGATGCGGTGACGCTGCCGGCTGTCGTGCCATCCTGGATTGTCGCCAAGAGTCCGCGGGCAGGATGGAGGTCGCCGTGCGAGGTTTCTCCGTTGTGCTCGCCGTCGGGGTTGTGATCGCTGCCGTGGCCGGATGCTCGTCGCCGCCCGCGGCGCCGCAACGGCTCTCGCCGTCGATCCCCGGCGATCCGCTGGACCTGACTGCCTTCGTTGCCCAGCCGTGCGGATTGGTGAACGCGCAACAGCTCGCACGCTATTACATCGCCGCCCCCGCTACGACGAAGCTGCCGTGGTGCGTCTGGGTACCTGCGGATACGACCGGCCTGACCTACCAGGCGTCGGTCGACACCAGCAGCGGCGGCCTCGAGTCCCTCTACGAGCACCGGACCACAGTGGGCGGCTTCGATCCGGCTGACGTGCACAGCTACCCCGCCATCCACCGCGACGCCCGCGGCGGCCACTGCACCGTTCAAGTCGGCGTCGCCGACGACACCCTGCTGTCCGTCACCATCGACGCCACGAACCCCAAGCTGTCGGTGCACCAGGACCCGTGCGCCGAGGCCGATCGGTTCGCCGGATCCATCATCGGCTACCAAGGGCACCGCGCTCCCTGACCACGTCTCACGAAGGTCCGGCGCCGATTCTCACCGTCCCCACAGGAAGCCGGGAGCATCGCGGTGTCCGCTCTTGTCCGATTCTCCGGTGTGAGGGCAAATCACCGACTATTCCCTACTGAGGTAGGTGGTGACCCAGGGGGTGCTCCGGCGACGCTGGGGATGTCCCCGTCCGGTTCACCTGGGAGTGCCTCATGACCACGTCCCTGCCCAGAATCCTGTTCATCGCCGGAATCGCCGCGGCCTCGGTGTTGGCCTTGGGCGCACCGGCGTCGGCGGCGCCGAGCGCAGCGATGCTCGCCTCCGCGAAAGCCGCCCTCGACCGCGTCCACGACGTCCCCAACACCGCGTGGGGCATCGACCCCACCACACGCCAGGTCGTCGTCACGATTTCCGACGCCGCACAGGGCGCCGGGATGGCGAGGTTGCGAGACGCGATCGCGTCGCTCGGCTCCGCGGTGCGGGTCAAGCACACCGCGAAGCCGCTGACGACGCAGGTCTACGACGGCGACGAGATCAGCACCGGTTCGATCATCTGCTCGGCCGGGTTCAACGTCACCAGCGGCGGCCAGCAGTACATCATCACCGCGGGACATTGCACCCAGGGTGGACCGTCCTGGCAGGGGATCGGCCCTTCGGTCGATTCGAGCTTTCCGGGCACCGACTACGGCCTGATCCGCAACGACTCCGGGGACGGCCCCGGTGCGGTCGACCTCTACGACGGCACCACCCAGCCCATCACCCAGGCCGGCGACGCCTACGTCGGTGAGCAGGTCTGCAAGAGCGGCCGCACCACCGGCCTGACCTGCGGCACGGTCACCGCGCTGGACCAGACGGTCAACTACGGCAACGGCGACGTCGTCTACGGCCTGATCGAGACGAACGTCTACTCCGACCACGGCGACAGCGGCGGTGCCCTGTTCGACGGCAGCACGGCGCTGGGCACCGTGTCCGGCGGCGACAGCACCACCGACTACTTCCAGCCGGTCACCGCGGCCCTGAACGCCTACGGCGTCGGCCTCGCCTGATCTCCTCATCCGCGCCACGTTCGTCGCGCCAACTGAAGTTCATTCACATTTGGCGACGATGTCCTGGTCTGATTGCGGACAGAAAACGCTCATCGTCGAGGTTGACCCCCACCATCAACTTCTCTTGGGAGGATCTGTGCAGGCTCGGCAACGTTCCCGACGGTCGTGGGCACAGCGGCTCGGCGTCACGGCCGGTGTCATCGTGTCGGCGCTGGGCATCTCGGCGGGCACCACGCCGGCGAACGCGTCCACTTTCGACTCGTGCACCATCTCCGGCTGCTCTGCCGCTCGGTCGGCCAATTCGGTCTGGGAGTCCGATGGCTATCCGGGCAGCCGGGGCTGGTACGACTGGCCGAACGGGCAGTGCAACTTCGCCGGCGGGACCTACTACAACAACGACGGGCAGTTGCCCAGTGGTGACTCGTTCCAGGAGTACGACGTCTACCCGCGGACGTGCGGGGCGCACCGGGACGCCTACCGGATCGTGGTCGACCTGAACACCGGCGAGGTCTGGTACTCGCCCGACCACTACAGCGACTTCTATCACCTGTAACGAGTTCCGGTCCGCGCCGCCTTCCCGAAGGACGGCGGCGCGGATCTGTTCCTGGGAAGAACAAGCTTTCGTCGGCGTCGTACACGGATCGTCACGCATGGACGGTCAGCCCGGTGGGTCCGCCAGCGCGCCAAGTCGCCGCCGCTCTGCTGTTCGCCGTCCGCCGCGCCGGCCTGGTCGCGTTCGGGCTCGCCGCGCTGGTCGCGCGCCTGGGCCTCCCGCTGCGGCGGCCGAGGACGGCACTCGTCGGTCGCCTGCGGGGTGATCGGCTCGGCGCAGGTGACCCGACCGGTTTTTCCGGCGGCGACCGGGCGTTCTTGCCTCACGCTAACCGTTCCTTGACCGGTAGCGAGCAGCCGGGTCCTTAGCCTCGGCACCGGCGGTGCCCCTACGTCGAGATGAGGTGCAGCATGACCGAAGCCACCGAACAAGCTCTCCCGCAGCCCGGGGTGCGCTGCTCCGACGCGGAACGGGAGCAGACTCGCGCCCGCTTGCACACGGCGGCGGCCGAAGGGCGCCTGTCGATGGACGAGATCGAAGAGCGCATGACCCGGGTCTACGCCCTGAAGTTCCGCCACGACCTTGACGCGCTCACGGCGGACCTGCCGGCGCCGGAATCTTCGCCGGCCACTGCGCGGGGCTGGCGGCCGATCCTCGAAGCGATCGGCCGGCAGCTCGCGGCGGAGATCCGGACCCTGCTCGCCCGCGGGGGAGCCGCCGGTTCGCGGCAGCGGAGGCTGGTGATCGCGCTGGTGCTGCTAGTTTTCGTGGCCGCCATGACCGTGGCTGCGTTCCACGGCTTCGACGGCGAAGGGGCCGAGCACCACGGCTTCGGCCGGGACTGAGGGTCACCCCCCGGGGGCAGGGCTCGTGGCGTGGCAGCCAGAGGACGAGCTCGCCGTCAGCTGGTGTACATCCACCCTGGCCAGAAACAACAGTTGCTGGATGAGGGCTTCGAGCCGGTCGGATTGCTGCCCGGCCCGTTCGGCGATTTCGGGCCAGGGGACGCGGTCGGGGTGGGCGAGCCCGACTTGGAGTGTGGTGCGGATGGCCACGAGCGGGCTGCGCAGTTCGTGGGAGGCGTCGGCGACGAAGCGCCGCTGGCGGCCGGCGGCGTTCTCCAAGCGGCCGAGCATGTCGTTCATCGTCCGGGCGAGCGATCCAGGCGAAGCCCGGTACCTGCACGACCTGGCCGTCCAGGATGGCGTTCGCCCGCGGCACCGCTCCCGGCGCGCAGGTCCAGACCTGTCCGGCGGACCTGCGCGCCACCTGGGCGAGAGCGGGTGCTGCGGTGGGAAAGCCGTGAGCCGGCGGCTCAGCCGAGGGTCGCGAGCAACGCCGTGAGCGCGTCCTTTTCGCCGGCCTGATCCGGGTTCGCGGCCCGGAGTTCGCGCAGTACCTTGTCGATTTTGCCGTCGACGTTCGTCCACTCGGTCTTGTTCTTGGGCTTCAGCCGGGCTTCGGCGTTGTCCCATTGGATTTCGAGGTCGTCGACGCGGCTCGTGGCGCCTGCCTGGTTGCCGCTGTTGAGCAGGTCGAGGGTGTCCTGGGTGATGCCGCGGAACGTCGAGAGGTCACCGAGCGGCGAGGTGTGGGCCGGTACCGGCTGTGCCGGGCCGCCGCCGGGCGCGGGCTGCACCGCGACCGGCGCTAGCGGGCTGTCGTCCTGCAGCGCCGACGTGCGCAGGGTGTAGCCGACGCCGCCGGCGGCCAAGATCACGGCGAGGAACACGACCGTCTGCCACATCCCGCCCCGCACCGGTTCGTCGATGGGAACAGCGGCCGCGCCGGGGATGACGTCGGCCTTCGTGGCGGACAGGTACACGACGGTGCCGATGATCGCCGCGACGAAGATCAGGCTGGTCACCGTCGCGCCCAGGCCCAGTCCGCCCTGGCTCGACGGCTGGGAGAGGTAGTCACCGAGTGAGGCGCCGAGGGGCCGGGTGAGGACGTAGATGAACCAGAAGGCGAGGACCGGGTGCAGGCCGAGCCGCCAGGCGATCGCGGTGACGGCGACCAGGGCCACGACGATCGCGCCGGTGACGAGGTAGCCGAGTCCGAGCACTTCGGCCATGAGGTCACCGGTGGCGGTGCCGAGGGCGAAGGTGAACAGGATCGCCAGCCAGTAGAACGTTTCGCGCCGGCGGGTGACGATCGAATGGATGGACAGCGTCTTCTCGGACGCATACCAGACGGCAAAGGTCACGGCCAGCAGGACACCGAACACGATCGTGCTCGCTTCCAGCGGCAGCCCCGCGTTGTCGGTGAGGTTGTCGGTGACCAGGGTGCCGAACACGCTCACGATCGCGACGGTGAGCCAGTACAACCCGGGGACGTAGCGGGTCGCGCGGAACTGGAATACCAGCACGACAGCCAAGAGCACCCCGGTGACGACGGACACCCCGGTCAGCCCGAAGCCCAGGTCGACGTTGAGGAAGTCGGCCGCCGTCTCCCCGACGGTCGTGCACAGCACCTTGATGAGCCAGAAGTAGAGCGTGACTTCCGGCACCTTGTTCAGCAATGTGCGGCTGGGCAAGGGAGTTCGTACTGAGGTCATGGGCTCGCAATCTCGGTTGACTCGCGGGGACGGTGTGCGACTTGGCGCACCGTAACGAGATCCGGGTTCACACCCCGCCAATGCGAAGTGAGCGAATGGCAAAGTCCGGGGTCACGAACGGGTGATCACAGGTCACGCAGTTCCTCCACGGCGGGCCGGGTGGAGGCGCGGGCACTGGTCACGGCGGCGAGGACCACGGCGGCGACCACCGCGGCGGCGGTCACCACGAGGTAGGTCCACGGCACGGCGATCGACGACGGCGGTGGGTCGAACACGCCGGTCAAGACCTTGACGAGCATCTGCGAGACGCCCCACGCGATGAGCCCGCCGCCGAGCAGGCCGCCGGCGATCAGTACGAGTCCCTCCCCGAGGACGAGCCCGCGCAGGTGCCGGCGTCCGGCGCCGAGCACCGCCATGATCGCGAGACCACGGCGTCGTTCGGCCAGCCCGACCGCGAGCACGATCCCGCCGGCGCCGGCGGCGATCAGCACCGCGAACGCCAGTTCCAAGCGGGTGAGCCCGGACAGGTTGACCGAGGTCAGGCTGGAACCCACGTGCGCGCGGGTCTGCGTGATGTCCGTGACGGTCGCGGTGGTGCCGAGCCGGGCCCGCACGGCGTCGGCCACTCCTGCCTGGTTGCTGCCTCCGGTGTCGACCAGGAACGCGCCGACGGCGTCGGAGCCCGTGGTCTGCGCGAGATAGGCGGCGTTGGCCACGAAGAAGCTGTCCTTGGGTGCGGTGGGGAACTCCTTGACGATTCCGCTGTAGTGGAACGGCACGGTCCGCAGGGCCTTGGTCCGGGCGTCCTGGACGCGGAGGTTGATCAGGTCGCCGGGGTTGAGCTGGAAGTCCTTGACCGTTTCGGCGCTGACGAGGATCGCGTCGGGCTGCCGTGCGACGGTCGCCATCAGGTCCGCGGCGCTGCCGCCCTGGAAGTAGGTGTCCGGCAAGGCGGTGACGTCCCGGATGCTGCCGGGGCGGACGCCGTAGAGGTCCTGCAGGTCGGCGCCGACGTAGGCGAACCGGTGCTGGACGGGCTCGACGTGCCACACGCCGGGGACGCTCCGCAGCTGGTCCCCGGCGGCGGGGGAGACCTGGGCGGCGGGCGGTTCGGTGACGGCGACGTCGGCGCCGTTGGTCAGCTGCGCGTCGGCCTCGGCCTGTTGCTGGTAGGTGCTGTTGAAGACCGCAGTCGACGCGGCGAACGACAACGCCAGCGCGAGGAGCACGATCGCGCGGGCGAGCGGCCGGCGTTGCCGGGAGATCCCGGCCGCACCGGGCCCCGCCAGCCGGCCGGACAGGGGCCGCAAAATCCGGCGCAGCGGGGTTCGACCGTGCCGGAGCACGATCGTGGTGAGCCGCCACAGCAGGGCTGCCGCCCCGAGCCACAGCAGCGCCGGGCCCAGGAAGGCCCAGTAGGACACCGAGATGGTCGGCACGCCTTCCGGGGCCAGCACGAGCGAGTAGTCGTTGCTGCCGGACGCCCAGAACACGACCAGCGCGGCCGCGATGAGCAGAACGTCGATGCCCGCCTTGGCCCACCACGGCGAGCGTGGGGCGCCGATCACCTGCCGGGCCTGGGAAACCGTCCGCCCTCGCAGGCCGGTGACGGCGGGGACCAGCACGGCGAGAGTGGTGATCAGCAGTCCGGCGGCGAAGGCGATCGCGTACCACGAATCCGTGGCCGCGGCGGTCTGTCCTTCCGGCGCCGGACCGAAGGCGAGCTGCCCGGCCAGCGCGGCGACGGCCAGCCCGGCGGCTCCGCCGAGCACCGCGACGAACGCGGCTTCGGTGACCGCGATGGCGGCGACCGTCCGCGGTGTGTGCCCGCGGGTGCGCAGAAGGGCCTGCTCGGCGCGTCGCCGGTCTCCGCCGGCTTCGACGAGCGCACTGGTCAGCAGCGCGGCGAGGACGACGCCGGGAAGACCGAGGAACAGGAACAGCATCTGCGCGTAGGCGGCGTCGCTGCGTGCGGCGTCGAGGGCGGCGCCGACGTTGTTGCCGACCAGTGCCGCTCCGGCAACCTGGGCTTCGAAGTTGTGTGCGGCGGCGATCTCGCCCTGGTACGCGGTGGCGGGGTCCGGGGACGCGGGTGCGTCCCGGGCGACGTGGAACTGGGTGACCGGCGCCGGGGCGCTGCGGCTCGTCACTGCCGCGAAGGTGGCTTCGGGCAGGAGGAGGACATTGTCCGGCGGTGCGGACGGCTGCGTCTGCGCGGGCGCGCCGACCTTCTGGAAGAGCGAGTCGGCCTGCGGCAGGTCGACGACACCGGCGACGGTGACCGGCTGCGGCGTGGTGCCGCCCGGCAGGCCGATCGTGACCTGGTCGCCGGGCTGGACGTGCAGGTTGGCCGCGGTCTGCTGGGCGATGAGCACGCCGTCGGGGGAGCCGCTGAGCTGCCGGATCTGGTCCGGGAAGGCGGCCGCGTAGCCGGGCGGAATCCCCAGGACGACGCCGGGGCCGGTGGTCTGGGTGGTGCCGCCGGTGGTGGCGAGCAGCCCGCTGGTGCGTCCGAAGTGGACGGTGCGGACGGCCGCGGTGCCCGGCAGGCTCTCCAGCCGGTTCAGCACGGCCCCGGCGTCGCCGCCCGGCTGGACCTCGACCTGCCAGTCGACGGCGACCGACCGCAGCGCGCGGGCGGTCATCGTGGCTTGGGACGAGGCGAGGAACGAGCCCAGGGCGGCGATCAGCGCGACCGCGAGCGCGATACCGGGGGCGGTGGCCAGCAGGCGGCCCGCGCGCCGGCGCAGCAGGCCGCCCAGCCACAGGCCGATCACGATGTCACCGTCCGGGTCGCGACGGTGCGGAGTCTGCCTTCGTGCATGGTCCAGTGGGTGTCCAGCCGCTCGATGACGGCCCGGTCGTGGGTGGTGACGACGAGCGCGGCGCCCAGGTGTTCGGTGGCGGCCAGCAGCGCGTCCAGCAGCCGCTGTCCGGCGGCGCGGTCGAGCTGCCCGGTGGGTTCGTCGGCGAGCAGGAGCCGCGGCCGTTGCGCGAGCACCCGGGCGACGGCCACCCGCTGGGCCTGGCCGCCCGAGATCTCCTCGGGCAGTTTGGTGGCCAGGTCGTCGACGCCGACCAGGGCGAGCGCTTCGGACACGCGCTGGGCCCGTTCGGGGTCGTCGACGCCGTCGATGACGAGGGGCAGGCCGGTGTTCTCGCTGACGTCCAGGTTCGGGACCAGGCTGGGGCTCTGGAAGACGACGCCGATGTCGCTGGTGCGCGGCCGGGCCGGGTCGAGACCCGGCCACGAGACGGTGCCGTGGGTGGGGCGCTCCAGCCCGGCCATCAGGTGCAGCAGCGTCGACTTCCCCGAGCCGGACGGCCCGGCGATGGCGATCCGCGCTCCACTGTGGACACTGCAGCTGGAGCCGTGGACGGCGACGACCGCGGCCGCCCCGCTGCCGAACGTGCGGGCCACGGCGTCGCAGACGACCAGCGGTTCGGCGGTCATGCCGCCACCTCGCCGTCCTGGATGGTGACCACCCGGTCGGCGATCGCCACGACTTCGGCGCTGTGGGTGACGACCAGCAGACCCGCCCCCTGGGCGGCGTGGTCGCGGAGCAGCTCGAGGATCTGTTGCTCGGTGTACCCGTCGAGTTCGCCGGTCGGCTCGTCGGCCAGCAGCACGTCGGGATTGTTGGCCAGCGCGACGGCGAGCCCGGCCCGGGCGAGTTCGCCGCCGGAGAGCTGCGCGGGCGTCGCCCGCCCGCGCTCGCGGAGTCCGACTCGTTCCAGCAGTTCGTCCACCGAAGGGCGGAAGCCGCTGTGGCGCCACGCTCGGCGGGCCAGCCGGACGTTGCCCCGCACGTCGAGGTGCGGCAGCAGGTTGCGGGACTGCAGCAGCACCCCGATCCGGTGGGCGCGAATCTTCGCACGGACGGCCTCGGGACGGTGGCTGATCCGTTCCCCGGCGACTTCGACGCTGCCGCCCGCCGGCTCGTCCAGGCCGGCCAGACAGGCCAGGAGCGTCGACTTCCCCGAGCCCGAGGGCCCGACCACCGCGACGGTCTCGCCGCGGGCAACGGTGAGCGAAACGCCGCGCAGGGCCAGCGTTTCGTCGTCGCCGGTGCGGAAGAAGCGGTAGAGGTCGCGAGCGTCCAGCGCCGGCGTGGACCAGTCGGGGATCGTCATCACGACCAGCTCAGGGAATCGGTGACGGTGCGCCAGGGGTCGACGTTGTCGGCGTTGGTCGGACCCGACAGCGTCAGGTCGACGCGGGTCCCGGCTCGGAAGAAGCTGTAGCGCTCGAACGCGTCACGGACGACCTTCCCGGTGACGGGGTTCGGTGCCGAATCGCCCTGGTAAGTCAGGAGAGTCGCCTGGCCGGCGGCGCGGGAAACCGTCGAGACCTGACCCATGGCGAAGTTCGGGGTCTTGGCCTTGAGCGCCGGGACGTCCGTCGCGGTCACCGACGTCGTCGTCGGCGCGGCCGCGCTGCGGGACGAGGTCACCTGGACCTGGTTCAGCTTGTCGGTGAAGGTCGTCGTGTCGCCCGCCGTCGAGGAGGCCCAGCCCTCCGGGATCTTGACGGTGAAGCCGCCGCCGGGCGGGGTGAAGGGCACGTAGGCCTGGTTGTCGGGGATGTCGCCGGCGGGGTTGACCTCCGTCGCGGTGGTGCCGCCGGAGGGCTCGCCTCCCGAAGCCGGACTCGAGGCCGGACTCGAGGCCGGAGCCGTTGTGGGCGCCGGGCTTCCGGAGCAGGCGGTGAGCACCGCCGCCGCGACCGCCGCGACGGCGATGCGGGCCGTGGTCATTGCAGGCATGAGGACCTTTCTGCGTCAGATGCTCGTCTCGCGCTCTTCGAGCCGCTGCAGCACGAGGGAACCGGACAGCCAGGCCGTGGCGAACGCCAAGCTGCCGAGGACATCGGTGGGCCAGTGCACCCCGAGGTAGACGCGGGTCCAGGCGATCAGCAGGGCGTACGCGGCCGCGAGCAGCCACACCACGCACGTCGTGACTCGGCCGGTGAACCGGCGTACGACCAGCCAGGCGATCAGGCCCGCGGCGAGCGCGCCGTCGGAAGTGTGCCCCGACGGAAAGGAGAGGCCGCCGGCCTGGACCACCCAATCCGCCGTGGGTGGACGTGGGCGGGCGATCAGCTCGGAAATCCCGTAGCGGCACAGCACGGCGGACAACATCACGGCGAGGACGAGCCCGGCGCGGACGAGCCGGGCGCGGAGGTATCCCCGGGTGAGCGCGGCGGCGACCACGAACACGAGCGGGGCGGTGAACGCGGAGGACGCCGTCGAGGTGATCACCGCGGCGACGGAGGCGAGTGCCGCGGACCGGTGCGACACCAGCCACGAATGGGCATCGAGGTCGAAGCCTCTGGCCCAGGGCAGGGCATCGCTCGCCGACGCGAGCAGCGCCAGGAACACGAGTGCCGCGAGCGCCGCGGTCAGGAGCGGGCGCCGGACGCCGAGACCGGCGCCTCGCTCTGTCGACGACGGGGAAGCCACGAAAGCCAAGCTAGGGGGACGGCGGTCAGTGACCGGTTCCCTGCGGGCTAAGGTCCGTTAACCTCGCACGCCGGACAATGGTGGCCATGCGGGACGCTGCGGACCGTCGCGCTGGTGGCGTGGCCCACCAGCTGGTACCTGGGTGTCCCCGGCCTCGCCGACGGCCTAGTGATCGCCGCGCCGTGGCGACGATGGAGGTCGCGCCGACGATCCTGCGGCTGCTCGGCCTGAACCCGCCGGCGCTGCAGGTGGTTCGCGAGGAAGGGACCGGGGTGCTGCCGGCTCTGGGCTGACGGCCGGGGTGTGCGTCGACCTTCCGCTGACACACACCCCAGCCAGGTTGTCAGCCGACCTTCTGGATCTTCGCGTTGCGGATCAGTTGCTTGCCGGGTTCGTGGATCCGGTTGAACGCGGAGTTGTTCAGCAGCGCGCAGCTTCCGGATGTCGAGGTCACCGGCACCGTAATGGACTTGGCATTGTCGAGGTTCGTGACCTTCAGCATGGTGCCGACCGGGAACTGGTTGCTGGACGCCGCAGGCGAACCCGCGTCACCGGAGAGCGTGACGGTGGAGCCGGGACAGACGACGTTGCTCGCCGCCGAGTCCTGGCTACCGGCGGCCTGGGTGCCGGTAGCCTGGGCGCCTTGGGTGTCTGCGGCCTGCGTGTCGGTGGTCTGCGCGCCGGTTGCCTGGGCACCGTTGGCGGCCGCCGCGGCGACGCAGTCGGCCGCGATGGTCGCCGCCTGATCCGCCGCAGCTTGGTCCGCGGCCTGCTGACCGGCGTTGGCCTTGGTCTTCGCCTTGTGCTTCGCCTTCCCGTTCTGTCCGGCGCCGTTCTGTCCGGTGGCCCCGTTCTGGTCGGCCGCCCCGGTCTGGCCGGTGGCCATGCCCTGCTGGCCGGCTGCCGCGTTGGGGTCGGCCTGGGCGACGCAGGCCAGGATGGCCGCGCAGTCCTGGCCGGCTGTCGCGTCCTGGGCGGCAGCCGCGGTCGGATCGGCCGTCGCGCTCGGGTCGGCGGTGCCGTTCTGAGCCATCCCGTTCTGGTCGGCGGCTTGGGTCTGATTCGCCATGCCCTGCTGGTCGGCCATGCCGTTCTGGTTGTTCATGCTCTGCTGGTCAGCCATGCCGTTCTGGGCTGCGGCTGCAGCTTGGCCGGTCATCGCGTTCTGCTGCGCCATGCCGTTGGCGTCCGCGGCCATGGCTTGCTGAGCCACGCACTGCTGGACGACCGCGCAGGCCTGGCCGCCCGCGGCTGCCTGGTTCTGACCGGCCGCGTCCTGCTGTCCGGTCATGCCGTTCTGGTTCGCCATCCCGTTCTTGTGAGCCATGCCGTTCTTGCTTGCCGCGCCGTTCTTGCCGGTCATGCCGTTCCGGGCCGTGCCGTGCTGCTGGCCCGCGCCGTTCTGACCGGCCCCGTTGGCCTGGCCCGCCATACCCTGCTGATCGGCCACCGCACTGCCGTCGGCGGCTCCGGCGACCGCGGCGCAGTCGACCGCCGCCTGGCTCGCCGCTACCTTCCCCTGACAGCCCTTGGCCTGTCGCTGCTGCTGGATCTGGCCGACCACGGCCGTGCGGTCGGCGATGCGGGCCGTGGACTGGGCGTCCGGCGCCGCCTGCTGGCTGGCGATGAAGCTGAGGTTGTTCTGCATCGCCGTGTCCAGTGCGGTGCAGTTCTCCGTTGCCGCATTGCTCGCCGGGCTGCTCAGGGCGATCGCCGTCGCGGTCGCCCCCGCGACGCCCAGCAGGGCGACGAGTCCGATCGTCGCCGGTTTGCGGTGCCGTCCGGACGTACGCAAGTGGGGCATCAGCCCCTCCTTTCAGGTCGCCACCTCACCACGGCACACGGCGGAAAAACCTGAATGGTTCAGCCGGATTCGTCCACGAATGTCTACTATGGACTCAAGCAAACGGGCGCGACCGGACACCGCACGGTCGTGCCGCACCTGTGTACCAAACCCAAGGTTATCGCGAGGTTAGCGCGTGTCGCGAAAGGTGACGGCCACCCCGGGGCACCCCCAGTGCACCAGGACGCTCATGACGAACGGTGGCGGCCCGCTGCCGGGTAATGATGTGCCAGGGCCGGGCAAAGCCGCGGTTAACGGCCATGACTCGGTCCGGATCGTGGCGCACCCTGGAGTCATGAGGCCTGTGCGGGGATCGAGTGCGTTGCCGAGACGCCTGCGGCTGGTGAAGCCGATCGCCTCCCGGTCGGGCCGGCTGCCCGACCGGTTGGAGGCGTGGGTCATCGTCGTGCTGGGACTGCTGGCGGCCGTGTCGATCGCGGTCGTCGGCGTGCTTTCCGCGGCGGACTACGGCCGGCTCGCGGCCGCGGCGGCCGCGCAAGCCCACTCGCGGCACCTGGTTGCCGCGAACCTCCGGCCCGACATCCCCGTGCCCGCCGGCCGGGCGCAGGGCAGCGGGAGCGGGGTGGCCGACCTGAGGTCGGTCACGGCGGTCTGGAGCGCGCCGAACGGTCAGCCCCGGCGTGGTGTCGTTCAGCTGGGTGCCGGTCCGGTCGTGCCGAAGCACGTCCAGGTGTGGACGGATCAGGCGGGCCGGCAGGTCGCCCCGCCGCTGAGCGGCCCGGAGGTGTTCATCACAGCCGTGCTCGGCGGCGTGCTGTGGGAATCGGCTGCGCTCGCCGCGCTGGGCGCGACCTACCTGATCAGCCGTCACCTGCTGGACAAGCACCGGGCACGGCTGTGGGAGCACGCCCTGGCGCGCTGGCGTGGCAACGCGACGGCGCCCTGAGCGGAACCGGGACGGCGGCCGCTGAAAACTACCTAGGTGTAGAACTACTACATAGCTGTCGAACATGTGACCGGCGACCACGCCGGCGGAAGGCGGTCCGACCGATGAACCCGTTGAGCGCGACGTCGTGGTTGTCGAGTCTCGGCGCGGCAGGGGTGTTCCTCGTGCTGTTCGCCGAGACCGGCCTGTTGATCGGGTTCTTCCTGCCCGGCGACTCCCTGCTCTTCACCGCGGGCCTGTTCTGCACGACGAGTGCGACGGCCGCCGTCCACCTTTCGCTGCCGCTGGTGCTGATCGCCTCCGTCGCCGGTGCGCTCCTGGGTGCGCAGACCGGGTTCCTCATCGGACGGCGTGGCGGTCGCGCCCTGGTGGCCAAGACTCGCAACCAGCACCTCCATCGAGGATTGACGAGGGCCGAAGAACTCTTCGGCCGCTACGGCCACGCCAAGGCCATCGTGCTCGCGCGGTTCATCCCCGTGGTCCGCACCGTCCTGAACCCGCTCGCCGGAATGCTCGCCGTCCCGGCTCGCACCTTCGTGGTGTGGCAGGTCCTCGGCGGCCTGCTCTGGTCGATCGGCGTCACGCTCGCCGGCTACGTCCTCGGTTCCAGCATTCCCGGTATCGACCAGTACCTGCTGCCCATCATCGCGCTGGTCGTGCTCGTCTCGCTCATTCCCCTCGGTCTCGAACTCCTCCGGAACCGCAAGCAGCGCAACGAGGTCGGTCGCTATTAGTCATATATTAGCACTTCGATGCACCAGGGCGAACCCGGGCGTCGTTACCGTGAAACATGGTCGATGTAGCGAGCCGAACCGGAACTCCGAATCCTCCTCGTCCGCCGGTGAAACGCCGTAAGAAACGGTTGCGGCGCGCGGTCGTCGTGTCCCTGATCCTGATCGTCTATCCGGCCGTCACCTACGTTCAGGCGCTCACCGCGCCCGGGGCGGCGACCGTCACCGCCCGGACCGCGGACTGGGCCCGGCAGATGGGCGCCGGCCCGGTCGTGAACGCGCTCGAGAACTGGTACTACACCAGACATCCGCCCGCGAACAGCGCGCCGAGCACCGACGCCTTGCCCGCTCCGGTGTCGGTGCCGGTCGGCGCCGACACGGCGAACGCGCCGGCGCCGCTGGCGACCCTCCCCGGCGCCCTGCCCGGTGAAGGGGCGTGGGTGCCCGGTGCCCGGATGGCCGGAGGCCAGGCTGCCGACTACACGACGTTCCTGCGCCCGGACCCCGGCCACACGAGCGTGGTGGCCGCGATCGTGGCGTTCGACCAGAAGTGGGCCGGCACCCACCTGATCGCCGGGACGAAGGAGCCGGGCGGCACGTGGCCCGAGCACGCGCAGGTGCCGAACGCGCTCCGTCCGTCGCTGCTCGCCACGTTCAACTCGGGGTTCAAGCTCCGTGACACCGACGGCGGTTTCTACGCCGACGGCCAGTACGGGAAACCGTTGAAGAACGGGATGGCCTCATTGGTCATCGACCGCTCCGGGGTGGCGAACGTCGCACTGTGGGGCCGCGACGCGCACATGACCCAGCAGGTCGTGGCGGTGCGGCAGAACCTCGAGCTGATCGTCGACGGTGGCAAGCCGGTCCCCGGACTGTCGGGGAACCCGGCGGGGCAGTGGGGGAGCCCGCGCAACCAATTCCAGTTCACCTGGCGCTCAGGCGCCGGTATTGATGCGCACGGCCGGCTCGTCTACGTGGCCGGCGACCAGCTCACGCTGACCGCCATGGCGAACGCGCTGGCGACGGCGGGCGTCGTCCGGGGGATGGAGCTGGACATCCACGGCGGGATGGTGAGCTGCACCCTGTTCCGGCCCGACGTCGCGGGTGCGGCGCCGCGGACGTTGGTGCCGAGCATGCCCACCGCACCGGATCGCTACCTGTCCGCCGACCAGCGCGACTTCTTCGCGGTCACGGCGCGTTCCGGTGCCCTGCTCACGCCGGGGGCAGCAACAGGGTGAACGTCGTGGGTGCGGCCCGGCTGAGCCACAGCCGGCCGCCCTCGGCTTCCGCGAGGTCCCGGGCCAGCGCCAGACCTATTCCGGTGCCCCCGGCGCCACTGTGCCCCCGGATGAACAGGTCCTGGCCGTCGCTCGTGCCACGTCCCTCGTCGGCCACGTCGATCGCGAACGCGTCACCGCTGTCACGGGTCGTGATCGTCACCGTCCCTGCACCGTGGATGACGGCGTTGTCGAGCAGGACACCGACGATCTGCCGCACCGCGGCCTCGGCCGCTCTGGGCCGCCCGTCGGCCTCGGCGGAGATCACCAGCTGCCTGCCCCGGTTCGCCAGCAGGTTCCGCCAGCCGGCCACGACGTCGCGCAGCAGTACGTCAGGCTCGATCACCCCGCGATCCTCCGGCGGCCGGCTGGCGAGGGTGACCAGGTCGTCGATCGTCGTCTCCAGCCGATCCGCGGTGGCGATCGCGGCCGCGACGGCCGCTTCCAGGTTCTGCCCCGGCGGGTCCAACGCCGACTCCAGCTGCAGGCGCAGGCCGGCCAGCGGGGTCCGCAACTGGTGCGAAGCGTCGGCTGCCAGGGCATGCTGACGGTCCAGGACGTCGGCGATCCGGGCCGCGGCCTGGTCGAGAGCGCCGCCCAGCTGGTCGATCTCGCCGATGCCGCTGACCGGGGCATGGACGCTGAAGTCGCCGTCGCCGAGCCGGCCGGCCGCCGCGGACAGCTGCTCGAGCGGGCCGGCGACCCGCGCGGCCAGCCGCGCGGCGAGCAGCCACGTCAGGGCGATCGCGGCGGCCGCCAGCCCGGCCATGGCCAGCCAGGAGACCGCGATCTTCTGGTACCCGTCGGTGCGGGGCGTCGACGCGCGCACGATGCCGCTCAGCTGGTCGTCCTGCAGGATCGGCACGGCGACCACGAGTTCCGAGCCGACCTCGCCGCTGGCCACCTCGCCGTCGCGGGCGCGCGACACGACAGGATCGGCGTTCGCCGGGCCGCTGCCCGTCAGGAGGACGCCCGCCGGGCTGTAGAGCGCGGTGGTGTCCTCTTCGGACCCGGACCCCGGGAACTCCGGCAGGCTCCGGTGCGTGAGCACGTCGTCGGCGATCGACAGCGCCGCGGCGTCGGCGGTGCGTTCGAGTTCGGTGCGCTCGTCCTGGGTGAAGTAGTTCGCGACACCGACCACAAGGGGGATTCCGAAAAGACTGGTGGCCAGCAGCGCGGCGGCGACCGCGAGCAGAATGATGCGTCTGCGCATGGCCGCAAGTCTGCCGTGCTGATCCGCTGAACGCGAAGTTTGGCGAGGATAAAGGTTAACCAATGGTTAGCATTCACCTTGAAGAGGTAAATTCTGCGGCCGAAGATCGGCCGCTCGGAATTCCGGTAACATTGGACCATGGCGGCGGTTCTGCTCGTAGAAGACGATGAAACCATCGGCAGCCTGCTCGAGTCGGCCCTGCGGATGCACGACTACGACGTGATGTGGTCCCACACCGGTGGTGACGCCCTCCGCCGGATGAAGCTCGACGAATACCACGTCGTCCTCCTCGACCTGGGCCTGCCGGACCTCGACGGGATCGAGGTGTGCCGGCGCGCGCGGGCGATCACGCCGAACGCCCTGATCATCATGATCACGGCGCGCACGCAGGAGATGGACGTCGTCGTGGGGCTGGAAGTCGGCGCCGACGACTACCTGACTAAGCCGATCCGGCTGCGGGAACTGCTGGCGCGGTTGCACGCGCACCTGCGCCGGGGGTACTCCTCGAACGTGACGCCGCTGCGAGTGGGGGAGCTGGTGGTCCAGGTCGCTGCCCGTCGCGTGGTGGTGGCGGGTGACGAGCTTTCCTTGCGTCCCAAGGAGTTCGACCTGCTGCTGCGCCTGGCACAGGAGCCGGGCGCGGCGATCAGCAGGGACACTCTGATGGCGGACGTGTGGGACACGCACTGGCACGGTTCGACGAAGACGCTGGACGTGCACATCGTCGCGCTCCGGCGCAAGCTGGCCGTCGCGGCCGGCGGTTCAGGAGCGCTGCCGGTCATCACCACAGTGCGGGGCTATGGCTACCGCCTCGAGCCGCCGGCTCCGCAAGGGTCGTGATCACGGGAATTCTTGCCCGACGTTGACCTGCTCTTGGCGCGCCGGGAGCTTCGGTCCTTGTCGCGCGAAGCCGACGAAGCCGGACGGCCGCTCGGCCGAGGCTTGACTCGGCGACACCATTCCCGCGAAGGAACAGCACCCTGGAGCGTGATCGACATCGGCCAGTCGTTGGCGGGACCGGCAGCGCGCATGTCAGGCTCGTCGGGGACCGGGTGGAGTGATCGCCGCGCCATTCGTCGTGCAGCCCGCCGATCGGCGCTGCGCAGGCGGCCCGAGGTCAGCAGCCCGGCTGCGGCGCGAGATCGGGTTCCGCGCCGTCGCTCCATCGTCGGCGTCCCCTGGTGGTGAGCTGGCTTCGGCTGGGTCATCACCAGGGCTGGCATCAGCCGAGCGATATAGGCCTAGGCGTGCGGAGGTCGTCGGCGAGCAGGGCGAGCAGCCCGCCCATGCGGGGGCCGGTGATCTCCCGGCCGCGGTAGGCCACCCGCGGCAGCAGGACCAGCTCGATCGCCACCGCATCAGGCTGGTCGCGCCGGCTTGTGGTGCTCCGCGGTCGAGCTGCCGTCACAGCCCGACGCCGATGGCACCCGATCTGTGACGGGTCTTGCCACCGGATCGTGTTAGCGCTCACAATGTGCGCTTGAGACCGTCCGTCGAACCGGTTCGATGATCACCGCCTCGGCTGGCCACGCTCGACGACGTTGACCGTTCGGACCTACTCAGGAGCAGCGACGATGGTGCTATCGAGAGGAACGCGGACGCCGGTCCGCACGGTGACGCTGGTGCTGACTGCCGCACTGCTCGGCGCAGGCGAAGTGTTAGCGCTACCGGTCGCGGCGGCCGAGGCGGCGGCGCCGCTGGTGCACTACGACTTCGACACCACCGACGTGAGCACCGGGGTCGTGTCCGACTCCTCCGGGCACGGGCTCGACGGCACGCTGGTCAACGGCACCACCGCCCAGGTCGTCGCCGGGGCCGGTGGCGGCGGTGCGCTGGCCCTCCCCGGCGGTGCGCCGACCTCGAACGGCGCCTACGTCGAGATCCCGCGCGCCGCCCTCGGCAGCGCACCCGATGTCACCGTCTCCGTGCGCGTGCAGTGGGACAACGCGAACGCCGCGCCGTGGCAGTGGCTCTTCGCGCTGGGCAAGGACACCACGAAGTACCTGTTCGCGACGCCGTCGAACGCCGACGGACGCCTTCGCGGCGCGGTCACCACCGCCGGCGGCGGCGCCGAGGCCCAGGTGACCGGCTACGCCGCGCTGCCGACGACGTGGCAGACCGTCACAGTGACCCTCGACTCGGCCGCGCACCGGCTGACGGCTTACCTCGACGGCGCCGCAGTCTCGTCGGCGAGCACCGACGTCACCGCCGCGCAACTCGCCGACGCGGGCACGTCCTTCGCCGGGTACCTCGGCAAGAGCTTCTACGCCGACCCGTTGTTCAAGGGCGCGATCGACGACTTCCAGCTGTACGACACGGCGTTGTCCGCCACGCAGGTCGCCGAGCTGGCCGGACCGGCGCCCGTGGTCACCGGCCTGACGCAGACGAAGTTCGACCTCCGCGCCACCGTCGGCACGCCGCCCGCGCTCCCGGCCGCGGTCCGCGGCACGTTCAGCGACGGCTACGACCGGGACGTACCGATCCAATGGTCCATTGTGGACCCGGCCGCCTACAGCCGCCCGGGCACGTTCACCGTGCCGGGGACGGCCGCGGGCCGGCCGGTGACGGCGTCGGTCACGGTGGTCCGCGACGGCCAGCTGACCATCGACCTCGCCAGCGACACCGGCGCCTTCCACGGCGGAGCCGCCGGCAGCCTCTACGGCCTGTACGGCGACGGCGTCCC
Organism: Amycolatopsis sp. NBC_01488; assembly: GCF_036227105.1. Taxonomy (NCBI): domain Bacteria; kingdom Bacillati; phylum Actinomycetota; class Actinomycetes; order Pseudonocardiales; family Pseudonocardiaceae; genus Amycolatopsis; species Amycolatopsis sp. NBC_01488. Next base: position 8,081,617 of record NZ_CP109434.1, on the reverse strand, counting down.
CACCAACAACCTCATCGAAGGCATGCACGTCCGCACGATCGCCACCAAGGCGCAGGACGGCCCCCAGCACCCGGGCGCCGACGCCCTGGAAATCGTCAAGCCCCTCGCGGACAGCACGAACGGCGACGTCTACGTCTACATGACCGACATCCACCGCGGCTTCCCCTACCAGTGGCCGGGAACCACCCCCGAAGAGAAGCTGCGGCTCTACTCCGAGAAGATCGCCAAGCAGGTCGACCAGGTGCTCACGCTCGACCCGAAGTACCGGGACAACGTCGTGTTCGTGCCGTTCAACGAACCCGAAGGCAACATGTTCGGCACCGGCGAGTGGAGCTACAACGGAGTCAGCTGGCTGACGAACCCGGCCGACTACTTCGCCGCGTGGGACCAGACCTACAAGCTGATCAAGGGCAAGCTGCCCGCGGCACGGATCGCCGGGCCGAACACGAGCGTCCTCTACGACCAGGTCAAGGGCTTCCTGCAGCACACGGTCGCCGCCGGCACCGTGCCGGACGTGCTGACGTGGCACGAGCTGAGCCACCCCGAGCAGATCCGCACCAGCGTCGCGAAGTACCGCGGCTGGGAGGCCCAGGTGTTCGCGGGCACGCCCTACGCCGGGAAGCAGCTGCCGATCAACATCGACGAATACGCGTTCAACTACCACACCTCGGTCCCGGGCCAGATGATCCAGTGGATCTCCGCGATCGAGGAGTCCAAAGTGGACGCGGACATCGCGTACTGGAACATCGACGGCAACCTGTCCGACTCGGCCGTGCAGGCCAACCGCGGCAACGGCCAGTGGTGGCTGTTCAACGCCTACGGCGAGCTGAGCGGGCACACCGTCAAGGTGGACCCACCCTTCCCCGGGCAGAACTACTCGCTGCAGGGCGTGGCAACCCTCGACCCGTCGAAGGCCCAGGCGCGGACGATCTTCGGCGGCAAGGACGGCAACGCCTGGGTCCGGTTCGCCAACGTGCCGAAGACGCTCGGCGGCACCGTGCACGCCTGGATCCGGGAGATCCCGTGGACCGGGCAGATCGGGGACTCGGCCCAGCCGGAACTGATCTCCGAGCGTGACGTCAAGGTGCAGAACGGCGTGGCGGCGTTCGACTTCGGCGGTTCGCTGCCCAAGCTGAAGGAGTCGTCGGCGTACGAGATCGTGCTCGGCCCGGGCGGCACCGGGGCCCCGGCGGCGGCGAGCCCGAAGCTGTGGGAGCAGCGCTACGAAGCCGAGGCCGCGACCTACACCGGCTCGGGCTACAGCAAGAACGGCCCGGAAGGCTCCCCGAACGACGTCTCGAAGTTCTACACCTCCGGCGGCTACGACGTGGGCGGGCTCCGGACCGGCTCCGACGGCGTGCTGAGCTTCGGCGTCGACGTGCCGAGCGACGGCACCTACGACCTGAGCGTGTTCGCCAACTCCCTCAACACCTACGACCTGGTCAAGGCGAACGGCCCCACGAACGTGTTCCTCCGCGTGGACGGCACCAGCGAGCAGGAACTGCTGTTGCCGCTGGGCTACAAGTGGGTGGTCTGGGACCACGCCGACACGAAGGTGCGCCTGAGCAAGGGCAAGCACACGCTCTCGCTCGCCGCCCGCAGCCTCGACGGCACCCGCGCGACGCACGGCGACGCGATCGTCGACAGCCTCCAGCTGTCGTTGCCGAACCCGGCCGCGGCCACCGCGGTGTACGAAGCGGAACTGGCTACGACGTCCGGCGGGAAGCCGGTCTACGGCCCCGGTTCCGGCGCCGGCACGCTCCGGCTCGGCCGCGGGGACACGGCGACGTTCTGGGTGTACTCGCCGCAGGACGCCGAGTCGACGCTGACCGTGCGCGGCCTCGGGCTCACGAGCCTGGCGGTCAACGGCCAGGACGTCGGGAAGGTCGCCGGCACCGCCTCGGCCGCGGTGTCGCTGTCCGGCGGCATCAACAAAGTCACCCTCACCGGGGTCGCGGCGGCGTCCTGGGTCGACCGGCTCGACGTGCGCCGGACCGACGGCGCCCTGCCCACGAAGACCTACCAGGCGGAGAACGCCCAGCTCGCCGGGACGGCGCAGATGACGCGACTGTCCAATGCGGACGGTGGTCAGGCCGTCACCGGCGTGGGTGGCGCGCCCGGCAACGGCAACACCGTGACGTTCCACGTCACCGCCGACCGGCCGGGCACCTACGCGCTGCGGATCCGCTACGCCAACCCGGAGCAGTCGGAAGCCACGCACTACAACCCGGATCCGCTGGCTCGCCACGCGGACATCTCGGTCAACGGTGGTCCGGCGCAACGGGTGCTGTTCCCGCACACCTTCCACCAGAACAATTTCTGGGAGCTGACCGTGCCCGTGCGGCTGAAGCCGGGGGACAACACCCTCTCGTTCCGGTCGGCGGAGCTGCCGGACTTCGACGGCACGACCTACGCGTCGGACACCTATCCCGGCGTCCTGCTTCGCTCGCCGTACGCGCCGGTGCTCGACCGCATCGAGATCGCCCCGTTCAGCGCCCCGGCGCGCTGAGCCACCTTCGGAGGAACCAGTGGTCACCATCGGCGACGTCGCCAAGGCGGCGGGAGTTTCCCGGAGCACGGCGTCCTACGCCTTCTCCGGCAAGCGCCCGATCACCGAGGAGGTCCGCGTCCGGGTGCGGGACCTGGCCCGGCAGCTCGGCTACACGCCGAACGCCGGGGCCAGGGCACTGGCCACGGCCCAGACCATGGTCATCGGCCTGCTCGCGCAGTTCCTGGAGGACGAGTTCAAGCCCGCGATGCTGCAGTACATGCTGGGCGTCTCGGACACCGCGCGCGAGCTCGGCTACGACACGCTCCTGGTGACCGAGTCCGACGGGGCGCACGCGCTGGACCGGATCACCAGCTCGTGCATGGTCGACGGGATCGTGCTCCTCAACGTGGCTCACGACGACGACCGGGTCCCGCTGCTGCGGGCGGCGCCCCAGCCCGGCGCGCTCGTCGGCCTCACCCGCGACCCCAGCGGCGTCGACGTGTTCGACCTGGACTTCGAAGCCGCCGGCCGGCTGATGGTCGGGCACCTGCACGCCGCCGGGCACCGCGAGCTGATCCTGGTTTCCCAGCCGGCGCACGTCGTCGAGCGTGGCGGTTCGTACGTCTGGCGGCTGCGCAACGGGGCCCAGGACGAGGCCCGGAAGCGCGGGATGACGCTGCACGCCGTGTTCGGCGCCTCTCGCCAGCCCGAGGTGGGCCGGGAGCTGCACGCGCTGCTCGAGGCCCACCCCGGCGTGACCGGGCTGCTGCTCAACAACGAGGCGGCGGCCGCCGCGCTGCCGTCCGTGCTGCACGCCCGCGGGCTGCGCGCGCCGGAGGACCTGTCGGTGATCGGCCGGTACTCCGACGAGTTCGCCCGCACGTTCTCGCTGCCGTTCTCGTCGATCGAGAGCGCGCCGGACCGGCTGGGTGAGCTGGCCGTGCGCCAGCTCGTCCACCGGATCGAGACGCTCGACGCGGGCGAGGAACCCGACGTCCTCTGCCTGCTCGCGCCCGAGCTCGTCGACCGCGGCAGCACCGGCACCCCGCACCGAAGCTGACTTCTTCACGCAGTTCAAGGAGGAATACCGTGAAGCCTTCATCCATCCGGCTGGCGGCCGCCGCCGGCACCCTGGCGCTGGTCGCCGGCCTCGCCGCCTGCTCCTCGTCGTCCGGCGACGGCGGGGCGGCGGGCGCCACGCCCACCACCTACACGTGGTGGGACCCGTACCCGCAGCACGACGCGTCCTCCGGCTGGGCGAAGCGGGTCGAAGCGTGCGGCACGCAGGCGGGGGTGAGCATCAAGCGCACCGCCTACGACACGACCGCGCTGACGAACCAGTCCCTGCTCGCCGCCCAGGAAGGGACCTCGCCGGACGTCATCCTGCTGGACAACCCGGCCGTCTCCACCCTCGCCGACACCGGCATGCTGTCCACAATGGACGAACTCGGGGTCGACACCAAGAGCGTCGACCAGAACCTGCTCGGCGCCGGCGTCGTCGACGGCAAGACCTTCGGGATCCCCATCGGCGCCAACACGCTCGCGCTCTACTACAACAAGTCCGTCCTGGACTCGGCCGGGGTGGACCCGGCCTCGATCAAGGACTGGGCGAGCCTGACCGCGGCGCTGCAGAAGGTCACCGCGGCGCACCACAAGGGCATCACGTTCGCCGGGATCGGCACCGAAGAGGGCACGTTCCAGTTCCTGCCGTTCTTCTGGGGCGCCGGCGCGAACCTGCGTCAGCTCGACTCGCCCGAGGCGGTGGCCGCGCTCGACCTGTGGACCGGATGGCTGAAGTCCGGGTACGCGCCCAACTCGGTCATCCACGACTCGCAGAACACCAGCTGGGAGGAGTTCCTCACCGGCGAGTTCGGCTTCGCCGTCAACGGCACCTGGCAGGTCACCAGCGCGTCGAAGGCCAAGTTCCCCAGCGGCGTCGTCCAGATCCCGGGCCGCACCGGCGGTGTCGCGCCGACCCCCACCGGCGGCGAGTTCCTCACCGCGCCCGTGCAGAAGGACACCAAGCGCTACGAGGTGACCAAGAAGATCGTCGACTGCATGACCACGCCGCAGGGCATGGTCGAGACGGCGAACACCTTCGCCTACTACGTCCCGCCGACCCGGGCCGGCCAGGACGCGCTGCTGGCCCAGCACCCCGAGCTCAAGCCGTGGGTCGAAGCGGTGCGCACCGCGAAGGGCCGCACCGCCGACAACCTCGGCATCAAGTACCCGAAGATTTCCGAACCCCTCTGGACGGCGGTGCAGAACGCGCTCAGCGGCGCGAAGTCCCCGCAGGACGCGCTCGGCGAGGCCCAGAAGACCGCCGCCAAGGCGGTCGGCTGACGCCATGCACGCCACCAGTACGACGCTGCTCGCCGGGCGGTCGAGCGCCCGCCCGGCGAGCCCGCCGCCGTCCCGCCGGGTGAAGCACCCGACCCGGTGGGCGGCCGCCGGCTTCCTCGCGCCGCTCGCCGCGTACCTGCTGATCTTCTACGTCTACCCGCTGTACCGGAACATCGACCTCAGCCTGCACCACTACAACGCGCGGGCGTTCGTGCAGGGCAACGCGAAGTTCGTCGGCACGGACAACTACGCGGCGATCTTCTCCTCGCCCGACTTCGGCCTCGCGCTGGGGAACACGGCGGTGTTCACCCTGGTGTCGATCGCCTTCCAGTACGCCATCGGCCTGGCCCTGGCGGTGTTCTTCCGGAGCAACTTCCGGCTGTCCGGCCTGCTGCGGGGCCTGTTCCTGGTGCCGTGGCTGCTGCCGCTGATCGTGTCCGGCTCCACCTGGGCCTGGATGCTGGGCAGCGACAACGGGATCGTCAACGCGGTCCTGCAGGCGTTCGGCCTCGATGGCATCGACTGGCTCACCTCGCCGCACTGGTCGCTGACGTCGGTGGTGATCGCCAACATCTGGCTCGGCATCCCCTTCAACCTGGTGATCCTGTACTCCGGGCTGCAGAACATTCCGGCCGAGCTGTACGAAGCCGCCGAGCTCGACGGCGCGACCGCGTGGCAGAAGTTCCGCCGGATCACCCTGCCGATGCTCCGGCCGGTCTCGGCGATCACCCTGCTGCTCGGGCTCGTCTACACGCTCAAGGTGGTGGACATCATCTGGATCATGACCACCGGCGGCCCCGGCACGGTGTCCACCACGCTGGCGGTGTGGTCCTACCGCGAGGCCTTCGGCACCGGGCAGCCGGACTTCTCGCCCGCGGCGGCGATCGGCAACCTGCTCATCGTCATCGCCCTGGTCTTCGGCTTCCTCTACATCCACCTGCAACGGCGTCAGGAGCGGTCATGACCCGGCGGCGCAGCGGGTGGAAGACGGCGCTCGGCGTCGTGCTGGCCGGGCTGATGCTCTTCCCGGTCTACTGGATGGTCAACGTCTCGCTCACCCGGACCGAGGACATGCGGACCGATCCGCCGCACTGGTTCCCGTGGAACCCCACGCTGGACGGGTACACGAACGCACTGGGCGAGCAGCTGCCCGCGCTCGGCACCAGCCTGCTCGTGGGGCTGGGGTGCGTGGTCCTCACCGTGCTGATCTCCGCGGCCGCCGGCTACGCGCTGGCCAAGCTGCGGGTACGCGGGGCCGGCACGGTCAACTTCGTGCTGCTGGTGGCGCAGATGATCCCGAGCGTGGTGATGGCCATCGGGTTCTACGCCATCTACGTGCGCCTCGGCTGGCTCAACACGCTGGGGGGCCTCGTCGTCGCCGACTCCACGATCGCGGTGCCGTTCGGCGTGCTGGTGTTCACGGCGTTCATGGCCGGCATCCCGGGCGAGCTGATGCAGGCGGCGAAGATCGACGGCGCCGGCACCGTCCGGACGTTCACCTCGATCGTGCTGCCGGTCAGCCGCAACGCCGTGATCACGGTGTCGCTGTTCGCGTTCCTGTGGGCGTGGTCGGACTTCATCTTCGCGTCCACTTTGGACCGGAACGGCGCGATGATCCCGGTGACGCTGGGCATCTACCGGTACATCGGCAACAACACCACCGAATGGAACTCGATCATGGCCACCGCCGCGGTCGCGTCGGTGCCGGCCGCGGTCCTGCTCGTCGTCGCCCAGCGGTACGTCGCCGGTGGTGTGACGGCGGGAGCGGTGAAGGACTAGCGACCTCCCTTCCGAAGCAAGGAGACCGAACTTGGTCAGGTTCTTCCTGGCGGAGACCGCGCTCGAGGTCCGCCACCGGCACGAGGTACTCACCATCGAAGCCTGGGGCCCCGACAGCGTCCGCGTGCGCGCCGCCCGGTTCCGGCTCCCGGCCGAGAGCCACGGCGCGCTCGACCGGCCGCCGCCGTCCGAACCGCCGGTCATCAAGACCGCCGACCGGCACGCCGTCTTCGTGCACGGCGAGCTGACCGTCGACATCGCGTTCGACACCGGCGCCGCCTACCCCGAGCCGCTGCTGACCTTCAGCCGCACCAGCACCGGGCAGGAGCTGCTCGCCGAACGCCGGGAGCACTTCTGGCTGCCCGGCGCCCGGTTCTTCCAGGGAAACCGGTCCGGCGCCCACGAAATCCACCAGCAGTTCGCCGCCTACGACGACGAAAAGCTGTACGGGCTCGGGCAGCGCACCCACGGCCGGCTGGACCTCAAAGGACTGTCGCTGGACCTGCTGCAGCGCAACGGCGAGGTCAGCATCCCGTTCGTGCTCTCCAGCCGCGGCTACGGTCTACTGTGGAATGTCCCGGCCGTCGGCCGGGTGGAGTTCTCCGGCAACGCCACGCGCTGGACGGCCGGTCAGGCCCGCGAGATCGACTACTGGCTGACCGCCGCGCCGACGCCGGCCGGGATCCTCGGCCGCTACGCCGACGCCACCGGGCACAGCCCGGACCTGCCGGAGTGGGCGAGCGGCTTCTGGCAGTCCCGGCTGCGTTACCGCTCCCAGGAGGAACTGCTGGAGGTCGCCCGGGAGCACCACCGCCGGGGGTTGCCGATGTCCGTGATCGTCGCGGACTTCTTCCACTGGAGCGCGATGGGGGACTACCGGTTCGACGAGACCGAGTGGCCCGACGTCCCGGGCATGGTCGCGGAGCTGGCCGAGCTGGGCAGCAAGCTCATGGTGTCGATCTGGCCGACGGTGTCACCGCTGTCGGAGCACTTCGACACCTACCGCGACCACGGCCTGCTCGTGGGCACCGACCAGGGGGCCGAGTTCCACCAAACCATCCAGGACAAGGGCATGGACGTGCCGATGCCGGTCGCGTTCTACGACCCGACGAACCCCGAGACCCGCGCGTTCGTCTGGGACCTGGTCCAGCGCAACTACCTCGACCAGGGCATCTCGGTGTTCTGGCTCGACGCGTGCGAACCCGAGCTGAACCCGGCGCACCCGGGGAACCTGGCCTTCCACGCCGGACCCGGGGCCGAGGTCGCTTCCATCTACCCGCGGGAGAACGCCCGCCTGTTCGCCGAAGGCATGGCGGCGGCCGGGCACGAGCCGACGGTGCTGCTGTGCCGGTCGGCCTGGGCCGGCTCGCAGAAGTACGGCGCCGCCGTCTGGTCCGGGGACATCCCCGCCACCTGGCAGTCGCTGCGGCAGCAGATCCGGGCGGGGCTGAACATCGCGATCTCCGGAATCCCGTGGTGGACCACCGACATCGGCGGGTTCCACGGCGGCGACCCGGCCGACCCCGCCTACCGCGAACTGTTCGTCCGCTGGTTCGCCTACGGGGTGTTCTGCCCGCTGTTCCGCCTGCACGGCGACCGCGAGCCGCGCACGCCCACCGGGTACGCCATGACCGGCGGCCCCAACGAAGTCTGGTCGTACGGCGACGAGGCCTACGAGATCATCGTCCGGCTGCTCGACCTGCGGGAACAGCTCCGGCCCTACCTGCACGAACAGATGCGCGCCGCCGCCCGCGACGGCGTGCCGCCCATGCGGCCGCTGTTCGTCGACCACCCGGACGACCCACGGGCGTGGCAGGTCGAAGACCAGTTCCAGCTCGGCCCGGACGTCCTCGTCGCGCCGGTCACCGAAGCCGGCCAGCGCACCCGGCCGGTGTACCTGCCGACCGGGACCCGCTGGGCCGACGCGAGCGGTGCGGTGTTCGACGGCGGCACCACGGTCGAGGCCGCCGCGCCCCTCGACCGGATCCCGGTGTTCACCCGTGAAGGCGCCGACATCCCGTGGGGGCGGCAGTGACCGAGACGAGGACCACCGTCGGCGGCCGCCCCGTCGTGCCCTCCCGTGGCTCACGGCGGCCACTGGGGCTGCGGGAAACGACGCTGACCGGCGGGTTCTGGGCCGAGCGTCAGGAGGTCAACGCCGTCGCGACGCTCGACCACTGCGAAGCCTGGATGGAACGGCTGGGCTGGCTGGCGAACTTCGACCGGGTCGCCGACGGGACGATCGGCCTCGGCCGCACCGGCTGGGTCTTCGCCGACTCGGAGGCGTACAAGCTGCTCGAAGCGCTGGCGTGGGAGCACGGCCGCACCGGCGATCCCGCGCTGGACGAGCGGATCCGCCGGCTCACCGCCCGGATCGGCCGGGCCCAGGACCCCGACGGCTACCTGAGCACCGCCTTCGGCCACCCCGGGCAGCCGCCGCGCTACAGCGATCTGGAAATGGGTCACGAGCTCTACAACGTCGGCCACCTCCTGCAAGCGGCCGTCGCGCGGCTGCGCACGTCCGAACCCGACGACCTCGTGGAGATCGCGCGCCGAGCCGCCGACCACGTGTGCGAGCGGTTCGCGGACGCCGGCCTGTGCGGGCACCCGGAGATCGAGGTGGGCCTCGCCGAGTTCGGCCGGGCCCTCGGCGAGTCCCGCTACCTCGAGCAGGCCCGGCGGTTCCTCGACCGGCGTGGGCACGGCAGCCTCCGCGACATCCCGCTCGGGCGGGCGTACTTCCAGGACGACCGGCCGATCCGCGCCGCCGTGGCCTTCCGCGGGCACGCCGTGCGGGCCCTCTACCTGGCCGCGGCCGCCGTCGACGTCGCCGTCGAACTCGACGACCGCGAACTGCTGACGGCGATCGAACGACAGTGGCGGCACACCGTCGCCCGGCGCACCCACCTCACCGGCGGCATGGGGTCCCGGCACCAGGACGAAGGGTTCGGCGAAGACTGGGAGCTGCCCCCGGACCGCGCCTACTGCGAGACCTGCGCCGGGGTGGCATCGGTGATGGTGGCCTGGCGGCTGCACCTCGCGACCGGCGACATCCGGTACGCCGACCTCATGGAACGGACCTTCTACAACGTCATCGCCACCTCGCCCCGCGCCGACGGCCGCGCCTTCTTCTACGCGAACCCGTTGCAGCAGCGCGTTCCCGGCACGCCGGGCGACGAGGACGCGGTCAACCCGCGCGCCGAGGGCGGCAGCCGCGCCGCTTGGTTCGACGTCTCCTGCTGTCCCACCAACGTGGCCCGGACGCTCGCGTCCTGGCCTGCCTACCTCGCCACCGCCGGCGACCGCGAACTGACCGTGCTGCAGTACGCGTCGGCCCGCATCGACACGGAAATCGGCGGCGGCCGGTTCCGCCTCGACGTCGAAACCCGGTACCCGCACGACGGCGAGGTGACGATCCGGGTCGAGGCAGCGCCGGCGGACCCGGTCACGCTGCGCCTGCGGATCCCGGAGTGGGCGGAAGGCGCCTCTCTCGAAGAGGGCGGGCAGCAGCGCGAGGCGCGGCCGGGCGTGGTGGCGGTGACCCGGGGGTTCACTGTCGGGGAGACGCTGCGGCTGCGGCTGCCCGTGCGGCCCCGGCTCACGTGGCCCGATCCCCGGGTGGACGGGCTGCGGGGCTGCGTCGCCGTGGAACGCGGCCCGCTCGTGCTCTGCGCCGAGTCCGTCGACCTGCCCGACGGCGTCAGCCTCGACTCCGTCGGCATCGATGTCGCGGCCGGCGCGGTCGAGCGCGACGGGCAGACCGTGGTGCGAGCGAGCGCGTTCTCCCCTGAGGATCCGGCCTGGCCGTACCGCCTGCGTACCCGGCTCGACCACGGGCCGGCGTTCGACCTGCCGATGACCCCCTACTGCCAGTGGGCCGAACGCGGGCCGGCGGCCATGCGTGTGTGGCTCCCGGTCGGCGCGAACTGAAGGTACCGCCGGATAGCGGAAGTCTTCGGCAGCGAGGACGGAGATCCCGCAAGGGGTTGACTCAGCATGCCCGGGCCGCGCGAGGTCCCCATCCCACAGCAGCCGGTGGAGATCCGTCGCTGAGCGTCCCGGACGCCGGCCCGGGTCGATGACGCCCACCTGGGTGATGTGCTGCTCGTGGCTTACGACCACGGCAACGGCCCGCTGCGGTCCGGATGAGGCACACCCCGAGCCCGTGCCGGTATGGATCGAAGTCGACGACGACTACCCGGTGCTCACCACGCCGTCACTCGACGAAGACCGGCTCCACGAAGCCCAGCGCCTCACCACCGAACTCCGCGCCGGCAACTGATTTCTACCCACCCGCCCGGCCACGAACCGGTGAACCGATCCTTCCCGGACACGATCCTCGACGCCGAGGTCGACCGGCTCGTCGTGGTGATTGCGGGACAACCGCGTCCGGCGGTCGCGGCGGCCCAAACGCGCGGTGGCGGCCACGCTGGCGCGTCCACGCGGCCAGCGGACACCGGCCGGACCCGGCGGTGTCCTTGCCCGAGTTTCACGCGGCGATGGCGGAGCTCAGCGCTCCGCATCGCCCGGAAGGCCGGTTTCGATGACGAGGCCCTTCGCCTCGATCACCGGGGCGAGGCCGCAAACCTCGATGACTGTCTTCCCGGCGCGGTACGCCGCGATGTACTCGGCCTCGGCCGCTTCGCGGGCTTGGGACGCGTCGATGACGTCGCCGAGTTCCTCCTGCCGGACGATCACGACGCCGTCGGCGTCGCCGCGGACCACGTCGCCGGGGCGGACCAGCTCGCCGCCGATCAGCACCGGTTCGGCCATCGGGCCCACGGTCTCCTTCACCGTGCCCTTGATCGAGACGCTGTAGGAGAACACCGGGAAGCCGAGTGCCCGCAGCTCGGCGGTGTCCCGCACACCGGTATCGGTGACGAGCCCGGCGATTCCCTTGGCCTGGCACGCATTGGCGAGCACGTCGCCGAAGGAACCGGCCTCGGCGTACTCACCCGCGGAGACCACGACGACGTCGCCGGGCCGGGCGTGCGCGATCGCGATCTGAAGCATCAGGTTGTCCCGCGGTGCGCAGCGGACCGGGAACGCCGGGCCGCACACCGACATCGCGGGATCCACCGGCTTGATCGAGGACGCCAGCGCACCCCGGCGGCCCTGGGCTTCGTGGATCGTAGCCGCGGAGTGCTTGCCCAGCTCCTTGACCAGGGCCGGGTCGGGGCGGTCGAAGGCGGTGTGGACGCGGGTCATGAGGACTCCTGAGTGAGGGCGGCGCAGGCGCGCGCGATGCGGGTGCATGCTTCGGCGAGGACCGCGTCGGACGTGGCGAAGGAGACGCGAAAATAGCCCGGCGATCCGTAGGCCTCGCCGTGGATCACGGCTACCTGCTCCGCTTCGAGCAGGTAGCGCGCGAAGTCCGCGTCGGTGCGGATGGTCGTCCCGTCCGGCGTGCGGTGCCCGAAGGCGCGGGCGCAGTCGACGAAGAGGTAGAACCCGCCGTCGGGCGGCGTACACGAGAGCAGGGGGACGTCGTCGATCAGCTTCACCGTCCGGTCGCGCCGGGTCCGGTAGACCGCGACCGTCTCCTCGACGAAGTCCTGCGGCCCGTCGAGCGCCGCGACGGCCGCGGCCTGGGAGATCGACGACGGGCACGACGAGATCTGGGACTGCAGCTTGTTGATCGCCGCGACGACGTCGGGCGCGCCGGCGCCGTAGCCGATGCGCCAGCCGGTCATCGCGTACGTCTTCGAGACGCCGTTGGTGATCAGGACGCGGTCCGCCAGCCGCGGCTCCACCTGCGTGAGCGTGGCCGCCGTCCCCGGCTCGTAGCGGATCTCGTCGTAGATCTCGTCGGTCAGCACCCGGACGTGCGGGTGATCCAGAAGGACCTCGGCCAGCGAACCCAGCTCCGCGCGCGTGTAGCTCGCGCCGGTGGGGTTGCCCGGGGTGTTGAGGACCAGCCAGCGCGTCCGCGGGGTGATCGCGGCGCGCAGAGCGTCGGCGGTCAGCTTGAAGCCCTGCTCGGCCGGGCAGGCGACGATCACCGGGGTGCCGTCGTTGGCCAGCACCATGTCCGGGTAGGACACCCAGTACGGCGCCGGGACGATCACCTCGTCGCCGCGGTTCACCGTGGCCGTCAGCGCGAGGAAGATGACCTGCTTCGCGCCGCCGCCGACGGCGATCCGGTCGAGCGGGACGTCGAGGCCGTGCCGCCGGGCGAGCTTCGCGGCGATCGCGCGACGCAGTTCCGGCGTGCCGTTCACGGGCGTGTACTTCGTGTCGCCCCGCCGGATCGCTTCCACCGCGGCGGTCTTCACGTGCTCGGGGGTGTCGAAGTCCGGTTCGCCGACGGTCAGGTCGACGATCCGCACGCCGTCCGACCGCAGTTCCCGGACCCGCTGCGCGGCCGCGGTGCTGGGCGAGGGCTGGATGCGGGTGACGCGCTGGGCGAGGGTCATGCGTCGCTCCGTCGTTCGAACTCCAGGCCGCCCGGTACCTGGAAGGTCGGCAGGATCTCGATGTGCCCGATGTTGACGTGCCGCGGCGAGTCGACGGCGAATTCGATGGCGTCGGCGATGTCCTCGGGCTTGAGGGACTCGTAGCCGTCGTAGAACTCGCGCTGCGCCGCGTCCATGTCGCCGAGCAGCCTGCCGAAGATCTCGGTCTCGACGCGGCCGGGGCAGATCTCGGTGACGCGCACCCGCTTGCCGAACCCGTCCACCCGCAGCTGCCGGGAGATCGTGTGCACCGCCGCCTTCGTCGCGTGGTAGACGGTGTTGCCGCCGAAGTTGTAGACGCCGGCGATCGAGCTGATGTTGACGATGTGGCCGCGGTCGCGCGCCACCATGCCCGGCATGAGCAGCCGCACCAGGTGCAGCACGGCGGCGACGTTGACCGCGACGAGCTCGTCGACGCCGAACTCGTCGACGGTCAGGATGTTCCCGGTCCTCGACACCCCGGCGTTGTTGACGAGGACGTCGATCTCGAGGCCGCGGGTCAGCTCGGTCAGCGCGGCGGTGTCGGTGAGGTCCAGCGCGTGCGGGACGCAGCCGGTGCGCTCGGCCAGCTCGTTGAGGCGTTCGCTGTCGCGGGCGACGGCGTGGACTCGCAGGCCCTGTTTCGCCAGGCGCTCGACGACCGTGGCGCCGATCCCGGTCGAGGCGCCGGTGACCAGCGCGGTGGAATAGTCGGAAAAGGGCATGGGACGTCTCCGAAAGCGATCGGGAGTGGGCTCGTTTTCGATGCTAGGAAAGAAAAAGAGCGCTGACAAAGAGCGGTTCGCGGTGGCGTGATAGGGAATCCGTATCACGCGTCGCGCAGCGGGATGTGCGCGCGATCCTGCACCCGCGAGACGGCGATCAGCGTGCCGAGCGCGGTGAGCACGGCGTAGAAGGCGGGCACGTAGACGTTGTGCGTCTCGGCGATGAGGTAGGTCATCAGCAGGGGAGCGGTGCCGCCGAACAGCGCGGAGGAGATGTTGTAGCCCAGGCCGTAGGCCGAGTACCGGACGCGGGTGGGGAACAGCTCGACCAGCAGGACGTGGATGACACCGGTGTGGCCGGCGAAGATCACGGCCATCACGCAGGCACCGAGGATCGCGAGCCCGACCGAGCCGGTGGCGATCAGCGCGTAGCACGGGATGCCGGCGACGATCATCGCGGCGGCCGCGCCGAGCAGGACCTTCTTGCGCCCGATCCGGTCGGACAGCTTGCCCATGAAGGGGATGGCGACGGAGATCGCGACCAGGCTCGACGCCGTGACCAGCAGGCCCGAGACCGTGCCGAACGTCAGGTTCTTGCTCATGAAGGTCGGCATGAAGGTGAACAGGACGTAGTAGCCGGAGCCGTTCATCAGCGGGATGAACAGCGCGAGCAGCATCGCGCGCCGGTGCTCGGGGGAGGAGAAGGCCTCCTTGAGCGGGTTGGCCGACAGGCCGCCTTCCTCCTTGAGCCGGGTGAACCGCGGGGTGTCGTTGATCCGGCGGCGGATGTAGATGCCGGTGAGGCCCAGCGGCACGGCCAGCAGGAACGGGATGCGCCAGCCGAAGTCGTGCATCCGCTGCGCGCCCAGGCCGCTGGTCATCGCGGCCGCGATCAGCGTGCCGGTCAGCAGCGAGAGGAACGACGCGATCTGCGCGAAGCTCGTGTAGAGGCCGCGCTTGCCTTCCGGCGCGTGCTCGGCGAGGAACGTCATCGCCCCGGCGGCCTCGCCGCCGACCGAGAAGCCCTGCAGCACCCGCAGCAGGAGCAGCAGGATCGGGGCGGCCACGCCGATCGCGGCGTAGCTCGGCAGGACGCCGATCGCCGCGGTGGCCACGCTGATCAGCAGGATGACGAACACCAGCATGCGCTGGCGGCCGATGCGGTCGCCGAGCTGGCCGCAGATGATGCCGCCGAGCGGCCGGAAGAAGAAGGACACGGCGTACCCGATGAACACCAGCAGGACGGCGTTCTGGGAGTCCGGGAAGAAGACCGTGGCCAGGGTCGCCGCCATGAAGCCGAAGATGCCGTTGTCGTAGAGCTCGGCGAAGATGCCGACGCAGCCGGCCGCGGTGATGCGGCGCGCGGTGCGGGCGTCGACGACGGGTGAGTCGGATTGTGCGGCCACGGTACTCATCATGGTCTCCTCAGTGGACGGGCACGGGGATGCGGAGGGCGTCGAACACGGTGGACACCCGGCGGTGGAGTGCCCGGATGGCGTGGTGCTGGGCGATGCGCGCGGCCACGGCTTCTTCGACGGCGCGCCGGCGGAACCGGACGGCCTGCCCGGGCCGGGCCTGCCCGAGGGCGGACAGGCCGGTGGTGGTGACGACCGCGAGCACGGGGTAACCGGCGGTGACCCCGCGGCCGCGGTGCAGGACGAGCAGCTCGTCGCCGGCCGGGACCTCGACGGCACCGACCGGCACGCCGCGGGAGAGGATCTCGCCGGTGGTTTCCCGGCGCGGGACCGGGCCGGCCAGGCGCAGGCCGACGTGGTTGCTGCGGGCGGTGACGGTGAACGGCTCGGCGTACAGCCGGCCGGCACTGGTCCCGAAGTCGGCGACGTCGGGACCGTCGGTGACGTCGACGGTCCACGGCTCGCCGAACCGCGGCACCGGCGGGCGGAGGCGGAACACCGGGTGCCGGAACACCGGGTGCTCCAAGGGCGGGAGCCGGGTGGTCAGGGCGAGTTCGTCGCCCTCGTGGAGCCGGCGGCCGAACCCGAGGATCGTGTCCGGGGCACAGCTGCCGAGCAGGTAGGTCGCGGCCACGGCGCCGTGTATCGCGAGGTAGACGCGCAGGCCGTCCCGGATGCCCTCGATCCGGAGGGTCTGTCCGGCGTGGACGGTGAACGGCTCCCACCGCACCCGCCGCGACCCGTCCACGGTCACCTCGGCGGGCGCGCCGGTGATGGCCACGAGCACGTCGGCCGAGGTGGTGCAGCCGAAGTCCAGCGCGGTGAGCTCGACCAGCGGCGCGTTCTCGGCGTTGCCGGTGAGCACGTTGGCGACGCGGGCCGAGTACTGGTCGAGCGCGCCGTTGACCGGCAGCCCCGACCGGGACCGGCCGAACCGGCCCAGGTCCTGGACGACGGCGTGGCCCGCCCGCGTGACGGTGAGGGTGTCAGGCATCCCTGCCTCCAGCGGCCGCCAGCGGACGCCCGGCGTATCGGGACCACTCGGCGGCGTCGATCGGGACGAACCGGAAGCGGTCGCCCGGCCGGTATGCGGTCAGCCGGTCGGCGCCGAGGTCCAGCACCCGCAGCGGGGTGCGGCCGAGCAGCGGCCAGCCGCCGGGGGAGGGCAGCGGGCAGATCACCGCCTGGCGCCCGGCGACCGCGACCGAGCCGGCGGGCACGCTCGTGCGCGGGGAAGCCAGGCGGGGAACCGGCTTCCCGAAGGCCGGACCGTCCATCATGGGCGCGCCGACCGGTGCGCCGAGGCAGCGGACGACGAGGTCCTTGCCGCTGTGCGCGGCGACGACGTCCTGTTCGGACAGTCCGAGCCGCTCCGCGACGACCGGCAGGTCGGGGCCGTGCTCGCCCCCGTAGACCACCGGCACGACGAACCGGGCGGGCGCCGGCCGGTCGCCTCGGGCCGCGCCGGCCGCGTCGTCGATGGCCCGGCGGACGACGGCGTGGCCGACGCGGACGCAGTCGAACTCGACCAGCAGGGTGTCGTAGGTGGGGACGAGGCCGTGGACGCCGTCGATGCCGGCCGTCTCGAGGGCGTCGGCCAGGGCGTGCACCGTTTCCCAGCGGTGCGCCTCGTCGCCGCGGGTGGCCGTCACCATGACGGCGGAGTCGCCGGAGTCCCGGACGCGCAGGCCGTGGTCCACGTCAGCCTCCCAGGGTTTCGACGGTGACGCCGGCGGCGCACAGGTCGTCGCGCACCCGGCGCGCCACCGCGACCGAGCCCGGGGTGTCGCCGTGCAGCAGGACGGTGTCGCAGGCGACCGCGAGATCCGCGCCGCCGACCGTGTCCAGCACGCCTTCGGTCACCAGCCGGACCGTCCGCGCCGCGATCTCCGCCGGGTCGTGCAGGACCGCGCCCGGCTCGCCGCGGGGCACCAGGGTCCCGTCGTCGCGGTAGGCGCGATCGGCGATCCCGACGACCGCCACCCGCAGGTCGCGCGCGTGGGCCGCGTCGGCGAGTTCGCCGTCCTGGGCCAGCACGATCAGGTCCGGATCCAGCGAGACGACGGCATCGGCGACGGCTGCCGCGTAGTCCGCGCGGGTGGCGACCAGGTTGCCGAGCTTGCCGTGCGGCGCGACGTGCGCCACCCGGGTGCCGTGCGCGGCGGCGAACGCCTGCAGCGCGCCGATCTGGTAGAGCACGGCGGTGCGCACTTCGGCCGCGGTCAGGTCCATCGCGCGCCGGCCGAACCCGGCCAGGTCGGGGAAGCTCGGGTGGGCGCCGACCCCGACGCCGCGTTCGACGCACCGCCGGACCGTCGTGTCCATGATGGACGGGTCGCCGGCGTGGAAGCCGCAGGCGATGTTGGCGGAGGTGACGATGTCGAGCAGCGCTTCGTCGTCGCCGAGCGTGTAGGCGCCGAACCCTTCGCCGAGATCGGCGACGAGATCGATTTTCGCGGTCATGAAGAGCCTCCGGAAAGCACGGGAGAGCACCGGCCCGGAACATTTCGGGCCGCCGGTGAAAGCGCGTTTCGGAGACCGTAATCCCAGGTCATGGGAGCGGCAAATACCTGTTCCGGCTGACGTGATCGCGGCTCGTTATGACTCCGGCAGGCACGTACGATGACGGCTCTGCCGGGCCGAGAGGGAACACTGTGGACACGAGGCGCCTGTATTCGTTCGTCAAGATCGTCGACGCGGGGAGCATCACCCGCGCGGCGGCGATCCTGCACATCGCGCAGCCGGCACTCAGCCAGCAGGTGTCGACGCTCGAGACGGAGTTCGCGCAGCGCCTGCTGATCCGCAGCAAGCGCGGGGTGGTGCCCACCGAGGCGGGCCGCGCGCTGTACCGGCACGCGCAGCTCATCCTGCGCCAGGTCGAGCAGGCCCGCGCGGCGGTCGACGTCGGCGGCCGCGCGCCGGCCGGCAGCGTGTCGGTCGGCTTGGCGCCCTACAGCACCGGCGCCGCGCTCGCGCTGCCGCTGCTGCGCGCGGTGCGTGAGCGCTACCCCGAGATCGTCCTGCACATCAACGAAAACTTCGGCGGCGTGATCAGCGAGGCCATCATGACCGGCCGGATGGACATGGCGTTCATCTACGGCGCCGGCCCGATCCGCGGCGTCCAGTTCGAGCCGATGCGCACCGAGGACCTGCTGCTGATCTCGGCGGGCACCCGGCCGGCATCGGGGGAGGACGTCACGGTGGAGGAACTCGCCGAGGTCGACCTGCTGCTGCCGAGCCGGATCCACACCATCCGCCAGGTCGTCGACGCCGCGTTCGCGCAGGTGTCGCTGACCCCGCGCGTGGTCGGCGAGATCGAATCGGCGCTGACCCTGGTCAACGCCGTGACGGCGGACCTGGGCGCGACCGTGCTGCCCTGGTCGGCGGCACGCGCGATCCTCGACGTCAGCGGCCTGGTGGTCCGGCGCATCGCCCCGGCGATCGAGGTCCAGCTCTCGCTGTGCACGTCCGACCACCAGCCGCTGTCGGAGCCGGCCCTGGTCGTCCACGACCTCTTCCACGAGCTGATCACCGCGTTCGACGAAGAAGAACAGCGATAAGGCGAACGCATCACGCCACCGCGAATCGCTATTTGTCGGCCCGGCACCGTGCTGCCTAATGTTTTCCGGAGATCGGATTCCGGCCCGAGGAGCGAAAGTGAAGCAGCGTGTGCTCAGCACCCGAGGGGACCTGCCCGGCACCGGCCTGAGCCGGCTCGGCGACCACGTCGACCTGGTCCGCTGGACCGGCGCCGGCCGTCCCCAGCCGGGCGACCTCGCCCGGCTTGCCCACGGGGCCGCCGGCATTCTGTGCCTGGGCAACGACCACGTCGACGCGGCCCTGCTCGACGCCGCGGGGCCCGCGTTGCGCGTGGTGAGCCTGGCCAGCATGGGCTACGACGCGGTCGACCAGGCCGCCGCCCGCGAACGCGGCGTCGTCGTCACGCACACCCCGGGCGTGCTCGCCGAAACCACCGCCGACCTGGCGTTCGCGCTCGTCCTGCAGGCCCGCCGCCGACTGGGCGCGGCCCGCGACAGCCTGCTGGCCGGCGGCTGGACCCACTTCGCCATGGACGGCTACCTCGGCCTGGACGTCCACGGCGCGACGCTCGGCCTGGTCGGCTACGGCCAGATCGGCCGCGCGGTGGCGCGCCGCGCCGCCGGGTTCGGCATGCGCGTGCTGCACCACGACCCGGCCGCGCCCGGCGGGGTCGACCTGCCGACGCTGCTGTCCGAGTCCGACGTCGTCTCCCTGCACGTGCCGCTGACCCCGGCCACCCGGCATCTCATCGGTGCTGCGGAACTGCGGACCATGAAACCCACCGCGACCCTGGTGAACACCTCCCGCGGCGGCGTCGTCGACGAAGCCGCGCTGCTGGCGGCGCTGCGCACCGGTGTCCTCCACTCGGCCGGGCTCGACGTCTTCGAGCGCGAACCCCGGGGCGCCGACGTGGCCGACCTCGTCGCGGCCGACCGGCTGGTCGCGCTGCCGCACGTCGGGTCGGCCACCGTGGCAACCCGGGCGGCGATGGTCGACCTGGCCGTCGACAACCTCCTCGACGTCCTCGCAGGCCGGCCCGCCCGCACCCCGATCCCCGAGGTGGTGCCCGCGTGACGAGCCATCCGCTGTTCGACATCGCCGGCCGCGTCGCGCTCGTGACGGGCTCCAGCCGAGGGATCGGCTTCGCATTGGCCCGCGGGCTCCTGGAAGCGGGTTGTGTGGTCGTCCTCAACGGCCGCGACCGCGCGGCTCTGGAGCGCGCCGGGAAGGAGCTGTCCGATTTCGGGACGGTCCTTTCCGAACCCTTCGACGTCACCGATTCGGCGGCGGTGGCCGAGGGCATCGCCCGCGTCGAGGACCGGGCCGGGGCGCTGGACATCCTGGTGAACAACACCGGGGTCCAGCACCGGGCGCCGTTCACCGAGTTCTCCGACGAGGACTGGTACCGGCTGCTCGACACGAACCTCAGCAGCGCGTTCCTGGTCGGGCGCGAGGTCGCCCGGCGGATGCTGCCCCGCGGCCGCGGCAAGATCGTCAACATCTGCTCGGTGCAGAGCGAAACCGTCCGCCCGGGCATCGCGCCGTACGCCGCGACCAAGGGCGGGCTGAAGCTGCTGACCAAGGGGATGTGCGCCGACCTCGGGCCGGCCGGCATCCAGGTCAACGGCCTGGCACCCGGCTACTTCGAGACCGAGCTGACGGCTGCGCTGGTGGCCGACGAGGAGTTCAGCGCCTGGGTGCGCGGCCGCACGCCGGCCGGGCGCTGGGGTCGCGTCGAAGACCTGGTCGGCGCGCTCATCTTCCTTTCGTCCGACGCGTCCGCGTTCGTCAACGGGCAGCTGCTGTACGTCGACGGCGGCATGCTCTCGGTGCTCTGAGGTGAGTTCGATGACTTCTTCGACAGCGTGTGTCGTGCACGGAGCGGGCGATCTGCGGATCGAGGACCGCGTCCCGGCCGAGCCCGGTCCGGGTGAGGTGGCGGTCGGGGTCGCGTTCGGCGGGATCTGCGGGTCCGACCTGCACTACTACCACCGCGGTGCGGTCGGCGACTTCACCGTGCGCGAGCCGATGGTGCTCGGGCACGAGGTGGTCGGCCACGTCGCGGCCCTCGGGCCGGGGGTGACCGGCCTGGCGGAAGGGGATCCGGTGGCGGTCCACCCGGCGACGCCCTGCGGTGAGTGTCGAGAGTGCCGGGAGGGCCACCGGAACGTCTGCGCTCGGTCCCGCTACCTCGGCAGCGCGGCGCGCACCCCGCACGTCCAGGGCGGCTTCACGCGGCAGCTCGTGGTGCCCGCCGGTCAGGTCCGCGTGCTTCCGGCCGGGCTCTCGCTCGATCGGGCCGTGCTGGCCGAGCCGTTGTCGGTGGCGCTGCACGCGGTCCACCGCGCGGGGGACGTCCGTGGCAAGCGGGTCCTCGTCACCGGCGCCGGGCCGATCGGCTGCCTGGTCGTGGCCGCCTTGCGGCACGCGGGCGCGGCGGAGGTCGTCGTGAGCGACCTGCTTCCGCAGCCGCTGAAGGTCGCCGAGCTGCTCGGCGCGACGTCGACGGTGCCCGCCGACCGCCCGGACGACCCGGCGTGGCCGGCGGACGCCGACGTGGCGATCGAGGCGTCCGGCGCCCCGGCGGGCCTCGCGACCTGCGTGGCCCGGACCCGCCGCGGGGGCACGGTCGTCCTGCTCGGGCTGCTCCCGACTGGCGAGACGGGCTTCCTGGGCAACGTCGTGGTGACGCGCGAAATCACGCTCACCGGCGCGTTCCGCTTCGACACCGAGTTCGACGACGCCCTTGCGCTGCTGGCCGGCGGTCTGCCGGTGGATCCGGTGGTCACCCACCGGTTCCCGGTCGCCGAAGCGGTCGCGGCGTTCGATGTCGCCGGCGATCGCTCAGTGGCCTCGAAGGTGCTGATCGACTTCACCGGGAGTAGCGCTCAATCCTGATCCGGCACCGGCACCGGCACCGGCAACCTGAGCCGGAAGCAGGCGCCCTCACCGAGGACGGTCGCCAGCTCGACGTGTGGGAGTCGTCCGGGTCCGGGGACACGGTGACCTGCTCCGCTCGTTCCAGTGCGGCGAGGTGCCGGCTGGTCGCCGACGCGGTGAGGCCGAGTTCGGCGGCGATCGTGCCTCGGCGGACCGGCCGACGGGCGGCTACGGTTCCCAGCACCTGGACGCGGGTGAAGGTGGTGGCGCCGGGAGATCCGGAGGTGTCCCTGGTCGATGAGCTCCATGACCGCGAGAGCCAGTTCATTTCGTTGCGCCACGAGATGATTTACCGCATGCCGGTCCGTGGCGACGGAGCTGCCGTGCCGGCGGAGGTTCGCCACCGGCCGGGTGCCACGCCGTGGTGGCGTTTGAAGGCGGCGGCGAAGGAGAACTCCGACGCGTACCCCAGCGAGTGCGCTACCGCGGCCAGGCCGGCGTCGCCGTCGCGCAGCTGCTCGCGGGCCAGCGCCATCCGCCAGTCGGCGAGGTAGGTCAGCGGGGCCACGCCGAGCAGCGCAGTGAATCGGCGCGCGAACGTCGCGCGGGAAAGGGCGGCCTCGCCGGCCAAATCGGCGACCGTCCAGGCGCGCGCCGGGGCCGCGTGCACGGCGCGCAGCGCCGCCCCGACCGACGGGTCGTCCATCGCGCGGAACCACGCCGGAGCGGCCGCCACGTCGGTGGCGAGCTGTTCTCGCAGTACCTGCACCAGGACGACGTCGAGCAGGCTGTCCAGGAGGGCCTGCTGCCCCGGCGCGTCACGGAGGATTTCGGCGGCGAACATGTCGAGGGCCGCGCGCAGGCTCGACCCGGCGCACGGGCGGACCACGGTCAGGTCCGGCAGCCCGGCCAGCAGCCCCGCGCAGAGTTCGCCCTGGAAGGTGTACGCGCCGCAGAAGAACGTGGTGGGGTCGCCGGACTCGGCGCCGAACTCCATTCGGCGCGCGCCCCGGCCCGGGCCGGCGGAGCGGGGGTAGGCGAACGGCACCACGTCGGCGCCCGGCGTGTGGGCCATGAACTGCTGGACCGGCCCGCGGACCAGGACGACGTCGCCGGTGAGCACGTGGCGGGAGCGGCCGGGGTCGTCGGTCCACGCGAACGCCTCGCCGCCGAGGATGCCGTGGATCGCGAGCTTGCCGCCGGTGGGGAACCGGATTCCCCAGGCGCCTCGCGCTGTCGAGTGCGAGAACGCGGCGCCGCGCGCACGCGAGCGCTGCAGGAGATCGGTCAGTACGTCCACGCTACGAGACGATCGCATATTTTTTCGCGTGAATCCAGCATGGATCATGCCTTCCGGACCGGGTTTGCTGGAGTTCAGACGAGGAGTCCGGAAGGAGGGGCGGCATGCCCCAGGCAGTGCGGTTTGACGAGTACGGCGACATCGACGTGCTGGAGGTGCGGGACGTGCCCCGGCCGCGGCCCGCGGCCGGCGAGGTACTGGTGCGCGTCCGGGCCGCCGGGATCAACCCCGGTGAGAACGTGATCAGGACCGGCGCGTTGCACGAAAGCTGGCCCGCGACGTTCCCGTCCGGGCAGGGCAGCGACCTCGCCGGCGTCGTGACGGAGATCGGCTCTGCGGTGCGGACCTGGTCGGTCGGCGACGAGGTGATCGGCTGGGTGGACACCCGCGCCAGCCACGCCGAACTGGTCGCCGTCCCGGCCGGTCAGCTCGTGCCGCGCGATGCCGCGGTGCCGTGGGAGGCGGGGGGCGCGCTGTTCGTCGCCGGGGCCACCGCGCACGCGAACGTGCGGGCTGTCGGGGCCGGTCCGGGTGACACGGTCGTCGTCGCCGGGGCGGCGGGCGGGGTGGGTTCGCTGACCGTGCAGCTGCTTCGCCGCGCGGGCGCCACCGTCATCGGGCTGGCGAGCGAGGCCAATCACGCCTGGCTGCGCGACCACGGCGTGGTCCCGGTGACCTACGGCGACGGGGTGCTCGACCGGGTCCGCGCGGCCGCGCCCGAGGGTGTCGACGCGTTCGTCGACAACTTCGGCGACGGCTACGTCGAGCTGGCCCTCGAGCTCGGTGTCGCCAAGGACCGGATCAACACGATCATCGACTTCGCGGGCGCGGCCGGCACGGGCGTCAAGAGCGAGGGTATGGCCGGCTCCGCGAACGCCGAGGTGCTGGCCGAACTGACCAAGCTGGTCGCGGCCGGCGACCTCGACGTCCCGATCGCGGCGAGCTACCCGCTGGCCGAGGTGCGCACCGCGTACCGCCACCTGATGCGCCGGCGCGCACGCGGCAAGATCGTGCTCATCCCGTAGTGCTCGGGAGTAGGGCGCCGGCAAGGCGGTCCGGTAGCGGTGCCGGACCGCGCGCCGGCTCGCCACCGCTTGGTCCACTGTGGATCCGAGAAGCGTTCCGGGCGGTGCTGCTCAGCAGAGGGTGACGTTCTGGTTCATCCCCGGCGCGTTCTTGCACGGCCACTGGCCCAGCTGCGGGCCGAGGTTGCTGCCGACGTCGTATACGTCGAGGCACAGGCCCGTCTTGCCGAGTCTGCACAAGCAGCGCGTACGAATCGCCGGGTAGGCGGGACGCATTGCTGCGCCCCGCCCCCCCTCAGAACCGTGCGTGCATCTCGTCGATGCACACGGCTCAAGCAAGCCCCTTGGGGCGCTTCAGGAATACAGAGTTGCTGGTTCCCTGTCGGCGCCGGTTGCCCGGCGCTGGCAGTGGGAGTGAACGAGTCGGGTGTCGTCCGGCGTGCCGCGTGTCCCATGGGCGATGATGTGCTGTCTGGTGATCGCCTTGCGGGTGGTGCGGTGCCACTGTTCCCATTCACGGGGGCTTTGTGGCTCACGGTCGGCGTGCAGGAGCAGGTCCCCGCATGTCGGGCAACGTCCTTTCTGCTTGCGTAGCAGGAAAAGGGCGCTGCGATCGAGCGGAGGTGCGCGCTTGCGTCGCCGGTCGGCCCAGTAGTCGGCGTGTGCGGGGTCGTCCGGAGACGCCTCGCTGCGGACCAACCGGTGCCGGACGATCTTGGTCCAGGCGAACTTGGGCAGGTAGGCGCCGCTGTCGCGGTCGCCGAACACCCAGCGGTCCTGCCTGGCTTTGTGATACCGGCCGAAGTACCGGGTGATGACCCAGGACTTCGGTTTGTCGGGATGGCAGTGGCAGGCCCACTTGTAAGTGAGCCGCCACAGGTAGGTGTCCAGGGCCGCGAAGACCCTCGACGATGCCACCCCGCGGTAGTAGTTCGCCCAGCCTCGCGTGATCGGGTTGATCGTGACGAGGACCATCGCCGCGTTCGCGCCGCGCAGGGCACGCATTTCCGCGGCAAGGCGTTGGGTGACTCGTGCGATAGCGGCTTTGCTGGGTTTGATGATCAGCTTGCCCTGATAGCGGCGGGCGGTGAATCCCAGAAAGTCGAATCCGTCGTCGAGGTGGACGATCCTCGTCTTGTCCTCGTTGAAGGACAGACCTCTGGGCGCCAGCCAAAGGGCGAGCTTCGCCTTGACCTGCTCGGCCTCCTGCCTGGAATGGCAGAGCACCACCATGTCGTCGGCATACCTGACCAGCGCGGGAGAGCCTCGCTTGGTTCGCCGTGTGTCACTGCGTTCCTGGCGGACTCCGGCCGCTTCCTCCAGCCCATGCAACGCAACGTTCAACAGCAGCGGACTGATCACCCCGCCTTGCGGGGTTCCCTCCTCGGTCGGGGTGAATCCCTTGCCCGGTTCGAACACGCCTGCCCGCAACCAGTCACGGATCATTCCCTTACCGGGAAACGATCCGATCGCGGCAAGCAGCCGGTCGTGGTCGATTCTGTCGAACGCGGCGCTGAGGTCCGCGTCCAGCACCCACAGGCGTTTCGCGGTCTTGCCGCAGGCCATCACGTGGATTACCGAGATCGCGTCCTGACAGCTGCGGCCTGGCCGGAACCCATACGATCTAGGCTCGAACCGGGCCTCCCACTCGGGCTCCAACGCGTTGCGGTGCCGCGCCTGGTGGACGCGGTCGGCGAGCACGGGAATTCCGAGTGGCCGCTGTTTCCCATTGGCTTTCGGTATGAACACCCGCTTCACCGCGCGGGGTTTCCAGGACCGGGCCGTGCGATGCGTCCGCACCGCAAGCTCCGCCCTGACCGGGGAGGTCAGCGCGACCTGCCCGTCGATCCCCGCGGTGTTGCGGCCAGCGTTGCGCTGCGCGACCTGCCGTACGCTCACCAGCGTGTTCGACCAGCTTCGCAGCATCATCTTCTGCAGGTTCCTGACCTTGGGCCAGTCCCCGTCCTTCGTCGCCGTGAAGATCCTGCCCCGTAACCGCCGTACGTTGTCCTCGTGGTGCCGCCAGTCAATGACGTCCCAGTTGAGGATGTCGTCCTCGGGTCCGTTCACCTCCATGGGTGTCTAACTTGCCCTTCGGTTCCGGTGGGTTCGGTGCTTCGTTTTCACGGGCTCACCCGCCACATGTCAGCCTGCTTTCGCAGCCGGGCACCAGGCCCGGTATCCGGCCAGTTATGCGGAGACCAACCGGTGGAGGACCGGTCATATCGCTTCCGTTTTCCTGCTGCCTTTCGGCCGCCGGCGTTCGCTTCTTGGGCGTCCTGTTCCCGCCCAGGGATTGGGCTTTCCTTGCGGTCGGCTTACCGCGACACCACGGAGGTGTCGCGGACCTGGACGGGGTTTCCACGTTCCGCGCGTGTGAGATGCGACCGGGTCGGGTGCCCTCTGTACCCCGGAGGCGACGGTGTTCCCACGGCCGTAGAAGCGTCCTCGGCCGTCGTCTGCCGACTCTCAGCGGCTGGCCTCTTCTCTCTCCCGGCACAACAACCCGACCCGGGAGTTTGCCGTAACGAGGCATCAGCGAGGGTTCACTGACGTTCACCCTTCCGGCCTTCCCCTGACCTGTGGTCCCCGGACGGAGCGGGAACCCTTGGGCTTTTCCCTGAGCTTCGCACCCAGCCATCACTGGCCACGCACGTCAAGGCGGGGACCGGTCACGAACACTGACCAGGAGCTACGTCTCCGGCACTAGACCGAACCTCCAATCAACAGAGCTCACTCACCACGTGCGACCTCGTGTCGCAACGCTCGTCGGCAGAAGAGGGCGTTCGCGGCAGGAGGAGACTGACGCGCGGGCACCGTTATCGAGAACGTGTTCTTACAACGATGCCGAGCCGCAAGGTGGTCCTATCGCGGGCAACCCGGTGGTCCCACGACCTTGGCAACTGACGGATCCCGTGCCGCCGCGCCGTTCAACGCGCCGTGCTGGCAGTCGAGGCGCGATCAACGTCGCGGCATGACCAGCACGGCCGCGCCGGCCGACGAACCTGCTGCGATCACTGACCGTGCAACTGACCGCCAGCGGGGAATCGAACTGGCCGTCCGTGGGTGGCCGTCCACGGGGAGAACAGAGTGACAGCGCGCCAGGACGCCCACTCCGCGGGGGAGCGGGCGTCCTCGGCGCGATGCGCGTCAGGCGGTGACGGCCTGGTGAGCCTCCGCGACCTGCGGCTGCTGCCGGCGCGCCGCCGCCGACCCGGCCGCCAGGACGGCGAGACCCACGACGTTGACCGCGGCGCCGACCCACAGCGGCGAGACGAACCCGAGTCCGGCCGCCAGTGCGAGACCGCTGAGCCAGGCCCCGAGCGCGTTGCCGATGTTGAACGCCGCGATGTTGGCGCCGGAGGCCATCGTCGGCGCGTCCTCGGCGTACCGCATGATCCGCAGCTGCAGGCCGGGCGCGGTGGCCAGGCCGACGGTGCCCATCAGGAACAGCGAGACGACCGTCAGGACCTTGCTGTGCGCGGTCAGGGCGAACACCCCGAGCACCGCCGTGAGCAGCGCGAGGACCACCAGCAGCGACTTGTCCAGCGCCCGGTCCGCCGCCTTGCCGCCGAGGAAGTTGCCGGCGAACATGCCGACGCCGAACAGCACCAGCAGCCACGGCACCGTGGTGGTGGCGAAGCCGCTGACCTCGGTGAGCGTGAAGGCGATGTAGGTGAACGCTCCGAACATGCCGCCGTAGGACAGCACGGTGATCGCCGCCGAGATCCAGACCTGGGGACGGCGGAACGCGCCGAGCTCACCGCGCAGGCCGGTCCGGGCGACCGGCGCCGGCCGCGGGACCAGCAGCCCGATGCCGGCCATGGTGACGACGCCGATGACCGTGATCGCCCAGAACGTCGACCGCCAGCCGAGCTGCTGGCCGAGCAGGGTGCCCAGCGGGACGCCGAGCACGTTGGCCACGGTCAGGCCGCCGAACATCAGCGCGATGGCGCTGGCCTTCCGGTTCTCCGCGACCATCTCCGCGGCGACCACCGCGCCGACGCTGAAGAACGCGCCGTGGCACAGCGCCGCGACGATCCGGCCGAGCAGCATCACCGAGTAGACCGGCGCGACGGCCGAGATCAGGTTGCCCGCGATGAACAGCACCATCAGCCCGAGCAACACCTTCTTCCGGTCGAACCTCGAGATCGCCAAGGTGAGCGCGATGGCGCCGACCGCGACGCTGAGCGCGTACCCCGAGACCAGGTATCCGGCCACCGATTCGGTGACCCCGAAGTCCGCCGCCACCTCGGGCAGCAGACCCACGATCCCGAACTCGGTGAGCCCGATGCCGAAGCCTCCCAGCGCCAAGGCGAGAAGCCCGATAGGCATGTCTACCCTCCATTCCATGTGCATGCCCTCGTGGGTGAACGACCTCATCGTAGGTGCGGCATCGGAACGGGCACCGCCGTCATAGGTGGAACCGGCACTACGACTTTGGTGACATCGTGCCCTGTCTCATCGGCTCCACCAGCGCCTGCGCGCTTGAGACCGGTGCCCGGCTCTCCTACTTTCGACAGCACACGCGACATCGACAGGCTGTCCGACGGCAGGGCGAGGTTTCCCCGTTTCCGTCCTGGAGAAACTCGGGGAGAAGCGATGAGATTGGTTCCTTCCCGTGCACGTTCGAACGTGCTTCCGAATGGTCACCGCACGAGTCCCCCGGCGCTCCGGCGGGACCGCGTCGCCGGCGTCTTCCCGGGCCTGGGCAGCCGCGCCGCGTACCGGAACCTCGGCAGCCACCTGCTCGACTCCGGGAGCCCGGCGGTGCTCGAGGTCTACCGGCAGGCCGCGCGGGCGCTGGGTTTTCCCGGCCGGCCGGCGAAGCTCCTGCTGGTTCCCGAGAACGTGCCGACCGGGAAGCTGGCGCAGCAGGCGTTCATCGGAGCGGCGTTCCTGGTGCACAGCGTGGCCCTGGAGGCCCGCCTGCGGGACACCGCGGCGAAGAACGGCATCCCGCTCCCGTTCACGGCCTACACCGGTGAAAGCTTCGGCATCATCGCCTCCGCGGTGGCGAGCGGGGCGCTGTCCGTCGGCGACGGCGTCAAGATCGCGAGGGCTTTCACACCGCTGGTCCTGGTGGCCGCCGACGGCGAGGTGCCCGACGAGCCGGTCGCCCGGGAGGTCGCCGTGCACCTGCCCGACGCGCTGCGCGGCCGGCGGCTGGTTCCCGAGCCGTTCCACGTCATCGCCCTGAAGGGTGACGCCGATGATCTCGCCGCCGTTCTCGACGCGCTCGGGAAGACGTATCCGAAGGCCGACGTCGAGGTGCACAAGCGCTATTCCGACCGGCAGGTGAACGTGTACGTGCGAGCCGGGGTGAAACCGGATTTCGACGCGTTCACGGCGCGATTCCCGGCGGTGCGGACGGAGGAGCTGAAGAAGCCGACGAACTTCCTGGCCCACTCCGAACGGATGAGCGGCGTGCGCGCGGCTCTCGACCGATTCCTGGACGCGAACGGCATCGTGTTCACCGATCCCCACACCCCGGTGGTCTCGAACCACGGTGCCGGCCTGCTCACCACGGCCGAGGACGTCCGCAACGGCGTCCTCGCGCTCACCGACGAAGTCATGGCGTCCCGGGACACCGTGGCGACCCTGGCCGGTCTCGATCCCGACCTGGTCGTGGAGCTGGGGCTGGGGGAGAAGTCCGTGCAACTGCTGAACGACAACGGCTTGACCGCACCCGCGGTCGCCTACACCGGGACGGCGGACACGACGGAACCGTTGCTGCGCGCGGTGAAGCTGGTGGACGGCCTGCTGGCCGCACTGGAGGAGCTGCGCGAATCGGGGGAGCGTCTCGGCGACCGGCACTTCGACGCGCTGCGCGACCTCTTCCGGCTGACCTCGGCGAGCCCCTTCGGCGAGAAGTACGTCCACCAGCGCATGCGGCGCGTCATCGTCGACGAGATGTTCGGTTCCGGGCGGGACGCGGCACCGGCCTTCTACGAGCTCCTCGAGGTCTTCCAGCACACCTACCGGCACCGCGGCGACGTCGACGTCGCCGGTGGCGAGCTGGTGCTGCGGGCGCGGCTGAAGAAGCGGCTCACCGGCGACCGGCCGGGCCAGGTCCACACGGAGCTCAGGCTGCTCGACCGGGCGGGACGCGTCGTCGACCGGAGTCTCGACACGGCCGGGGAACCCGAAGTCCTGGTCGTCCACTTCGACCGGCTCGCCGGCCACACCCGGACGGCCGTGGCCCGGCAGCAGGCGCTGTTCCAGGCGCTGCGCCACGACCGGCCGGCGCTGTTCCGCCGGAACGACTGCTACCTCGAAGGAAGCGACGTCGTGGGCTGGCTGGCGGCCCTGGCGGCGTCCGGCGCGGCGCGCGTGGCCGACGTCGTGGCCCTCCACGACGTGTACCGGGAAGAACGTCCGGACGCCGACCTGGCGGCCGCGCTCGACCGGCTGCTCGCCTCGCTCGACCGCCCGGACCTGCCCCTGATCTCGCCGGCGGGCGTCCCGCTGTGGTCGGTCAAGGACATCGCGGATCTCGGGTGCCTAGCGTGGGTTTCCGGAACATTGGCGCGGTGGTTCTCGGTGTTGGGATGGGGGCTGGAGTCGTGCGAGACGACGCTACGGTGGCCAAGGCCCGGCGAGGGCGAAACAATGGTACAGCGGTCGTGGTCCGCTGCTTCGGGGCTTTCGAGGTGTCCCTGGCCGGCGAACCGGTGACGTGCTGGCACGCGGGCAAGGCGCGCCACCTCTTCCAGTACCTGCTGCTCAACCGCGGCCGGATCGTCCGGCGGGAGAAGCTGTTCGAGACGCTGTGGCCGGGTGGCGCGTGGTCGCCGGCGTCGAGTTCGCTGAAGGTGGCGGTGCACGCCGTCCGCCGGACGCTCGAGCAGGCGGCCGGCGGACGGCCGGTCGAGATCGTCTGCCGCGCGCACGGCTATCAGCTCCTCGCCACGAACCTGTGGCTCGACGTCGACGAGTTCGACCGCGCCCTGCGCGAAGCGCACGCCGCCGAGTCGCGGGGCGCCCGAGCCGAAGCCATGGCCTGCTACCGGCGGGCCGCGCGGCTCTACGCCGGCGACTTCCTGGCCGGGGAGACCGCGGACTGGGTCGAGGAGCAGCGGCAGTACTACCGGACGCGGGCGCTGCACGCCCTGACGGCCCTGCGCGCCGACGCGCTGCGCCGGGGCGACGACGCCGAGGCCGTCGAACTGTGCCGCCGGATCCTGGCCATCGACCCGTACCACGAGGAGGTGTACCAGACCCTGATGGTCCTGCACGCCCGGCGCGGCGAGCTCGGCCAGGTCCGCAACTGGCACCGGATGTGCGTGCGGCGCCTGCGGCACGACCTGGACGTGCCGCCGACCGAGCACACGCAACGCATCTTCGCCAGGGCCGTGCGCGGTGAGCTGCGCAGTCCCGCGCCCACGGCCACCCGGACCGATCGCGGGCGCTGCTCCACGGCGCCCCGGCCGAGACGCCGTCCCGGCGCGGGGCCCGGTGCGCGGACCGCGCGGCCACGCCGATGAGCCGTCCCCGGCGAGCGGGAGGCGCGGGGTCAACTCGGTGGTGGGCACCACGGGTCCGACGGGTGGGTCGGGGCGCGACCGCAGAAGCCCTGGGTTTGCCGGCCGACCTCGCCGCCTTCGACGCGCAGAACCGCGACGGGCTTGTTCTCGGGGTTCCGGCCGATGTCGCCTCCGTAGTCAATGGAGCCGGTGAGCCTTCGAGGCCCTTGTTGGTCTGGCGTTCGTCGGGGGCGGAGGTGTGGATCGCCGTGATCTCGCGCCAGATCGCGCCGGGCGTCACGGGAATCGTGGCGGCGGTCTCGCGCAGGTAGGCGGTGGCCGTGATCCTCACCTGTGCCGCGCCGTAGGCCATGGCCGCGTGGCCGTCCAGCGACCGTCGCCGCGCGGTCCGTTCGAAGCCGAACATGTCGTCCATGCGGTGCAGAAGTCCCGCGCGACGCCCGCCGGTTCGGTCACCGGCTCGGTGGCGAACGTCAGGTAGCGGTACGGCACCGCGCGATTCCGTTGCCGCTCCACCTGATCGGCGACGTACCGGGTGACGTCGTCGCCGATGATGGTCGCCGTGCCCCCGCACTGGGCGGCGCCCGCGGCGAACTGGCCGAAGTCCGGTACGCCGCGTACGGTGAAGAAGGCGACGCCCCTCGAGTGAGCAGGTGTCGCGGCCGGCGTTGCTGACGAGACGCTCGCGGTACTTCTCGTGCGATCAGTGCCCTGCTGAACGCCTACTGGGCGGCGATCGACGACGGACAGCTGAACGCGGACGTCGCACGCCTGCGCGCCAACATGACAGCCGTCCACGTCTGGGCGCCGGAAGTGCGCGACGAACTGTCCCTGCAGTCGCACTTCACCACGGGCAGCGTGATCACCGGCGAGGCAGTCCGGGCGGACGCGGACTGGCGGTTCCGGGAAATGGAGCTGCAGGTCGTGTGGCGCGTTGGTGACCGCGAGCAGTACTCCAGGACCGAGTTGTGAAGAGGTTTGACCAGGTAGTGCCGGTCCCGGAGCGGTAGTGCAGGACGCGGGTGGAGCCGGTGTGCCCGCGAAGATCAGCAGTGTGTAGTTGTTTGTGTAGTGGTAGTTGCAGGGGCACCGCCGCTATTCCCGCCACCAGCTGCGCCTGGCCGCCCGCGCGCGGGAACTGGTCGACCAGGGCACCCCCATCGACGCCGCCTGCCGCATCATCAGCCTCGAGGACCAGCTCCACGAGGCTCAGCGCCTCAACCGGTCCCAGGGTGGCATCGAAAGCGGCATCACCGACTGACGGCACTCGGCGCCCGGGCGGGACGCCGAGAACGGCGTCGTCGGCCGAACCCGGTCCGGCGGCCGGGCACCAAGCGGTGACCTGCTTCGCAGCGGCGATGGCGGGACATCCATGACATGCGGATCAGCGTGACGGGCTACATGGAGTCATAACCGCTGAAGCAGCCGGCGATACCGGCCGTCTGCCACTGGACGAATCGATCGTGAAGAGCAGGCGGCAAGCGGTCTGCCTGCTCGGGCCACATCCGCGTCCGGCGACGCAAGACCCGTGGTTCGGGGTCCACGGCGGCCTCGGCTCGGCGCGCACACCGGTGCAGGAGGTCGCGATCGTCTGCCACAGGGGATCTGGTCACCACGTGATCGTCACCAGTGCTGTGCGAGGAGGTGTGTCGTCAACCTCCCCCACATGTCGCTGGCGAATCGCCTGCGTCTTGTCGACGACAACGCGGGGCTACGCCCGGGACGGACGTGAGCGTAGGACTCGCAACCTCTGCAGCAGCACGGCCGCCACGAACGCCGCCGCGCCCGACCGCCGCCTGAGGCGCAGCGCGACCACCACGACCAACTGGATCGCCGTCGCGAACACCGAGAGCACGAATCACGGCGAGGGCTCGCCGCCGTGGGTGAGGTCGCTCATCAGGACCCGGATGGCGGCAATCAGGAGCACCAGCATGCCCAGGCCGAAGACGATCAGCATCACCGGCAGGAAGAGATCTGGCCGGCGCCGGCGGGGGTGGCGCGAGCGGGCACACGGCGACAGGGCACGGCGAGTCTCTGCTCGGCTGGGGAACTTCGGCCGTGCCCGATCGCGAGGCGGGCATCCACCGTGCTTTTGCCGACACGGCCCGCAGTCACTTGTTCCAGACCGTGACATCCCCCGTGGCGCCTCCGTCGAAGGTTTCGGCTACCCCCGTCACGTCGATGCGGAATACGCGGCCCTCTGCCGTCCGGCCGCAGACGTGGTTGCCCTTCTCGGTGCCGCTGATGTACGCCTTGCCCTGTTCGTCGACCGTCGAGGCGCACCCCGCGCGGTCCGGGGTTCCGCCGCTTGTCCAGACCGCCAGCTTCGCGGCGTCGTGGTAGCTCTCGAACACTCCGCCGCCGCCCCAGACGTACGTGTCGCCCGTGCGCTTCGGCGGGTTCAGGTCGAAGTTGAAGTGGCCGAAATCCAAGTGGCCCTGGAAGTACACCGTCGCCGGGGCGGCGGGCGTGGTGCTCGCGGCCGGCGGCTGTGCGGGGCTGGCCGCCGTGGCCACGGCGGAACTGTTGGCCGGCGGGTCGGCAGCGCTGCCTTTGAACAGCCCGCCGAAGTTCGCGATGCCGGTCAGCAGCGCGCCGAGCGCGCCCATCAGCGCGACTGTTCCCCCGATGCACCCGACCTTCTTCGCCTCCACCACATTGTCCCCCTCGGTGCCGCATGGTGATCGCACGATAACTTTAGAGGGTCGTCGGACTTAAGGCGGACATGACCGCCAAGCCTCTGCGCTGGGGAACCATGGGGACCGGCGGCATCGCCGGCGCCTTCGCGGACGACCTGAAGCTGACCGGCTTTGGCGTCGTCGCGGCCGTCGGATCGCGCACAGCCGAGAGCACCGAGGTGCGTGTACCTGGTCGCGACGTACTGGCGGACGAACCTGACGATGCGCCAGATCGGGCCATTGTTCGGGGTGTCGCATTCCGCGGCGCACCGGGTGATCGACACGAGCGGTCCGCTGCTGGCGTTGGCGCCGGTCCGTAAACGCCGGGTGGATGCGGTCGCGATCGTGGACGGCACCCTGGTCCCGACCCGGGATCACCGGCTGGCGACCCCGTCGAAGAACTACCGCTACTCGGCAAATGTGCAGGTCGCCATCGACGCCGACACCCGGCTGGTGATCGCCACCGGTGACCCCGCAGCCGGGCAGCCGCAACGACTGCACCGTCTACCGCGCCTGCGGCATCGCCGAGCAACTCGCCGACCGGCCCGTGATGGCCGACGGCGGCTACCAGGGCAACGGCAGCGATCTGCCCGAGTGGAAGGAAGATCTCAACGCCACCCACCGCAAGGTCCGCGCTCGAGTCGAGCATGTCCTGTCCCGGATGAAGAACTTCAAGATCCTTCGAGACTACCGCCGCGCCGCGAGCATGCTCGCCCACACGCTGTCCGGGATCGCGAACCTGCACGACATCATCCTCACCGAATGACGCAACACCAGCCCCCGCCAACCACAACACCAGTTACGAGACAGCCCTTAGGGGCTGCCACTCACGCCTTATCGAGGCGAGGGTAGAGCACCTCCTGGGCGAGCAGGAGGATCGCGGCAGCGACCGGGATGGCGACCAGGGCGCCGATGACGCCGAGCAGGGCGCCGCCGAGCAGGACCGCGACGACGGTGACCAGAGCGGGTACCTTGAGCGCGGTGCCGATGATCTTTGGTACCAGCAGGTAGTCCTCGGCCAGCCGGTAGACGAGTGCGAAACCGATGGTGGCCAGGCATACCGGTAGCGACACGGTCAGTGCGACGAGGCTGATCAGTACGCCGCCGATCACGGATCCGACGACCGGGATGAGGTCGAGTACTGCGACGGCGATGGCCAGCAGGGCCGCATAGGGCACGCCGAAGATCAGCAGCCAGGTCAGGGTGAGCACGCCGGCGATGACGGAGACGGCCAGGTTGCCCAGAACGTAGCCGCCGACCTTGGCGAAGATGTTGTCGCCGATCAGGATGGCCCGGGGGCGGCGGGAGTGGGGGATCAACCGGTACAACGTCGACCGGATCCGGGGCAGGTCGGCGACGAAGTAGATGGTGAGCACGACCACGATCAGCGCATCGGTCAGGACGCCGAAAACCGCTTTGCCCGCGCCCAGGACGCCGCTGGTCAGGCCGCCGCTGGAGCCGGCCACCGATTGGATCGCTTGCTGCAGGTGAAACCGTTCGTTGAGGCGGCCGAGGAGGGTGTTGTGGTCCTGGGCTTCGCGTAGGTACTCGGGGGCTTTGGTGACGAGTGCGGTGGTTTGTTCGACGATGACGGGGATGGCGGCGGCGAAGAACCCGCCGATCGCGGCGAAAGCGACGACGAAGACCGTGACGACGGCCAGCCACCGCGGGAACCGGCGCGTGACCAGCCAGGACACTGCGGGTTCCAGGCCGATGGCGAGGAACAGGGCCAAGCCGACCAGGATGAGGATCTGGGCCGCGCCGGCGAGAAGCTGGATCAGGCCGTAGGTGACGGCGACCCCGGCCGCGGCGGTCATGCCGACAAAGAATGGTGATCGGCGGTCCAGCCGCTTGCCGACCGTTCCCAGCGGCTGCTCGGGGGTGCTGATCTCGGCCGCTTCGGCTTCCGCCTCGGCGACCGTGCCTTCGTCGTCGCTGTGTGGTTGGCCCACCAGGGGGTGGTGCCCGTCGGCAGCGGGGTCGGAGGGTGGCGTCATGAGGCACCGCACTGTCTCGCACCGGAACGTGCGTGGAGGAAGGCCGGCTCGGCCGCGTTGGCGAATCCGGCCGCTGTGATCGGCTGTGAGCTCAACCTCAAGCAGCGTAGCCCCCAGGAACCGATCTGCGCCGCGCCGACGAGGGTCGCCGTTGGGTGAGCCGTTGACATTCGCCTTGTTGTGTGAAGCCGAGGGCAACTGCGACCGTCATCGGCGCGTCGCTTTGCGTGGATATGACGAAGCTCCATGACAGTCCGGTGTCATGCGGCGAGCGCGCCCAGCGAAGGACGGCCGCGCTCGCCGTGGTGGCGGTGAGCGCGGCCGGTTCCGCTGGGTCGATGATCAGCGGCGGGCGGTCACGGTCGGCGCCGGGCCGGCCGGAACACCGGTCGCGCCGCCGGAGTGCGCCCTGATGGCGCCACCGGTTACGGGGAGACCGCCGGCGGTGTACATCCCTTCATCGAAGGCCTGGCCGCCTGAGGGTGTCTTGCCGACCGCGAAGATGGCGACAGCTTTTCCACCCGCGATCGAACACGAGAGGTAGTCACCGACCATGCTTCCCTGGGTGGTGGACGCGATCTGCGACAGGTTCATCGGCCCGCCCACGGTCTGTGGTGTGCTCCAGGTCGCGCCGCTGTTGATCGAGGAAACGTACCCGACCGTCAGCTGGCAGGTCGCCGAAGTGCAGTTCGCAGCCGGGTAGAAGTAGTAGTACAGCCCGATGTGCGTACTCGCACCGGACGTCGTCCGGTCGACGCCGATCCCGGGGATGAAGTGGTCGACACCGCTGGTGGTGGTGTCGATCGGCACCCGGGTGACCGTGCTCCAGCTGGTCCCGTTCGACGACGTCGAATACACGATGTCGTTGGCCGGGCACCCGGAGCGGAACCTGCAGTCCTGCCAGGCGACGTAGACGGTGCCGGCGGCGTCGATCTCGGCCGAGGGGAGGCCGTCGCCGCCGCGGAGCCCGCCGGCGGGGGTGTGGCTGGACACGTTCGCGATGAGGGTGCTGGCGTTCCAGGTGGAGCCGCCGTTGGTCGAGGTGAACGACCGGATCGACGAGCCGTTGCCCGAGTAGGGCACGACCACGGTGCCGTTGGGCTGCACCAGCGGCTGGCCGCCGAGCCCGCTCGGGCTGCCCGAGGGCGACCTGGCGGCAGACCAGGTGGCACCGCCGTCGGTGGAGGTGCTCATGACGATCGTGTTGCCGGTGGTGGTGATGTCGACCTCGACGTAGCAGTTGCCGTAGAACGGGCTGGTTGTGGTGTTGTCGCAGACGACCCATTCCTTGTCGTAGTCCTGGCCGTCGTTGCCGACCGCGATGACCGGGTTCTGCCAGCTGGTGCCGTTGGCGGAACGGCTGATCGACACGCCGGCGCCGCCGACGTTGGCGTTGATGATCAGACCACTGATCAGCCAGGTGCCGTGCTTGGCGTCGTAGGCGACGGCGGGGTCGCTGACCCTGGCCCAGGCGCCACCGCCCTGGTAGACGGTGATGCCGGGCAGCATGCCGTGGGCCCAGGTGGCACCGGCGTCGGTGGAGGTGTTCCAGGAGATGTCGGAACTGCCGCCGTCGGTGAACCGGCCGACCTGCGACGAGCTGACGATGGTGTTGCCCCAGGCGAAGGTGTCCGGTTCGACCTCGGTGGCGTGCTGGCTGGTGGTGTTGGTGAACGGGTCGGCGCTGACCAGTGTCGGGCCGCCGGTCGAGCCGACCGTCAGGGTGAAGGTCGTGGTGTGGGTGGCCGACGGGCCGGTTCCGGTCACGGTGATCGGGTAGCTGCCGGAGGGTGTCGTCGCCGATGTCGAGACGGTCAGGGTCGCCGAGGCGCCCGCGGTCACCGAGGTCGGATTGAGCGAAGCCGACGCGCCGGCGGGCGCACCGGTGGCGGACAGGCTGACGGTCTGCGCGGAGCCGGCGGTGACGGCGGTCGAGATCGTCGAGGTGGCGGTCTGCCCGGCGGTCACGGTGCCGGACGCGGGGTTCGCCGAGATCGAGAAGTCGTTGACCGGCGCGGTGCCGTTCACGGTGACGTCGTCGTAGAGGGTGAAGGTCGGGTCACCCGGGTAGTTGTCGTCACGGCTGGTCAAGGTGAGTGTGTAGGAATGCGTAGCCGTCACGGCGGCGGTGACCTGTTTCCAGCCGGCGCCGTTGGTGCAGGTTCGGGGCAGTGGCGTGGCCGTGGTGCCGGTGGTGTTGTCCCGCAGGGTGGCGGTGGCCCAGTCGTAGGTGACGGTGTCCGGGCAGGTCACGGCATACCAGAAGGACAACTGCGTTGCGCCGCTGGGCGCGGTGAAATTCTGTGCGATCGACGAGGAGCCACTCGGCGAGGTGGACCCGACCCGGGCCGCGTAGGTACCGCCGTGCGCGCCCGAACTCACCACCGCGGTCGTCCCGGTGGACGTCCATCCGCTGAGGTTGCCGGCTTCGAAGTCGCCGTTGACGATCGGCGTCGCGGCCGACGCCGCGGTGGCCGGAAGGACAAGTGCCGCGGTGCTGAGCGCTAGTACACATAGCAGGCGAAACGGTCTGACGCGCATGGGACTGCCTCGATTCCCTGAATCGGGTGATGACGGCCGGACTTCCCGCGGCGTCCCCTCGCTCCGGGAGATCCGGTCACGGAACAGCCTGCGCATACTGACAAGCCCAGACGATGGCCGACAGGGCTCTTGACCGGTACAGGACTATCCGCCGCGACCGAACGGTGGAGCGCTTGGCCGTCCGCTAACCCCGTCCACAATGGACGCGGTGAACCAGCGCACTCGCTCCAGGCGTGCCCTCGATCGACGACGACGCGCTTCGGGCGAGTGCGGCTGTACCCGTCCGGTACCGGGTGGTCGCCGGCGCCCGTCCGCACCCGGACGCGATACCGACCGACCCCGGACTGGAGGACGGCTATCTGGCACTCATGCAACACCACCAGAGGCAGCGGGTTCGATCTTGCGAGCGCGGAAGGACAAGCCGGCCAAGGCGTTCCGGTTCGGCTATCACCAGACCGGCCTGCCTGAGCCACGAGACGCCGTCGCCGGTTCACCCACCCGACGACACGCCGTCCCGGATGTCCCCGATAGGGCTGACGAGCCGGTGAGCACGTCGTCTTCCTCCGGATGCCGTCCTGCCGTTGCTCCCACGGTTCGAACCGGCTCCAGACGTTCCCGGTGATCAGCCGGAGCCGCGAATCGATCAGCGGCCCGTACGGCTGGAGGGGATCAGCCGTACGGGCGCCGTCTGGTCCGGATGCCGGGTGCGCGTGACAATGCCGCCGACGATACCGCTGAGAGTGTGGGCGCACGGATGGTCGGTCGTGCGGCGCAGCCCGTCGGCGTGATCGGGTCATCGGGCGGACTGGTGATCCGGTCCACGTTCGGTGGGGTTGCCTGGGGTGACGAGCCGGGTTTCGTAGGCGAGGACGACGGCTTGGGCGCGGTCGCGGAGGACGAGTTTGGTGAAGATGCGGGTGACGTGGGTTTGACGGTCGCTTCGCTGAGGGTCAGGTCGCGGGCGATATCGGTGTTGGACAGCCCCGTCCGATGAGGGTTGCGGATGTCCATGAGCACCACATCCGGCCGCAGTTCCCGTGCCGCAGACATCGATCATGCGCAGCGCCGTCGATTTTCGCGAGCAGGGGCCGTCGAAATTCGCGGACATAGCCGCCCGATCCTGACTGCACTCGGCGTTTCGGTACCCGGTCGCCATACCCCGGTCGGGGATCGCGCCGAGCATTGTCCGTGGACCCGAAGAGGGGGCAGTGGACGATGTGGTCAGGCGGGGCGCACGAGGCGGATGTCGTAGGCCAGCACGACGGCTTGGACCCGGTCGCGTAGTTCGAGTTTGTTGAGGATGCGCCCGACGTGGGTTTTCACGGTTCCTTCCGAGAGCACGAGTTCTTCGGCGATCTCGGCGTTGGAGAGTCCGCGGGCGAGTTTGGTGAGGACTTCGAGTTCGCGTTCGGTGAGCCGTTCCAGCCCGTATCCGGCGACTGGTGATTCGTCCGCCGGGGCGGTGTCGGGGATTCGGTCGGCCACGGCGTCGAGGAGCCGGCGGGTGACGCTGGGTGCGACGACCGCGTCGCCGCCGGCGACGGCCCGGATCGCGGAGATCAGGTCTTCGGGCGGAACGTTCTTGAGCAGGAAGCCGCTGGCGCCGGCCTTGAGGCCGGGAAAGGCGTATTCGTCGATGTCGAAGGTGGTCAGGATCAGCACCCGGGAGCGGGGGTGGGTGCGGACGATTTCCCGGGTGGCGTCGATCCCGTCCATGCCGGGCATGCGGACGTCCATCACGACGATATCGGGGTCGAGTTCGGCGGTCTGGCTGATCGCGGCCGCGCCGTCGGCGGCTTCACCGACCACGGTGAAGTCCGGCTGGGACTCCAGGACCAGCCGGAAGCCCAGGCGTAACAGGGGTTCGTCGTCGACGAGGAGGATGCTGATCATGCGCTGACCACCGAGCCGGTGTCGCCGGGGACGCGTCCGGGTTCGAGCCGGGCGGTGACCCGCCAGCCGCCGCCGGGGCGGGGGCCCGCGGTGACGTCGCCGCCGAAGACGGCGACGCGTTCGCGCATGCCGCTCAGCCCGTGCCCGGCGGCCGGGCCGGTCGTCCCGCCGTGGCCGGCGCCGTCGTCGTCGACCTCGAGGGTGACGGCGGGGTCGGCGTAGGTCAGGCGGATGTGCGCGCCGGCGGGCCGGATGGCGTGTTTGAGCACGTTGGTGAGGGCTTCCTGGGCGACGCGGTAGAGCGCGAGCCCGGCGGTGGGGGAGAGCGGGAACCGTTCGCCGGTGATCGTCCACGAGGTGGGCAGGCCGGTCGTGCGGATCTGCGCGACGAGGTCGTCGATCTGGGCGACACCGGGCTGCGGGGTTCGCGGGGTTTCGTCGCCGTTGTTGTTGCGCAGCACGCCGAGGAGCCGGTGCATCTCGTCGAGCGCTTGCCGGCCGGTCGCGGAGACGTGCAGGGACGCGGTTTCGGCGGCGCCCGCGTCGGTTCGTGCTGCGTAGGCGGCGCCGTCGGACAGTGCGATCATCACCGAGAGGTTGTGCGCGACGATGTCGTGCATCTCCCGGGCGATGGTCGCCCGTTCACGGGCGGCCGCGATCTGCGCCTGCTGGTCGCGCTCGCGTTCGGCTCGTAGCGCCCGGTCCTGCAGCGACGCCAGGTAGACCCGGCGCATCCGGACGTTCACCCCGAGCACGAACGCGGCGACGACCATGGCGGCGGTGAACACGAACCGGGCGAGGGACTCGGCGAACTCGTCGTTCGGGAAGACGACGGCCGCGATGAGCACGCCGAGCATCGCCAGTGCCGTCAAGGCCGGCCGCCGTCGGGAGTAGCTGCCGACGGTGTAGACGGCGACGAGCACAGCGATCACGCTCGGCGGGAACGCCGGGCCGAAAAAACCCTGGACCAGGGCAAACGTGCACGCGGCGGCCAGGGTCGAGAGCGGATAGCGCCGACGGAACGCGAGCGTCGAGACCAGCAGGACGCCCGTTCCGAACAGCAGCGGACGAGCCGCCGGCGCCACGCCGCGGTGCTCGATGACCAGCGTCAGCGGCAGCAACGCGCACGCCAGCAGCACGTCGGTGGCCGTGGGGTGAGCGCGGGCCCAGGCGCGCAGCCGTTCAGCGCCGGGCCACCCGCTGACCAGGCCGTGTTCGGAGACCGGCCACGACGGGCCCGCGTCACTCACCGCGCCATCATCCCCCACGGCTCAGGCATCGCGGCGCTCGAGCAGGACGACCGCGGCCAGGAGCGCGACGGCGACGTAGGCGCAGAACACGGCGAAGCCGGTCCACGGCGCGAGCATGGCCGAGTCCGGGTGGACGGTGATCAGGGCCTGTCCGGCGTTGCTCGGCAGGTAGGGCACGATGTGCGGGGCCCAACTGTCCGGCAGCGCCTCGGCGATCCCCGGGAGCACCAGCAGCAGGCCGAAGAGGGTGGCGATGGCGCCGGCGGTGTGCCGGATCAGCCAGCCGAGCGCAACGCCGAGCATGCCCACCACGGTCAGGTAGAGGCCCACGCCGAACACGGCCCGGAACACCCCGGGCGCCGACAGCGTCGTCTCGATGTGCTGGGAGCTGAGGAACGCCTGTCCGCCGAGGAACGCGGCGAACGAGCTGACCGTGCCGACGACGAACGACACGACGGCGAAGATGACGAGTTTGGCCCAGAGCACCGGGGTCCGCGTCGGGACGGCGGAGAAGGTCGCGCGGATCATCCCGGTGCCGTATTCGCCGGAGACGACGAGCACGCCCAGCACGCCGATCACCAGTTGCGCCAGGACGTAGCCGCGGATGCTGACGTCGGTCGGGTCGAAGCGCAGCTTGGCCTGGGGCCGCATGACCGGCCAGCGGCTGGCGTCGGCGGCGGAGAAGATCCAGCCGAGCGCGATCATCCCGACCACGGTCACGGCGACCGCCAGCGGTGACGAGCGGACGGTGCGAAACTTCAGCCATTCGGAACGGAGGACCCGGACCGGGGTGACCTTGAGGTCGTCCGGCAGCGGCACCTGGGGCGACGGCGCGCCGCCGGTCGTGGCCGGGGCGGTGGTGGTCGTCATCACGCGGACCTTTCCTGAGCGGCCGGGGTGACCCGGTATTCGAGGGCGTCGTCGGTGAGCTCCATGAACGCCTCTTCCAGCGACGCCTGGACCGGCGTCAGCTCTTCGAGGGGGATGGCTTCGCGGCAGGCCACCCGGCCGATCTCGGCGCCGTCGAGGCCGCTGACCTCGAGCAGGCCCGGCGCCAGGTCGGTGACCCCGATCTCGGGCCCGCTGAGCAGGTCCCGCAGCCGCGCGGCCTCCGGGGTGCGGACTCGCACCACCCGGCTCGACGCGCGCCGGATGAACTCCTCGACCGAGGTGTCGGCGATGAGCTTGCCCCTGCCGATCACGATCAGGTGCTCGGCGGTCAGGGCCATCTCGCTCATCAGGTGCGAGGAGACGAAGACGGTGCGGCCCTCGGCGGCCAGGCCGCGCAGCAGGTTCCGGATCCACAGGATGCCCTGCGGGTCCAGTCCGTTGACCGGCTCGTCGAGCACCAGGGTCGCCGGATCGCCGAGCAGCGCGGCGGCGACGCCGAGGCGCTGGCCCATGCCGAGGGAGAACCCGCCGACGCGCTTGCGGGCGACGTCGTTCAGTCCGACCAGTTCGATGACTTCGTCGACGCGCCGGCGCGGGATGCCCGTGCTCAGCGCGAGGGCGAGGAGGTGGTTGTAGGCGGATCGTCCGGTGTGGACGGCTTTCGCCTCCAGGAGGGCGCCGACCTCGTGCAGCGGCGCGGCGTGGCGGCGGTAGGCCTTGCCGTTGACCGTGACCGTGCCGGACGTGGGCGCGTCCAGGCCCATGATCATCCGGATCGTGGTCGACTTCCCGGCGCCGTTCGGGCCGAGGAACCCGGTCACCACACCGGGTTTCACGGTGAAGGTGAGGTCGTCCACGGCGGTTTTCCCACCGTAGCGTTTGGACACCGCGCGTGCTTCGATCATGGGCGTTCTGGTCCTTCCGGCGTTGAGGGGCCGAACCCTACGGCCGGCCGCGCACGGGGTCGACTGCCTGGCGGACGATCTGTGCGGGGTCGGTGTGCGACTTCCGGCGTAGCCCGTATGCCGGAAGTCGCACGGGCGGGACGTCGGCCGCTGCGGGTGGTGGTGACCACCAGGTAGGTCAGGCAGAGCAGCAGTGCCAAGCCGGCCGAGGGCCATTCGGGGTCGTGGAATGTCGCCCAGGTCAGGCCTTCGGCGGCTACGCCGGGCGCCCAGTGGGTGAGGGTGGTCGAGCCGTCGGGAGAGATGCCGTTGAACACGGTGACGGCGAGGAACAGCAGCCCGGCCACCGCCGCGATCGCGCCGGGCTCGAGGCCGGCGACCGTGAGCCGGCCGTTGCCGTCGGTGATGACGTGGGCTCCGCGTTCGGTGAGCAGCGCGGGGAGCGGGGGTGTCGCGGTCGGTCCGGACGTGGAGCTCGCCACCGGGGTGCACGAGTTCGATCATCGACGGGTCGGACAGCAGCCGTCCGCGGCCGAGGATCAGCAGGACGCAGGCCGAGTAATGGTTCGGGCGGCG
The DNA here is from genome assembly GCF_036227105.1 of Amycolatopsis sp. NBC_01488. Classification (NCBI taxonomy): domain Bacteria; kingdom Bacillati; phylum Actinomycetota; class Actinomycetes; order Pseudonocardiales; family Pseudonocardiaceae; genus Amycolatopsis; species Amycolatopsis sp. NBC_01488. Next base: position 8,037,467 of record NZ_CP109434.1, on the reverse strand, counting down.
CTTGAATGGTGATCATGACCAAGCTTCCTTCGATCACTGCGGTGTTCTGGATCATGAAGATCGTCGCCGCCACCACGCTGGGGGAGACCGCCGGGGACCTGCTCGCCCAGACCCTCCAGGTCGGGTACCTGGCCAGTTCCGTGATCCTCGTGGGCCTGTTCGTGGCGAGTCTGGTGACGCAGTTGGCCGTCGACACGTTCCACCCGGCCCTGTATTGGACGGTCATCTTGGCCACCAGCACCGCCGGCACGACGATGTCGGACTTCCTGAACCGCACTGCTGGGCTCGGCTACGCGCGGGGGGCGCTTGTGCTGCTCACCGCCCTGGCGGCGGTGTTCCTGCTGTGGAAGTTCAGCGGCCGTTCGTTCGACGTGCAGACCATCCGCACGTTCCGCGGTGAGCTGCTGTACTGGGCGGCGATCCTCTTGTCCACGACGTTGGGCACATCGCTGGGTGACTTCCTTGCCGACGACTCCGGGCTGGGATTCGGCGGCACCGCCCTGACGATCAGCGGAATCCTTGTCGTGCTGCCGGCCATGAGGAAGACGGGTGTCTCGGGGACGCTGTTGTTCTGGATCGCGTTCGTGCTCACGCGGCCGCTGGGGGCCGCAGCCGGGGATTTCGTCAGCAAACCGGTGGTCGCGGGCGGCATGGGATATGGCACGATCGGCGCTTCTTTGCTGCTGGGCTCGACCCTCGTCGTCTTTGTCGGGTACACGTCCTGGCAGCGGCGACCGGCACGCGTCGCCGAGGCCGCGGGCTGAGTCCCTGCCAGCACGTCTACCGGGCGCCCTCCGCACGTGTTTTGCACGGCGGCTAGCCTGCGTCGGGCCGACGCGCTTGGGACCGAATCCAGGCTGTCGGAATGACTACCTCTGCCTCCCGGTGCCGGATGCGGCCTTGTCGCGCGCCGGCGTGCTGCATGGGCATCGTGCGACGTCGTGGCCTGGCCGTGCGGCCGCGGCGCCCCGGCACCGTGCGCCTGACCGGCTAACCACGGGCCGCCGCGTGTTCTGCCCGGTACGCAGTGGCTCCGGTCGCTCGCACCTGCCGCACCGATCAGCGCGACTTCCCAGATCACCGTCCGCGTCGCGGACAGCCCGCGAGCGTGAGTCGGCCGGCGCGGGCGTCAGGCGCCGGCCGCGGTGACGACCGCGTCGGTGGCAAAACCGAGGAACAGGCCGAGCAGCAGACCCCAGGTGGTCACCGGTTTGAAGCCAGCCTTGCGGGCGACCGCCAGCAGTTCGATCACCACGTACAGGATCGAGCCCGCTGCCAAGCCGAGGAAGGCGACCGACACGGTGTCGTTCACGAACGCCTGTCCGACGAGCGTGCCGAGGAAGGTGGGGCCGCCGCCGATGAGGCCGAGTGTGGCGAGGTATCCCCATGAGGGGCGGCTGCCGACCATCGGCGCGACGATGCCGAAACCTTCGGTGGCGTTGTGCAACCCGAATCCGATCACCAGCAGCAGTGCCAGGCTGAGGTCGCCTGCCGCGGCGGAGCTGCCGATGGCGAGGCCCTCGGCGAAGTTGTGCAGGCCGATTCCGACGGCGATCGTCAACGCCAGCCGCGCGGCGGGTGCGGCCGCCGTGGGAGTGGTCAGCTCGCCGATCTTCGCGGCTCCGGGGCCTGGCCTGCGTTGCGGTCGGCGGCGATGTGTGGCCTGGTCGAAGTAGACCATCCCGAGCAGGCTGACGCCGAGCGTGACGGTGAGGACTGCGCCGTTGCCCAGCGCGATGCCGAAATCGCCGTGGCCCAGCCCGCTGTCGATCGGTTCCCAGGCGTGGGCGAGCACGTCCCACAGCAGGAAAACCAGCACGCCGGTGGCGATTCCGTTGAGCAGCGTCTTCAGTCGCGGCAACTCCGCCCGCAACCGCCCGAGCGGGAGTCCGAGGTAGATGGTGACCCCGGCGACAGCGCCGAGGAGCGCGATCTGGCTGGGCGACATGAGCAGGCTCCTGGAATTGCGCGGACGGTTACCGGGCACTGTAACTCAGGGAAGGCTCTCCTCATATAGGTGAGGCGAACCTCATTTCTTGCCCTCGATGGCCACCGTGGACGAAGTTAGGCAATGGCTAAACCTCAGTACTCCAAGGGTAAATTCTCAGCTTTTGAGGTTGACTACTGACGCTGACATCTGGCGACCGCAGGCTGGTCCGGCACCGCAGTCGAATGGCCGGAAGCGTTATCCGAACCGTCGTGTGCCGTCGGGTGCGGGTGATCACGCCGAACGCGCTGATCATCATGATCACTGCGCGCACGCAGGAAAGGGGCGTCGTGGGGCCCGAAGTCGGCGCCGACGATCAAGACGTTGGACGTCAACATCGTTGCGCTGCGCCGGAACTCGCCGAAGCCGCGGAAGTGCGGCGATCGCGCCCACGATCACCACCGTGCGGGGTTCGGCTATCGCTTGGAAGTTCCTCTTGCAGCCCGTTAACCCGTCCGTAGCCGTGGGCGAACTCGCCCTCTTATAGCGTGGCAGCGACGAAGAAGCCGACCCGATCCGAGGACGTTGTGATGGAGGATCGGCAGGGGATCCGCTGCTCGGACGGAGAGCGCGAGCAGACCCGGCTCTGGTCGCCGCGGCGCGTTACCGCTACGACCTCGACGCAGTCACCGCCGATCTGCCCCAGCGTGTGGTACCCGCCGACGAAGCCAGTGGCTGGCTGCCCGTGCTCGCTTCGGCCAGGCGATCGTGAACAGACGACGCCGTCTGGCCGTCTTCGTCGCGGTGCTGGCGGGGGTGCTGCTCCTCGCTGCGCTGTTGTTCGCCGCGTTGCACGGCTTCGGCGACGACGGCTTCGAGCACCACGGCCTCGACCGCGACTGAACAACGATCGCCCCGGACCGGCCGGTCCCCGGGCGTTCCCAGAGCAGGCAGGCATCCGGGGTTCCCCCCGCCCCGGGTGCCTGCCGTCCCGTGTGAAGGAACCTGGCGTTGAGTGTGATCGACCTCGGCCAGTCCGTCATTCTCGGCTTCATGGCGGGCCGGAAGCGCGCATGTCAGGCTCGTCGGGGACCGGGCGGAGTGATCGCCGCGCCATTTGTCGTGCAGCCCGCCGATCGGCGCTGCGCAGGCGGGCCGATGTCAGCGGCCTGGCTGCGGCACCAGACCGGGTCCGAGCCGTCGGCGTCCCTTGGTGGTGAGCCGGCTTCGGCTGGGTCACCACCAGGGGCTGGGATCAGCCGACGGTGAGGGCGGTGTCGTCGAGGACGAACGAGGTTTGCCCGGTGTAGTCCTCGGTGCCGGTGAACTTCACGGTGATGGTTTGGCCGGCATAGGCCGAGAGGTTGACGCTGTGCTGGGTGTAGCCGGTCGCGGCGTCCTTGTTGGAGTAGGTCGCCGGGGTGGCGACCACGGTTCCGGAACCGTTGAGGATCTGCACGGCCAGTGTGTCGTAGGCGCTGGTGGTCGGTTCGGCGGTGTCGATGTGCAGCCAGTAGCTCAGGTTGTAGGTGGCGCAGCCGGCGGGCAGGGCGATCTGCTGGGACAGCGTGTCGGTGTGGGTGCTGCCGTAGCCGTCCAGCCAGGCGTCCCAGCTTCCGCCGTGCGGCGGTTCACCGGAGTTGTTGCTGATCACGCCGGAACCGGTCGACCACGGGGCGGCCGTGCCGGTCTCGAATCCGGGGTTGCCGAGCAGTTGCCGCGCGGTACAGCCACCGCCGCCGGCGGGCGCGATGGTCCAGCTGAAGGAGGTGCTCCCGGCGGGGCCGGTCGAGTCGGTGGCGGTCAGTGTCACCGTGCTCGTGCCCGTCGTGGTCGGGGTGCCGGAGATCAGCCCGGTCGCGGGGTTGATCGACAGTCCGGTGGGCAGGCCGGTAGCGCTGTAGGACAGGCTGCCGCCGGCGGTGTCGGCGGCGGAGATCTGCAGACTCGCCGGCTGGCCGGCGGTGCCGGTCTGGTTGCCGGGGTTGGTCACCGACACGCTGCCCCCGCCGCCGGTGCCGAACTGGATGTCGAGCACGGCGTGCAGTTCGATGCCATTGGGCGCGACACCGGTCTGGCCGTGCAGGAAGTCGAAGAACCCGACGCCGGTGACGGTCACCGGGACGTTCGCGGTCTGGAAGCTGCCGGTCGGGGTGTATTTCGCGTTGAACTCGCCGCGTGCCTTCTGGATGCTGGTCAGCAGGGCGCTGGACGAGCCGACGCAGGCGGGGTCGGGGATCTCGGTGATCATCGTGTGACCGGACCCGTCGGCCAGGACCAGGTGATAGTCCGAATCGGACTCCAGCTTGTACTGCGTCAGCGTGCCCTGCAGCCGATACACCGTGGTTTCGGTCGGCTGGATCCGGTTGTTCGCCGGAAGAGTGGCGGGCTTGGGCAGTGCGGTCAGCGCGGCGATCGTGCTGGATGTCGTGGACTGCAAGGTGATCTTGCTCGCGTCGGCGTCCGTGCCGGTCTTGACCGACCAGCGTTCCACGCCGCAACTCGCCGCGGTCGCTGCCGGCTGCGGGACGAGAACTTCGTGTTCGACACCATCGGCGTCTTCGGAGTCCCCGCCGGCCGAGACCATCGGCGCGGTGAAGGACAGGCACGCCAGGCTCACGGCGAGAACCGCGGCGAGCCGGATGATGTTGCTGCGCTGCATGGACACTCCCAGGGGACGCGGGGACCCCGGGGACCGCGGCAATCGCCGTCGCGGTCCCGGGCACGGGAACCAGAGGTGGTGACGGACGGGCCGGCCGACTGGGCAACGGAATCGGTGTCGAGCAGGTTCTCCTGGCAGTGTGACAAGACAAGGGCGGCGGTCACACCGACTTTCGTATGAACGGCGCGCCAACACCGTCCGCCGATACGCTGGTACGCCCGGATTGCGAGAAATAGCCAGGTAGTCCGGCGAACCAGGTCCACCTTGACGGGCAGCGTCGCGAGGATCTCGTAGCGGCCCCGGTTGATGGCGGTGTCGCGTTGCTGTTGGGCGTCGTCGGCGGAGAAGCCGCGGTGGAGCAGGTCGAGGAAGAACGCGGCGCGGAGGTTGCAGCCGGCACTGGCGGCGAGCGTCTGATGTGGACGTTGGTGGTGTTTGCCGGAGTGCTCGCTGCCCTCTGCGTTGTCGTTCTCAGCGTTCACCAAGGGAATACCGGGTAGGTTTGCCGTGGTGTTCGGTCTCACGGCCTGGGGCCACCTGGTCAGCTTGCTCGCGGCGGCGTTGTTCAGAGTCCATCCGCACTTGCGGAACCGACCCGGCTCAAGCCCGGTGAACGGGGGCAAAGAGGCTCGGCGGTCAGCGTGTGATCCTCAGGGTCGAGTCTCGGAGGCCGGCCGTCTGATCGTCGGTTCCTCGCTGAGGCTGAGGGTTCCGCGGCGTGGTGAGAAATCCTCGGCCCGCGGGCCGGCTGGGGCGGCGTTTCGACGGCTTCGGGGAAGCGACGTCTGCGGAGAGACGAGAGCGGCGAACAAGACCAGGCCGCCGACCTCGACGAGGACCTTCATGTCGTTGGGCACCAGTTGCAGGTTGAGCGCGAGATAGAGAAAGGCAAGGAGGCCGACAAGAAGGCGCCGGATGTCGCTGCGCTGGCTGTCCAAGGTGACCGCGACCACGCCGATGACCAGGGGCGCAAGCATTACGAAGACGCGTTGGGTATCTGTGGCGACCATCCGTCCGGCGAGGCAGCAGAGTGCCAGGTGACCTATGACGACGCCGACCGTGCCCTGAGCACCACCGATGCGACCGGCCGCACCACCAGTGAATCCTGGAACGTCAAAGATCAGGAACTGACCTGATGTGCACGCCTGAGGGGGCATCCGTGGCGGCGCGCGAACTTCCGGATCCGTGTCTGGCAGCGGGCGTGGGACGGAGTCGAACTGGGCGGCTCCGGGTGGGGGAGCGGCGGCCGCCGATTCTGCCGACGTTCACCTTCCACGAAGGGCGGCACTCCCACGGCACCTGGCTGACCGAGGACGGGATCCCGAAGGTTCCGCGGTGCGCACGGTTGGGCCAGAAGATGAAGGGCATCACCCGCGTGTACGGCCACGTGACGCCGGCGATGGTGAACCAGATCCTGGACATCCTGGAGGAGCGCTGGCTGCGGTCGCCGGCGTCGCGGTATCCGGGGGCGAAGCTGGTGTCGTGGTTCCCGCACCTGCGGCCATCGCCGACTGACGACTGAAGCCCCGCCCCTCCGGGGAGGGACAGGGCTTCTGACCTGCGAAAACATGTGGTGCGCGATACTGGGATTGAACCAGTGACCTCTTCCGTGTCAGGGAAGCGCTCTCCCGCTGAGCTAATCGCGCGAGGTGGAGACGGGATTCGAACCCGTGTACACGGCTTTGCAGGCCGTTGCCTCGCCTCTCGGCCACTCCACCGTGCCAGGCCTCGAGAGCCTACCGAGCGGATGACGGGATTCGAACCCGCGACCCTCACCTTGGCAAGGTGATGCGCTACCAGCTGCGCTACATCCGCACTGCACCACTTGCCGACTAGCCGCTCCAGGGGCTCGAACCGCCGTCGCCGTGGTGTGGAAAAACCATATCGGACCCCGAAAACGGCTTCGACACCGGGGTGTCACTCCGCCGTTGCGAGCCCGTCATCAGGCCAGATCGTGGGGGATGAGGTGCGTGAGCGCGTCGTCTACGTCGACCCAGAGGTGCTCGTTGCCCGGCAGCACCACGTCGTAGGTGCGGTCGAGGAAGTCGGCCAGCTCCTGGGCGGATGCCTCGAACATGGCGTGCCCGGACGGCGAGTTCAGCTCGATCAGCACGGACTCGGGATCCTCGACCGACGGGCGGATGCGAACGTCCCCGTCACCCGCGTCGGCCAGCAGGCCGTCCGCGAGGAGGTCACGCGCGTACACCCACTCGACCCAGCCGGCGCGGCCGGTGCGGAAGGCGGCGACGACCGCATACGGGTCGCGTGTGTCGTAGCGCAGCTCCACCTTGACCGGAACCGCGGGCGTCCGCGGCGCCAGCAGGTCGAAGACCGCCGTCGAGCGGAGCGTCACGTGATCGTTGCGCATCGTCCTACCCTTCGTCTCCCTTCCCGGCCCGGCCCGGCCCGGCCGAGGGCGTCACCACTGAGACGCTTCGGGAGGCCGATTCCGTCACGGGTGCGCCGCATATCACCCGTCCGGGCCCATCAGCCCCCGTCTGTGCCCGTGATCTCCCCACGGCGCGCGATCGACCGGCGCGCCCCGTGTGGGCCCACTCCTCCATACTGCGCGGTTTAGCCGCCGGGCGATAGCACCGTCGCACGGGTGTCGAACGTGGCCGCACGCGGCCCCCGCCGGCCACAACCCCGGCTAGCTCGGGGTTGTTCGTTCCGTACTCGCCGGTAAGCGGAGTGTGGTCGCCGAGGACCACCCATTTGCAGGCGCCCGGAAGTCGTAGGCTACAGTTTCCTGACACCGCGAGCGGGCGATTAGCTCAGCGGGAGAGCGCTTCGTTCACACCGAAGAGGTCACTGGTTCGATCCCAGTATCGCCCACGAGTTCGCTGAGAGAGCCCTGTTCGCAAATAGCGCGAACAGGGCTCTCTCGTTGTGTCCTGTGGGGGCCGAGCCCCCACGCCCCCGTCGGGGGCGAGCCCCCGGACCCCCGTGTGTGGTTGCGTTGTGGAGTTCGTCACGCTTTAAGCGGAGTGAACGATCCGTTCGGCCTATGCGTATCTGGTGGCAAGAGGGGTTCCGCTCCCGTATCGCCGGGAATCTTCGGAACTTCCTCTGAAGTCCGCTGTCGCGGCGGGCTTTTGTCGAACGAACTTTGCGGGAGGCGTGCTGTGGTCCTCGGCGGTGTGCGCGCCGGGGACTTGTGACGGAAATGCGGGCTTGTGACGGTTCGGCGATGAACGTCACCGAGTGATCACCCGGCGTTCGCGTCGTGCCGTACGCGGCGCCGTGGTGGTCCACTGTGGACCGGTGCGGCGCCGCAGTGTCCACAGTAGATCTCGCGGGGCGGTTCGGCCGTTCGGAAGAGTGTGGGTCCACCCGGGTGCGGGCATTGCACTTTTGGCTACATACCGTAGTTTTCCCGGGGATACTCCCTATTACGCATCGTCATCATCTTGTTATCTTGCGGCCATTTTCTGGCGGGAAAGACGCGCTGCATGTGGCTGGAAATCCTTGTAACGATGCTGAGAGGGTCGCCGATACCTTGCCGTGTGAAGCCCCCGCGGGCAGAGCGCGAGATCCGAGTCGTGGTGACTGTACGAAATCACTGCCGGTGACGCAGCGTGCTTGCGGACCCAACCCGATCCCTGGTCCCGGGAGGTCAGATGGAAGAGTCGGTGCGGCCGTCGTACACGGTGAGCCAGCCACCGCCGCACATCGACCTCCAGGCCATTCCCCGACCCGCCCAGCGGGACGGCAAGCCGGTCGAAGCGGCCGCGACGCCGTCCCCCAAGGCGCTCCCGGCGGCCTGGGAGGCGAGATACCGAGCCTGGGTCGTCGGCAGTGACGTCTTCATCACGCTGCTGGTGATCGCGATCAGCGCGTTCGTCATCGATCGCGTTGCCCCGCACGACATGCACGCCTTCGGCACGATCCTCGCCGTGTTCGTCTCGCTGCCGGTCAGCCGGGCGTGGAGCCCGCGCGTGCTCGGGGAAGGCGCGGAGGAGTACCGCACCCTGGGCCGCGGCTTCATCACCGCGGCCGTCCTGGTCGCGCTGGGCGGCCTGCTGTTCGGCGCGCTCGAGGTCCAGGTCTGGGTGTTCGTCGTCGTCCCGGCGATCGCGCTCGTCGCCTTCCCGCAGCGCTACCTGCTGCGCCAGGTGCTGCACCGCAAGCGCGCCAAGGGACTCTGCCTGCTGCCGGTGATGGCGGCGGGCAGCCCGGAGACCGTCGCCGACCTGATCGCGCGCACCAAGTCCGAGGTCCACGTCGGCTGGCGCGTCGAGGCGGCCTGCACGTTCACCGGGTACGGCGCCGAGCGCGACAGCGGCGAGATCGACGGCGTCCCGGTGGTCGGGAGGCTGGAGGAGCTGTCCCGGCACGTGCGCCGCGGCGGCTACCGCGTCGTCGCGATCACGTCCGACCAGTACTGGACGCCGAAACGCCTGCAGCGGGTGGCCTGGGACATGGAGGGCACCGGCGCGGAGATGGTCGTCGCGCCCGTGCTGATGGAGGTCGCCGGGCCCCGGCTCAACGTCACCGGCGTGCTGGGCATGCCGCTCCTGCGGGTCACGGCGCCGATGTTCACCGGCGGCCGCCGCGTCGTGAAGGAGATCGTCGACCGTGCCGGCTCGGCGTTCCTGCTGACGCTGCTTTCCCCGCTGCTGCTGGTGATCGCGCTCGCCATCAAGCTGAACGACCGCGGCCCGGTGATCTACCGCCAGCGCCGCGTCGGCCGCGACGGCGCGACGTTCACCATGCTCAAGTTCCGCACGATGGTCACCAACGCCGACCAGATCCGGCAGACCCTCGAGCAGGACAACGAGGGCGCGGGCCCGCTGTTCAAGATGAAGCGCGATCCGCGGATCACCCGCGTGGGTGGTTTCCTGCGCCGGTATTCGCTCGACGAAGTGCCCCAGCTCTTCAACGTGGTGTCCGGGAAGATGTCGCTCGTCGGCCCGCGGCCGCCGCTGCCGGAGGAGACGGCGCAGTACGCGCCCGACGCCCGCCGCCGGCTGCTGGTGAAGCCGGGCCTGACCGGGCTCTGGCAGGTGAGCGGACGCAGCGACCTGACGTGGGCCGAGAGCATCCGGCTCGACCTGCGCTACGTCGAGGACTGGTCGCTGGCCCTGGACCTGGTGATCCTCTGGAAGACGTTCCGCGCGGTGATGGGCGGGCAGGGCGCCTACTGACCCGTCCCGCACCGCGCGCCGAAGACCACGGCCGCCGATCCCCGCCGAGGGGGATCGGCGGCCGTGGTCGTGCCCGGTCGGGTGAGGGCTCGTCGCGCCTCGTGCGCGCGCGGCTTCCCGTTGTGATCCACTTCACCGGGCCCGCCTAGTTGAACGCGAAATAGTTCAACGCTCAACCTGGTTGCACGGGGTATCCGACCACGGAAGGAACTCAGCCCCATGACCACCTTTGCCGAGCAGACCGAAGGCCTCCAGGTTCCCGCGGAGGTCCAGAACCTCCTGTTCCGCGAGGCGCGCACGGCCAACAGCTTCAGCTCCGAGCCGGTGACCGAGGAGCAGGTCCGCGCGATCTACGACCTCGTCAAGTGGGCCCCGACGTCGATGAACACCCAGCCGCTGCGCGCGCTGGTGCTGCGCACCGCCGAGGCGAAGGCCCGCCTGCTGCCGCACATGTCGCCGGGCAACCGGGACAAGACCGAAGCCGCGCCGCTGACCGTCGTGCTCGCCGCGGACGTCGACTTCCACGAGAACATCCCGCAGGTCTTCCCGCACGCCCCGCAGGTGAAGGACAACTTCTCCGACGAGCAGGGCCGCGTCGAGTTCGCCAAGCTCAACTCGCTGCTCCAGGTCGGCTACTTCATCATCGGCGTCCGCGCCGCCGGACTGGCCGCCGGCCCGATGACCGGCTTCGACGCCCAGGGCGTCGACGACGAGTTCTTCGCGGACAAGAAGTGGCGCTCGCTGGTCGTCGTCAACGTCGGCAAGCCGGGTGAGAACCCCTGGTTCGACCGCCTGCCGCGGCTGGACTTCGACCAGGTCGTCGAAACCCTCTGACCTAGACCGGACCGGCCGCCTCCGCACCCGGAGGCGGCCGGTCCGGCGTTCGCGCCACGCGCGTGAGGTCCGCACGGGCCGACGACTAGCATCGTCGGGGTCATCTCCGTCACTCCAGTCCGAGGAGCCATCGTGTCGCAGTCGCCCCCCGTTTCCCCCGTGGCCACCTCCCGTGTGGTGGTACCGGCGGGCACTACGGCGGGCGCGGCGGTCCGTGAGGCCGGCCTGCCGACCAAGGGCGAGGAGACGGTCGTCGTCGTGCGCGACGCCGAGGGCAAGCTGCGCGACCTCGCCTGGGCGCCGGAAACCGACGCCGAGGTCGAGCCGGTCGCCGCGAACACCGAGGACGGCCGCAGCGTCATCCGCCATTCGGCCGCGCACGTGCTCGCCCAGGCCGTGCAGCAGCAATTCCCCGAAGCGAAGCTCGGCATCGGGCCGCCGGTGAAAGACGGTTTCTACTACGACTTCGCCGTTGACACTCCGTTCACCCCGGAAGACCTGCAGGCGCTCGAAAAGCGCATGAAGCAGATCGTGAAGGGCGCCCAGCAGTTCTCCCGGCGCGTTTTCGACTCCGTCGACGAGGCCAAGAAGGAACTGGCGGACGAGCCGTTCAAGCTCGAGCTCGTCGACCTCAAGTCCGAAGTGGATACTTCCGAGGTGATGGAGGTGGGCGAGGGCGAGCTCACCATCTACGACAATCTCGACCCGCGCACCAAGGAACGTGTCTGGAGTGACCTCTGCCGTGGTCCGCACGTGCCGACCACGAAGTTCATCCCGGCGTTCAAGCTGACCCGCGTGGCCGCGGCGTACTGGCGGGGGAGCGAGAAGAACCCGCAGCTGCAGCGGATCTACGGCACGGCGTGGGAGTCGGCGGAGGCGCAGGACGCCTACCTGGAGCGGATCGCCGAGGCCGAGCGCCGCGACCACCGCAAGCTCGGCGCCGAGCTGGACCTGTTCTCCTTCCCCGAGGAGATCGGCTCCGGCCTGCCGGTGTTCCACCCCAAGGGCGGCATCATCCGCCGGGAGCTGGAGAACTACTCGCGCCGCCGCCACGAGGAGGCCGGCTACGAGTTCGTGAACACCCCGCACATCAGCAAGGGCGAGCTGTTCCACACCTCCGGCCACCTGCCGTACTACGCGGACACGATGTTCCCGCCGGTGCAGTTCGACGAGGAGAACTACTACCTCAAGGCCATGAACTGCCCGATGCACAACCTGATCTTCCGCTCGCGCGGGCGGTCCTACCGCGAGCTGCCGCTGCGGCTGTTCGAGTTCGGCACCGTCTACCGCTACGAGAAGTCCGGCGTGGTGCACGGCCTCACCCGCGTGCGCGGCCTGACGATGGACGACTCGCACATCTACTGCACCAAGGAGCAGATGCCGGGCGAGCTCCGGTCGCTGCTGAAGTTCGTCCTCGACCTGCTGGCCGACTACGGCCTCTCCGACTTCTACCTCGAGCTGTCCACCCGCGGGGACTCCGACAAGTTCATCGGCGAGGACTGGGAGTGGGAGGAGGCCACCGAGACGCTGCGGCAGGCCGCCGTCGACTCCGGCCTCGAGCTGGTCCCGGACCCGGGCGGCGCGGCCTTCTACGGCCCGAAGATCTCGGTGCAGGCCAAGGACGCCATCGGCCGCACCTGGCAGATGTCGACCATCCAGCTGGACTTCAACCAGAACAAGCGGTTCGAGCTGGAGTACACCGCGCCGGACGGCACCCGGCAGACGCCGGTGATGATCCACCGTGCGCTGTTCGGGTCGATCGAGCGGTTCTTCGGCGTGCTGACCGAGCACTACGCGGGCGCGTTCCCGGCGTGGCTCGCGCCGGTGCAGGTGGTCGGCATCCCGATCACCGCCGACCAGGTCGGGTTCCTGCAGGACGTCGAGAAGACGTTGCGCGCCAAGGGGATCCGCGCCGAGGTCGACGCGAGCGACGACCGGATGCAGAAGAAGATCCGCACGCACACCACGCAGAAGGTGCCGTTCATGCTGCTGGCCGGCGCGAAGGACGTCGAAGCGGGCGCGGTGTCGTTCCGCTTCCGCGACGGCGGCCAGATCAACGGCGTGCCGGTGGCCGACGCCGTCGACGCCATCGCCGGCTGGATCGAGCGCCGCGAGAACGCGTCGCCGTCGGCCGAAGCGCTGGAGACGGTCGTTCGGTGAGTGACGGTCCCGAACTCGTCGAGCAGCAGGGCGTCGGGGTCCAGGACGCGTTCCAGCGCCTCTGGACCCCGCACCGGATGGCCTACATCAAGGGCCAGGACAAGCCGGACGACGACGAGGACACCGGCTGCCCGTTCTGCCGCATCCCGTCCCTGGACGACAAGACGGGGCTGATCGTCGCGCGCGGTGACGCCGTGTACGCGGTGTTGAACCTGTACCCGTACAACCCCGGGCACCTGATGGTGGTGCCGTACCGGCACGTCGCCGACTACACCGAGCTGACGCCCGCCGAGACCCGCGAGGTCGCGGAGTTCACCCAGCACGCGATGACGGTGATCCGCGCGGTGTCCGGCGCGCACGGGTTCAACATCGGCCTGAACCAGGGCGTGATCGCGGGCGCGGGGATCGCCGCGCACCTGCACCAGCACCTGGTGCCGCGGTGGGGTGGCGACGCGAATTTCATGCCGATCATCGGCCAGACGAAGGTGCTCCCGCAATTGCTGGGCGAAACGCGGGATCTGCTCGCCGACGCCTGGTAGAAACGCTCCAATGCCGTAACCGGCAAAGCCTGATTGAGTGTTCAACCGAGGGTATGATGGGCGTATGTCCGAAACCCGATGGCTCAGCGACGACGAGCAGCGCGTCTGGCGTGAGTTCAACGCGGCCACCCGCATGCTCAGCGCGCACCTCGAGGGTCAGCTGCAGCACGACTCGGGCATGCCGCACACGTACTACGAAGTCCTCGTGGCGCTCTCGGAAGCGCCCGGCCGCCGGCTGCGGATGAGCGAGCTCGCCGACGCCCGCCAGGCGTCGCGCAGCCGGCTTTCGCACGCCGTCGCGCGCCTGGAAGCCAACGGCTGGGTGCGCCGGGAAGCCTGCCCGACCGACAAGCGCGGTGCCTGGGCGGTGCTGACGGACGCGGGCTTCGCCGCGCTCGAAGCGGCCGCGCCCGGGCACGTCGAGGCCGTCCGGGAGAGCCTGTTCGACCCGCTGACGCCCGAGCAGGTCGTCGCGCTCGGTGAGATCAGTGCCGCGATCCGGCAGCGCCTCTCGCCGAAGTGCGCCGCCGCGCAGGCCGCGGAAGAGGCGCGGGAGCACGAGGGCGAACTCTCGAAATCGGGCTGAGCCGGGGCGGCGCGTCAGGTTCGCCGGGGCGGGTCGATAGGCTGCCATCGCCCACCCGACCCTCGTAGCCAGGTGCCTCTGACGAACCGATGCTCAACATCTTCGCGCGTGCCTCCGTTTCCCGCGTCACCGACCCGATCGGCCAGGCGCTGGTCCGCGCCGGGCTGACCCCGAACGCGATGACCGTGCTCGGCACCGCCGGCGCCGTCGTCTGCGCCCTGGCCTTCTTCCCGAACGGCTACCTCCTCTGGGGCACCTTCACGGTGTGGGGCTTCGCCATGCTCGACCTCCTCGACGGCGCGATGGCCCGCGCCCGCGGCTACGGCACCCCGTTCGGCGCGGTGCTGGACGCGACCTGCGACAGGCTGGTCGACGGCGCGTTGTTCGCCGCGATCGCCTGGTGGTGCTTCGTCGTCGACGACAACCACCCGGCCGCCGCCGCCGCGCTGCTGTGCCTGGTGCTCGCCCAGGTCATCTCCTACGTCAAGGCCCGCGCCGACGCGTCCGGCCTGCCGGTCGACGGCGGGCTCGTCGAACGCGCCGAGCGGCTGATCATCGCCCTGGTCGGCACCGGCCTGCACGGCTTCGGCATCCCGTACACCGTCGACGTGACGCTCTGGCTGCTGGCCGCCGGGTCCCTCATCACCCTGGGGCAGCGCTTCGCCGCCGTGGCGAAGGCGGCCCGCGAGGCCGCCGCCGGGGAGCAGCCGGCATGAGCGGCTTGACCGAGCGGCTGAGCGCCTTCGGCTACGCGGCCGGGTGGCGGCTGGCCGGGTGGCTGCCGCCCGGGTTCGGCGGCACGGTCTTCTCGCTCGGTGCCGACCTCGCCGTCCGGCGCGACGGCGGCGGCGTGCGGCAATTGCGCGCCAACCTCGCCCGCGTCGTGCCGCAGGCCGACCCGGCCGAGCTGGACGAGCTGACGCGCCGCGCGATGCGCTCGTACGCCCGGTACTGGCACGAGACGTTCCGGCTGCCGTCGATGGACCAGAAGGAGGTCAGCGCGAAGGTCGCCGGGTCGATCACCGGCGTCGAAAACCTCGACGCCGCGCTCGCCGAGGGCAACGGCGCGGTGATGGCGCTGCCGCACAGCGGGAACTGGGACATCGCCGGCGTGTGGCTCGCCGACTACCTCGGCGGCTTCACGACCGTCGCCGAGCGGCTGAAGCCCGAGTCGCTCTACCGCCGGTTCGTCGAGTACCGCGAGTCGCTCGGCTTCGAGATCGTGCCGCTGACCGGCGACAGCTCGGCGATGCGCGTGCTGCTGAAGCGGTTGCGGGAGAACAAGGCCGTCTGCCTGGTCGGCGACCGCGACCTGACCACCAGCGGCATCCCGGTGAAGTTCTTCGGCGAGGCCGCGCGGATGCCCGGCGGCCCGGCGCGGCTGGCCGCCACGACCGGCGCGGCGCTGATCCCGGCCGGCTGCTGGTTCACCGAGGACGGCTGGCAGATCCGGCTGCACCCGCGCATCCGCGTCACCGCGCGCGCCGAGGTCGCGGCCGCCACCCAGGCGCTGGCCGACATCTTCGCCGGCGACATCGCCGCGCACCCGGCCGACTGGCACATGCTGCAGAAGTTCTGGCCCGCCGACCTGGCGGCCGCCGAGCGGGTCGACCTGGAAGAAGCGAGCTGAGGCGTGGCTGCGCGTCCGATGCGGGTCGGGATCGTCTGTCCCTACAGCTTCGACGTGCCCGGTGGGGTCCAGGGGCACGTGATCGACCTGACGAAGGCGCTGCTCGCGCGCGGGCACCAGGTGTCCGTGCTCGCGCCCGCCGACGACGACGCCGACCTGCCGGAGTTCGTGCACCCGGCGGGCAAGGCACTCGGCATCCGGTACAACGGCTCGGTCGCCCGGCTGCAGTTCGGCCCGGTGTCCTACGCGCGGGTGCGCCGCTGGATCCGCGACGGCGACTTCGACGTCCTGCACCTGCACGAGCCGGCCGCGCCGAGCCTGTCGCTGCTGGCGCTGCTCATCGCGGACGGCCCGATCGTGGCGACGTTCCACACCGCGACCACGCGCTCGCGCACGCTGTCGGCGTTCCAGCCGGTGCTGCGGCCGCTGCTGGAGAAGATCACCGCGCGGATCGCGGTGTCCGCGCTGGCCCGCCGGGTGCAGGTGGAGCACGCGGGCGGCGACGCCGTGGAGATCCCCAACGGCGTCGACGTCGAGTTCTTCTCCTCGGCGACGCCGTTGCCGGGCTACCCGCGGGCGGGCGGCACGGTCGGGTTCGTCGGCCGGTTCGGCGAGCCGCGCAAGGGCATGGGCGTCCTGCTGGAGGCGCTGCGGCGGATCCTGCCCGAGTTCGAGGACCTGCGGCTCGTGGTGGTCGGCCGCGGTGACGAGGACCAGCTGCGCCGCGACGCCGGCCCCGAGCTGGCGCCGCACCTGGAGCTGCTCGGGCAGGCCGACGACGCCGTGAAGGCCCAGGCGCTGCGCAGCGTCGACGTCTACTGCGCGCCCAACACCGGCGGCGAGAGCTTCGGGATGATCCTCACCGAGGCGATGGCGGCCGGAACCCCGGTGCTGGCCAGCGGCCTCGACTCGTTCCGGCGGGTGCTCGACGACGGCCACGCCGGGATGCTCGTCGACACCGGCGACCCGGCGGCGCTGGCGGACGGGCTGCGCGAGCTGCTCGGCGACCCGGCACGTCGGGCGTCGCTGGCCGCGGCGGCGGGGGAGCGGGTGACGATGTTCGACTGGTCGGTGGTGGCCACGCAGGTGCTGCGCGTCTACGAGACGGCCGTGGCCGCCGACCCGCGGCGCGTCGCGGCGCCGGAGCGGGAGCCGGCCCGGTGAGCGTGCTCGGCTGGCTGCTGCCGGTGCTGGCGCTGGTCGTCGTGCTGGGCGGGCTCTTCCTGGTGGCGACGGCGAACCGGCTCGACCGGCTGCACGTCCGGATGGACGCGGGCTGGGCCGCCCTCGACGCGGCGCTGGCCCGCCGCGCGGTCGTGGCCCGCGCCGTCGCGGTCGTGCTGGGCGACACGGGCCTGCGAACGCTGGCCGAGCGCGCCGAAGCGGCCCCGCGAGCCGACCGCGAGGGCGAGGAAAACGAGCTGACGCTGCGGCTGAGCCGCGTCGACCGGGCGGCCCTGCCGGCCGAGCTGGCCGAGGAGCTGACCGACGCCGAGCACCGGGTGGTGATCGCCCGCCGCGTCCACAACGACGCCGTCCGCGACACGCTGCGGCTGCGACGGCGGCGGAAGGTGCGGTACTTCCGGCTCGCGGGCACCGCGCCGCTGCCGGAGTACTTCGAGTTCGCCGAGCCGGAGGTCTGACGCGTGGTGGGTGGGCGAACAGGGTGGTGGCTGACAGACTGGGCGGCATGAGCGAGACCTGCGACGTCGCCCACGGCAAAGCCGAGGCGGACCCCGGTGTGCGGACTCTGGTGGCGGTGTTCGCGTCGCCGGTTTCGCGGTACTTGCTGAAGTTCGCCCGTGACCTCGGCTACCACGTGGCGCTGTTCGAGCCGGACGCCGCGCGTGCCACCGACGTGCCGGACGGCATCGAGGCGGACACGACGCTGCCGCCGCTCGACGCGTCCGCGGACGTCGTCGTCACCGACCACCACCGGCCCGAACTGGGCGAGGTGCTGAAGGCCGCGCTCGGCGGGAACCCGCGCTGGATCGGGGTGCTGGGCAACCCGCGTCATCCGGGCCCGCACGTGGCCGCGCTGCGGGGCCTGGGCGTGACCGAGGACGACATCGCCCGGGTGCACCGGCCGGTCGGGCTGAACATCGGCTCGCGCACGCCGCCGGAGATCGCGATCGCGACCCTGGCGGGCCTGCTGGCCGACCGCAACGGCCGCCCGGGCGGCTTCGGCTTCTCATAGCATTCGGCTAGTGGACCGCCATCCCTTCCGGCATCGGCTCGAACCGCGCGTGGCGGCGGGTGAACGTCGCCGTCCCGGACGTCATCGAGCGCAGGTCGATCAGGTACCGCAGCAGCTCCGTCGCCGGGACCTCCGCGCGGATCACCGTCCGGCCGCCTTCGCCGGCTTCGGTGCCCAGCACCCGGCCCCGCCGGGAGGACAGGTCGCCGAGCACCGTGCCGAGGTGCTCGTCCGGCAGCCGGATCGCCACCTCCTCGAGGGGCTCGAGCATCGTGATGTGCCCGTTCGCCGCGGCCTCGCGCAGCGCGAGCGCGCCCGCCGTCTGGAACGCCGCGTCCGACGAGTCGACGCTGTGCGCCTTGCCGTCGACCAGCGTCACCTTGACGTCGACCACCGGGTGCCCGTCGGCCAGCCCGCGCGCCAGCTGGGCCCGCACGCCCTTCTCCACGCTGGGGATGAACTGGTGCGGCACCGACCCGCCGACGACCTTGTCGACGAACTGGAACCCGCCGCCCCGCGGCAGCGGCTCGACCTCGATGTCGCAGACCGCGAACTGGCCGTGCCCGCCGGACTGCTTGACGTGCCGGCCGTGTCCCTTGGCCGGCTTGCTGAACGTCGAGCGCAGGCTGATCTTCACCGGTTCGGTCTCGACGTCCGCGCCGCCCGCCCGCAGGCGCGAAAGCACGACGTCGGCGTGGGCCTCGCCCATGCACCACAGCACCAGCTGGTTCGTCTCGGCGTTGCGGTCCAGCCGCAGCGTCGGGTCGCCGGCGACCAGGCGGGAAAGGTTGCGCGCCAACGTGTCCTCGTCGCTGCGGGTCTTCGCGACCACCGCCACCGGCAGCAGCGGCTCCGGCATCGCCCACGGCTCCATCAGCAACGGCTCCTCCGGTGAGGACACCGTGTCGCCGGTCTCGGCCGAGCCGACCTTCGTCAGCGCGCAGAGGTCACCCGCGACGCAGTAGGGCACTTCCCGCAGGTTCGCGCCGAGCGGGGAGTAGAGGTGCGCGACGCGCTCGTCGGCGTCGTGGTCCTCGTGCCCGCGTTCGGCGAGCCCGTGCCCGGACACGTGCACCGGGCGCTCCGGCCGCAGCGTCCCGGAAAACACCCGGACGAGCGACACCCGGCCGACGTAGGAGTCGACGGCCGTCCGGACGACCTCCGCGGCGAGGGGGCCCGCGGGGTCGGCGGTGATGGCGGCGTGCGTCCCGCCGTCCGGCGTGGTGACGTCCGGGGGCCGGTGCTCGAGCGGGGAAGGGAACGCCCGGACGATCCCGTCGAGCACCTCGGCCAGGCCGATCCCGCTGGTCGCGCACACCGGGATCACCGGGTGGAACGTCCCGCGCGCGACGGCGGTTTCGAGGTCGGCGATCAGCGTCTCCTCGGCGATCTCCTCGCCGCCGAGGTAGCGCTCCATCAGGGACTCGTCCTCGCTCTCGGCGATGATCCCTTCGATCAGCTCGTTGCGGGCCTCGGACATCCGTTCCAGGTCGGCCGGGTCGGGCTCGCCGACCCGGGGCGGGTGCCCGCCGGAGTAGTCGAAGTACCGCTGGGTGATCAGCCCGACCAGGCCGTCGCCCGCGGGCAGGTACAGCGGCAGCACGCCGGCGCCGAACGCGGCCTGGCAGGCGGCGATCTCGGCCATCGCGTCGGCGCGGTGGTGGTCGAGCCGGGAGACGACGACCGCGCGCGGCATCCCGACCGCGGCGCACTCCTCCCACACCGCGACCGTCGCCGCGTCGACGCCTTCGGCGGCGCAGACGACGAACAGCGCCGCGTCGGCGGCACGCAGCCCGGCCCGCAGCTCCCCGACGAAGTCGGCGTACCCGGGCGTGTCGATCAGGTTGATCTTGTGGCCCTGGTGCAGCACCGGCGCCACCGAGAGGCCGACCGAACGCTGCTGGCGGACCGCCGCGGGGTCGTGGTCGCACACCGTCGTCCCCTCCACGACCGAGCCCGCGCGCGGGACGGTGCCGGACGCCGCGAGGAGGGCCTCCGTGAGGGTCGTCTTCCCCGAGCCGGACGGGCCGACGAGCACGACGTTGCGGACCTTCGCGGGGTCGTCCACAGCGACGGCGGCCCCGGTGTCGGCGTTCTTGGCTTGCTTGTCTGCCATGACGACTCCTCGGCGAACGGGTGGTGTACGGGATGTGTCCTCGATCACACACCCGCTACCCTGGTCACGGCAAGGCAGGGCTCCCCGGACCAGCCGAATGCCCGGGGGGACGCGGGGCGGGGGAGTGGCATGGACAGGCGGACGTTCTTGCGGATCTCCGGGGCGGTGCCGGTGGCGGGCCTGGCCGGGGCGCCGCCGCCGGACGACTGGGAACGGCTCCGGAAGCGGCTCGCCGGGCCGTTGTTCCGGCCGGGGGACCCGGGTTACCCGGAAGCCAAGCAGGGTTTCTTCACGATGTACGACGACCGGCTGCCGGCCACCGTCATCGCCGCCGCGCGGGTCGAGGACGTCCAGGCGGCCGTGGCCTTCGCGGCCCGGCACGGGCTGCCGGTGGCCGCCCGCAGCGGCGGGCACAGCTACCCCGGCTACTCCACTGTGGACGGCGGGATCGTCGTGGACCTCAGCCGGTTTTCGGGGATCGAGCCGCGCCCGGACGGCCGGGTGGTGATCGGCGCGGGCGCCCGGCTCGGCCCGATCGCGACCACGCTCGCCGCGGCCGGCCGGGTGCTGCCGGCGGGCAGCTGCGCCACGGTCGGCATCGCCGGGCTCGCCCTCGGCGGCGGGGTCGGCGTCCTCGACCGCGAACACGGGCTGACGTGCGACCACCTCGAGGCGGCCCGGGTCGTCACGGCCGACGGGCGGGTAGGCACGGTCTCGGCCGCCTCGGAGCCCGACCTGTTCTGGGCGCTGCGGGGCGGGGGCGGCGGGAACTTCGGGATCGTCACCGGCTTCACCTTCCGGACGGTGCCCGTCGCCGACGTCGCCACCTTCACCCTCAAGTTTCCGCCGGCCGCGGCGGCCGCGCTGCTCGCCGCCTGGCAGGCGTGGCAGCCGGCGGCGCCGGACGAGCTGTGGTCGGGGATGGGGCTGGCCTGGAACGAAGCTTCGCTCGGCGGCACGTTCCTCGGGCCGCGGGCCCGGATGCACGCGCTGCTCGAAGACCTCGTCCGCCGCGTCGGCACCGCGCCGACCGAGTGGACGGAAGACGTCCAGGACCACCTGGGCGCCATGCGGTCGTTCGACGACCAGGAGTCCCGGCCGTCGGCGGCCGCGGACCGCGGCACGTACATCGGCACGTCGCGGATGCTGACCCGGCCGCTCGCCGACCCGGGCGCGGTCGTCGAGGTGCTCACCCGGGACCCGGGCGTCCGCACGATCGTCGACGCGGGTGGGGGCGCCATCGCGCGCGTCGGCGTCCGCGAGACCGCGTTCCCGCACCGGACGGCGCTGGCCAACCTCCAGTTCCTGCACGGCGCGGCGCCGGAAGACGGCGGTGAGGCCGGTGCGCGGCGCTCGCTGGCCGCCGTGCGCGACGGGCTCGGGCCGGAGTTCGGCACCACCGGCTACGTCAACTACCTCGACCCGGAGATGCCGGACTGGCCCGAGGCGTACTACGGGGTGAACGTGGCGCGACTGCGCGCCGTCGCCCGGAAGTATGACCCGCGAGGAATTTTCGCCTTCCCGCAAGGACTTTCGGTGCCCCACTCGACTGTCCACTTGGGAGAGACGTAGACTGCGCGGAATTTCGGCAGAGAGGCAGCGCGTGCTGGACCTGGCATTCTCCACAGAGGACCTGGCACACACCCGGTTCGCGTTCTCCCCGGCGTGGGAGATCGTGGCGAGCGTCCGCGTCCTGAACCAGCCGGGAGAGCACGCCCTGCACCTGCCGTGGGTCAAGCGCGCCACCGCGGCGCTCGACGGCGCCGGGCTCGACATCTCCCTGCTGCGCGACCTCGTCCCGCTGCGGCACCTGCCGGGCTTCCTGGCCGGTACGCCGTCGACGCCGTTGCCCGACCTCGCCGACGAGCTCGCCGACCTGCGTGACGTGCCCGCGCGCGTCGTCCGGCGCGAGCTGGACGCGATGGCCGGCCCGCGCACACCCGCGCTGAACCGCTTCCACCGCGACCCCGAGGCCGGTCTCGAGCGGCTCGCGGCGCTGATGGAGCAGTACTGGGAGCTGGTGCTCGCCCACGACTGGCCGCGGATCCGCGCGCTGCTCGAGGCCGACGTGCTGCACCGGTCGCGGCTGCTGGCCCAGGGCGGCGCGGCCGAGCTGTTCAACGACCTCACGCCGCTGGTCCGGTGGCAGGGCGGCACGCTCACGGTCGCGCACCGGCACCTGCACGCGGCCGTCCCGCTCGACGGGCGCGGCCTGGTGCTGGTGCCCTCGGCGTTCGTCTGGCCGCGGGTGTTCTCCAAGACCGACCCGCGGTGGCAGCCGGTGCTGCGCTACCCGCCGCGCGGAATCGCCACGCTCTGGGAGACCGGGAGCGCCACGGCACCCGGCGCGCTGGCCGCCGTCGTGGGCCGCGGCCGCGCCATGCTGCTGACCGAGCTGACCGCGCCGGCGTCCACCGCCGAGCTCGCCCGCCGGACCGGGCTCAGCGCCGGGGCGGTGTCGCAGCACCTCGGCGTCCTCAAGGCCGCGGGCCTGGTCAGCGGGCATCGTGCCGGACGTCACGTCCTCTACGCACGCACCCGGAGCGCGGAAGCCCTGGTCGCGGGGGTGCCGGAAGTGGACTCCTGAGATAGCCGCGTACTGGCCTGCCTGAAGGGTCCACCACGGACCTACCCTCGGATGCGTACCCCCCGATTTCGTGTCGAAAGGCCTCGTCGTGTCCGAGCAGCAGACCACCGCCACCAGTGGCACCGTCCAGTCCGTCACCGGCACCGCCAAGGTGAAGCGCGGCATGGCCGAGATGCTCAAGGGCGGCGTGATCATGGACGTGGTCACCGCCGAGCAGGCCAAGATCGCCGAAGACGCCGGCGCGGTCGCGGTGATGGCGCTGGAGCGCGTGCCCGCCGACATCCGCGCCCAGGGCGGCGTCGCGCGGATGAGCGACCCCGACCTGATCGACGGCATCATCGAGGCCGTCTCGATCCCGGTGATGGCGAAGGCCCGGATCGGCCACTTCGTCGAGGCGCAGGTCCTGCAGTCCCTCGGCGTGGACTACGTCGACGAGTCCGAGGTGCTGACCCCGGCCGACTACGCCAACCACATCGACAAGTGGGCGTTCACGGTGCCCTTCGTCTGCGGCGCGACCAACCTCGGCGAGGCGCTGCGCCGGATCACCGAGGGTGCGGCGATGATCCGCTCCAAGGGCGAGGCCGGCACCGGCGACGTCTCCAACGCCACCACGCACATGCGTCGGATCCGCGGCGAGATCCGCAAGCTGACCTCGCTGCCGGAGGACGAGCTGTACGTCGCGGCCAAGGAGCTGCAGGCGCCGTACGAGCTGGTCAAGGAGGTCGCGGCCAACGGCAAGCTCCCGGTGGTGCTGTTCACCGCGGGCGGCATCGCCACCCCGGCCGACGCGGCGATGATGATGCAGCTCGGCGCCGAGGGCGTGTTCGTCGGCTCCGGCATCTTCAAGTCCGGCAACCCGGCCCAGCGCGCCGAAGCGATCGTCAAGGCTACGACCTTCTACGACGACCCGGACGTGCTCGCGAAGATCTCGCGCGGCCTGGGCGAGGCCATGGTCGGCATCAACGTCGAGGAGCTCCCGGAGCCGCACCGCCTCGCCGAGCGCGGCTGGTGACGTCGCGCCTGATGATGTCTCAGATGTACTCGGAGATCTCGACGCCGTAAGTACCCGGCTCGAGGGCTTCGAAGATGTGCGGGACGTCGCCCGGGTAGGAGATGTAGTCGCCGGGGTTCAGCTCCTCCGGCGCCTCCAGCACGCCCACCCGGGCGCGTCCCGCGCACAGCACGATGTGCTCCATCACGCCGGTCATGTGCGGGTCGGACCGCCGCGGCGTCCCGGGTTCCGCCCGGATGAGGTACATGTCCCGGCGTGCGGACGGGGGACACGCCGACAGCAGCGTGCACGCGTAGTCGGCGTGCTCGGCGAACACCGTCGGGCCCTTGCCGGCGCGGATGACGCGGACCTTTGGCCGATCCGGCTCGACGAGCCGGGAGAACGGCACGTCGAGCGCGACGCCGAGCGCCCACAGCGTCTCGACGCTGGGGTTGCCGGTGCCGGACTCGAGCTGGGACAGCGTCGACTTGGCCAGGCCGGCGCGGCGCGCGACCTCGGTCAGGGACAAGCCCGCGCGGGTGCGTTCCCGGCGCAGGGACGCCGCGATGATCTCCAGCGGCGCGCCGGTGGTTTCCTGCGACATTGCTGTTCGCTCCATCGGTCGTTCTGTTCGCCTTGACGAACACGGGTGCCTGTGTTCACCATAGAACACATGCGTTCGATATGGCGAACACTCGATCGGGGCCTCGCCCGTGACATCGGCCTGGTCTGCTTGGCCGATTGTCTCGTGGGGGTGTCCTACGGCGCCATCGCGGTGAGCTCCGGCTTCCCCCTGTGGCTGCCGATGCTGATGTCGCTGCTGGTCTTCGCCGGCGCGTCGCAGTTCATGTTCGTCGGGATCGTGGCCGCGGGCGGCAACCCGTTCGCCGCGGTGCTGGCCGGGCTGCTGGCCAACGCGCGGCACCTGCCGTTCGGCTTCGCGGTCGGCGACGTCCTGGGCAAGCGGTGGGCCGCCCGGCTGGCCGGCAGTCACCTGATGATCGACGAGTCGGTGGCGTTCGCGCTGGCCCAGCGGGAAGCGCACCGGCGTCGCGCGGCGTACTGGGCGTGCGGGATCGGCCTGTTCGCCTGCTGGAACCTCGGGGTCGTCGCGGGCGCGTTCGCCGGGGCGGTCATCAAGGACACCGACGTGTTCGGCCTGGACGCGGCGTTCCCGGCGGTGCTGCTGGCCCTGGTGCTGCCGTCGCTGCGCGACCGCTCGGCCCGGCTGCCGGTGCTCGCCGGGGTGGTGGTCGCGCTGGCCGCGACGCCGTTCCTGCCCGCGGGGCTGCCGGTGCTGCTGGCGCTGGCGGGCGTCGTGGTGGGCGTCGCGGCGAAGGAACCGGAACCGCAGGAGGTGCGCTGATGGACGGGGTGGAGCTGCTGGTCGGCACGGTGGTGCTGGCGCTGGGGACGTTCGCGTTCCGCTTCGCCGGGCCGGTGCTGCGCAGCCGGGTGAGGCTGTCACCACGAGCGGAACGGCTGATGGCGCTGGCGGCGGTGGTCCTGCTGGCCGCGCTGGTGGCGGTGAGCGCGCTGACCGAGGGACACGGGTTCGCCGGCTTCGCCCGGCCGGCGGGGGTGCTGGTCGCCGGCGTGCTGGCGTGGCGGAAGGCGCCGTTCGCGCTGGTGGTGGTGGCTGCCGCGGCCACGGCGGCGCTGCTGCGGCTGGCCGGGGTGCCCTGACCGGCCCGCGTGAGCGGCGCCGGACCCGGCTGACCTGCCGGGAAGCGGCCGGGGCAAGGCGTCTAGGCTGGTGGGAAGGTCTTTCGGGAGGTCGGGTGTCGTCGGAGCCAGTCGTCGGGGTGCTCGCCATGCAGGGTGCCGTGCGGGAGCACGTCGCCCTGCTGGAAGAAGCGGGCGCGCGGGCCGTCCCGGTGCGCCGCGCCGGCGAACTGTCCGAAGTGGACGGTCTGGTGCTGCCCGGTGGCGAGTCGACCACCATGTCGCGGCTGCTCGAGACGTTCGAGCTGCTCGAACCGCTGCGCGCGCGGATCGCCGGCGGCCTGCCCGCGTTCGGCTCGTGCGCCGGGATGATCCTGCTGGCCCGGCAGACCCTCGACGGGCGGCCGGACCAGCAGCAGCTCGGCGGGCTCGACGTCGTCGTGCGGCGCAACGCGTTCGGCAGGCAGGTCGACTCCTTCGAGGCCGACCTCGACTTCGCCGAGGTGGACGGCGGGCCGGTGCGCGCCGTCTTCATCCGGGCCCCGTGGGTCGAGAAGGCCGGCGACGGCGTCGAGGTGCTGGCCACCGTCAGCGGCGTGCCCGGCGTGGGAGACGAGACCGCTAGGATCGTCGCGGTCCGGCAAGGGGCGGTGCTGGCGACCGCGTTCCACCCGGAGCTGACGCCCGACGTGCGGGTGCACCGGCTGTTCGTAGACCTCGTGCGAGAGGCTGCCTGAGACGCGGTGCCCGGCCGGGGTACGGAACAGATGGAGGAGAGATGAGCGGCCACTCCAAGTGGGCCACCACGAAGCACAAGAAGGCCAACCTCGACGCGAAGCGCGGCAAGCTCTTCGCGCGGTTGATCAAGAACATCGAGGTGGCCGCGCGGACCGGCACCGGTGGTGGCGACCCGGACGGCAACCCCACGCTCTACGACGCCATCCAGAAGGCGAAGAAGAACTCGGTCCCGCAGGACAACATCGAGCGCGCCCGCAAGCGCGGCGCCGGCGAAGAGGCCGGCGGCGCCGACTGGCAGAACATCACGTACGAGGGCTACGGCCCCAACGGCGTGGCGGTGCTGATCGAGTGCCTGACCGACAACAAGAACCGCGCCGCGATGGAGGTCCGCACCGCGCTCACGCGCAACAACGGCTCCCTCGCCGACCCGGGCTCGGTCGCCTACATGTTCACCCGCAAGGGTGTCGTGATCATGCCGAAGGGCGACGCGACGGAGGACGACGTCCTGATGGCGGTCCTCGACGCGGGCGCCGAAGAGGTCAACGACCTCGACGAGAGCTTCGAGATCGTCTCGGAGGGCGGCGACCTGGTCCCGGTGCGCAAGGCACTGCAGGAAGCCGGCTTCGAGTACGAGTCGGCGGAGCTGACGTTCCTGCCGTCGGTCAGCGTTCCCCTGGACGCGGACGGCGCGAAGAAGGTCTTCAAGCTGATCGACGCCCTCGAAGACTGCGACGACGTCCAGAACGTGTACGCGAACTTCGATGTTTCGGACGAGGTGCTCGCCGAAGTCGGCTGAGTTTTCCCTTGCCCCGCAAGGCATCCGGGCCCGGGTCGGAAACTTTCCGGCCCGGGCCCTGGGCTCTCGGCGGCACGTCAGGCAGAATGTGCGCCGTGACCTCGACGACCCCCGCCGCCTCCGCCGACCTCGCCGCCGAGCTGACCGAAGAGCAGCAGCGCCTGATCGAATGGATCGAGACGCAGGCGAAGGAACGCGGCAACGCCGTCATCACGGTGGCCGCCGACGACGAGGGCGCCGGCTACTGCTTCACCGCCTGCGCGTGGGCGCTGCACCACGTCCCCGAGGCGGTCGTGGTCGGGCTGCCCGACCAGATGGGCCAGGTGCTGCTCGACGCGTACGTCGACCGCGCGGCCAACGGCGAGATCTTCGAGGTCGGCACGCGCTACGACGACTTCTTCGAGGGCGTCCCGGTCGTCCTCGAGCGCGTCAACAAGGGGCACTACCCCGAGTACTTCGGCACCGCGTTCCTCATCTACCCGGACGGCGACTTCCCGGCGCTGCAGCTGATCGTCGCGACGCCGGAGGGCAAGTTCCCGTGGCACCCGGACGCGCCCGAGGGCTTCGCGCAGTGGCAGCCGGTGCTGACCGACAGCGGTGACCCGGAGAGCTGGACCCCCGGCGTCGACGGCCCCTAGAACTTCCGCAGGTCGGCGGCCGCTTCCGGATACCGTGAGGCGAGTTCCGCCACCGAAGCGAACTCCACGCAGTCGTCGGTGTAGGGCGGCACCACGACCGTGCCCAGCAGACTCCACGATCCGCGCGTGACCGTCGCCTGCCAGGTCCCGGCGGGCACGACGACCTGTGGCCGCTGCCCGGCGGCGACGTCCGTGCTCAGCACGGGCCGCTCGACCGAGCCGTCCGGGTGCAGCAGCAGCATCGCCGCGGGCGCGCCGGCGTGGTGGGCGTAGACCTCGACCCGGTCCAGCCGGTGCGGCGCGGAGGACTCGGGCGCGACGAGCAGGTAGTAGATCGCGGACCCGGCCTCGGAGCGCCAGCTCTGCGCCCACCGCCCGCCCTCGACCGGCAGGGGCTCAAGACCCAGGTGGGTGACGAAATCCGACGGCTCCGGCATGTCACCCATCCTGCCGCAGGCGCGCCCAGTAGCCTGCTCGAACTGGTGTTCGCGGCGGAAGGAAGAACGGGTGCGCGTGCTCGGGGTCGACCCCGGTCTGACCAGGTGCGGCCTGGGCGTGGTCGACGGCGGCCAGGGCCGGGCCGTCCGCTGCGTCGCCGTCGACGTCGTGCGGACACCGGCCGACGCCGACCTGGCGCACCGGCTGCTCGGCATCTCCGACGAGGTCGAGCGGTGGATGGACAAGTACAAGCCGGCGGCCGTGGCCGTCGAGCGCGTCTTCGCCCAGCACAACGTCCGGACCGCGATGGGCACCGCGCAGGCGGGCGGCGTGGTCGCGCTGGCCGCCGCGCGCCGCGGCCTGCCCGTCGTCTTCCACACGCCGAGCGAGGTGAAGGCCGCGGTCAGCGGGTCGGGCCGGGCGGACAAGGCGCAGGTCACGGCCATGGTGATGCGCCTGCTCAACCTCGAGGTCGCGCCCAAGCCCGCCGACGCCGCGGACGCTCTCGCCCTGGCCATCTGCCACCTCTGGCGCGAGCCGATGCGAGCCCGGCTCGCCGAAGCCGAGGCTCGCGCCGCCGAAATGGCCCGCACGCACAAGGCCCGCCTCGCGGCGGCGGCCAAACAAGCCAAGAACCCTGGAGCAGCACGATGATCTCGTCGGTACGCGGAGAAGTCCTGTCGGTCGGCCTGGACCACGTCGTGGTCGAGGTCGGCGGGGTCGG
The DNA here is from genome assembly GCF_036227105.1 of Amycolatopsis sp. NBC_01488. Taxonomy (NCBI): domain Bacteria; kingdom Bacillati; phylum Actinomycetota; class Actinomycetes; order Pseudonocardiales; family Pseudonocardiaceae; genus Amycolatopsis; species Amycolatopsis sp. NBC_01488. The sequence continues at coordinate 8,009,092 of NZ_CP109434.1, read as the reverse complement.
CTTCGCCGTGCAGGCCACCCCGGCGACGCTGGCCACCCTCCGCCGCGGCGAAGAGGCCCGGCTGCACACCGCGCTGGTCGTCCGCGAGGACTCGCTGACGTTGTTCGGCTTCGCCGACGCCGACGCGCGCGAGCTGTTCGGGCTGCTGCAGACCGTGTCCGGGATCGGGCCGCGGCTCGCGCTGGCCACCCTCGCCGTGCTCGACCCCGGCAAGCTGCGCGCCGCGCTGGTCGAAGGCAACATCACCGTGCTCACCTCGGTGCCCGGCATCGGCCGCAAGGGCGCCGAACGGCTCACTCTCGAACTGCGCGACAAGGTCACGGCGCTCGGCTCCGGGGACGCGCCCGCGGTCACCGCGCCCGGCGCCCTGCGCGCGGAGGTCGTCGAGGCGCTGGCCGGCCTCGGGTTCCCGGCCAAGCAGGCCGAGCTGGCGGTCGACAAGGTCCTCGCCGATGGTGACGGCCACACGACGGCGAGCGTGCTGCGCGCCGCGCTGGCCACCCTCGGCCGGAAGCGGTAGGACACGGCCGTGGAGTATGAAGCGGTGGACGAGGACGAAGCCCTCTCGGCGTGGGCGCAGACCGGTGAGGAGAACGTCGAAGGCACGCTGCGGCCCCGCAAGCTCGACGAGTTCGTCGGCCAGCCGCGCGTGCGCGAGCAGCTGGAGCTGGTGCTGGAGAGCGCGCGCCGCCGCGGCGTGCCGCCCGACCACGTCCTGCTGTCCGGGCCGCCCGGGCTGGGCAAGACGTCGATGGCGATGATCGTCGCGGCCGAGCTGGGCGCGGCCATCCGGATCACTTCCGGCCCGGCGCTGGAACGGGCGGGCGACCTCGCCGCGATGCTGTCCAACCTCGCGGCCGGCGACGTCCTGTTCATCGACGAGATCCACCGGATCGCCCGCCCCGCCGAGGAGATGCTCTACCTCGCGATGGAGGACTTCCGGGTCGACGTCGTCGTCGGCAAGGGGCCGGGCGCCACCAGCATTCCGCTGGAGATCGCGCCGTTCACGCTGGTCGGGGCGACCACGCGCTCGGGCTCGCTGACCGGCCCGCTGCGCGACCGGTTCGGCTTCACCGGCCAGATGGAGTTCTACACCGACGCCGAGCTGGAGCTGGTCGTCCGCCGCGCGGCGACGATCCTCGACATCCCGATCGACCGCGACGGCTGCCAGGAGATCGCCGGCCGCTCGCGCGGCACGCCCCGGATCGCGAACCGGCTGCTGCGGCGCGTCCGCGACTACGCGGAGGTCCGCGCCGACGGCAAGGTGACCCTGGCGGTCGCCCGGGCCGCGCTGGCCGTCTACGACGTCGACGAGCTGGGTCTCGACCGGCTCGACCGGGCCGTGCTCACCGCGCTGACCAGGTCGTTCGGCGGCGGACCGGTCGGGATCTCGACGCTGGCGGTGGCCGTGGGGGAGGAGGCGACCACGGTCGAAGAGGTGTGCGAGCCCTACCTGGTGCGCGCCGGTATGCTCGCCCGCACCCCGCGGGGCCGGGTCGCCACCGCGGCCGCGTGGGAACACCTCGGCATGGTGCCGCCCGCGGACCTCCCGGGGCGCCCGGACCAGGGCGGGCCGTCGCTGTTCGAGCAGGACTGAACGGCCCGAACCGGCGGGTGGGTGCTGGCGTCCGCGCTGGTACCTGGCACACTTGACCGGAGCACATACCCAAGAACCGGACATTTCGGCATGGTGCCGGTGTCCGTCGAACGGAGAATCATGCAAAGTCTATTGCTGCCCCTGCTCCTCGTGCTCGTCCTCGCCGTGCCGCTGGTGATGAGCACGCGCAAGCAGAAGAAGCAGCAGGCGGCGCAGCAGGACCTGCAGAGCAGCCTGGCGCCCGGTGACCGCGTGATGACCACGTCGGGTCTCTACGGCACCGTCGCCGACACTTCGGGCGACAACACGATCGACATCGAGATCGCGCCCGGCGTCGTCACCACCTGGCTGCGCCTGGCGGTCCGCGAGAAGGTCGAGCCGGTCGTCGAGACCGACGAGGCCGCCGCCGACGAGGTGGAGGCGCCCGCCGAGGAGACGATCACCGAGCCGGTCGTCAAGGACGAGCCGCAGACCACCGCGCAGGTGGCGCCGCCGCTGGAGCACGGCAAGAAGTAACCCGCGGTCCCGCCCCGGGCACGCCGCGAAAAGGCACGACGAAAGTCGGTGTGGCCTGCAACGCCGGGCTCACGCAGCACCGAGTAGTGTCTCGGTGCTGCGTGCGTGTCCGCCGTCATACCCGTGCCCGGGAGTGAATCGCACACAGTCCCTCCCGGTAACCCTCCGGGCGGGCACCAAAACGTTGGGGTCCACCCCGTCCGAGGAGACCGAAGCACTGTGGCAGCTTCAGCCGGGCATCTCCGCCCGGGACGCTATCTCGCCCTGTTCGCCCTGATCGTGGTTGTGCTGTACGCGCTGGTGTTCCTCACCGGCAACCACAAGCCGACCCCGAAGCTGGGCATCGACCTGCAGGGCGGCACCCGGGTCACGCTCACCGCCCGCACCCCCGACGGCGGCCAGCCGACCCGGGAGTCCCTCAACCAGGCGCGCCAGATCATCGAAAAGCGCGTCAACGGGATCGGCGTCAGCGGTACCGAGGTCCTTCTCGACGGCAACAACGTCGTCATCACCGTCCCCGGCGAGCAGGGCGACCAGGCGAAGAACCTGGGCAAGACCGCGAAGCTGGGCTTCCGGAAGGTCGTCGCCAACGCGACGCAGCCGGTCGTGCCGCCGCAGACCACCACCCCGCCGCCCGCCACGGGCACGCCGACCTCGGGTGCCCCGAGCAGCTCGGGGCCGCCGTCCTCCGGCGCGCCGAAGGCCGGCTCCAGCGCCCCGCCGACGAGCCCGGCCGCCGGTGGTGGCGGTGCCGCGGGCGCGCCGGCCCAGCAGCAGAGCACCACCCCGGCCCCGCCGAGCTCCAGCACCACGAAGCCGCCCACGACGAGCCAGTCCCCGGCCGCTCCGGCGCCGTCGGACGGCTCGGTGGACGCGCAGACGGCCAAGGAGATCCAGGCCGCGAAGGCGATCCGCCAGAACCCGCAGCTGATCGGCGCGGACGGCACCGCCAACCAGGACCTCGTCACGCAGGCGATGGCGTCGCTGAGCTGCGGGCCCAACGCCAAGGACCCGCTCGAGGGCAACGACGACCCGAAGCTGCCGCTGGTCGCCTGCGGTGACCACGACACGTACAAGTACCTGCTGGATCCGGAGTTCCTGCCGGGCACCGAGATCTCGGACGCGAACGCGACCTACAACACGCAGAACGGCCAGTGGGTGGTGAACCTCAGCTTCAAGAGCGAGGGCACCAAGATCTGGGCGGACTTCACGTCGAAGAACGTCAACCAGCAGGCCGCCTTCGTCCTCGACACGCAGGTCGTGTCGGCGCCGAACATCCAGGTCGCCATCCTGGACGGCAACACGCAGATCACCGGCAAGTTCACCCAGGCCGAGGCGAAGGGCCTGTCGGACATCCTCAAGTACGGCTCGCTGCCGCTGTCGTTCGCGTCCTCGGACGCGACCACGGTGTCGGCGACCCTCGGCCTGGCCTCGCTGCAGGCCGGCCTCATCGCCGGCGGCATCGGACTGCTGGTGGTGTTCATTTACTGCCTGTTCTACTACCGGCTGCTCGGCGTCCTCACGATCTTGTCGCTGGCGCTGTCCGGCACTCTGATCTTCGCGGTGCTCGTGCTGCTCGGCCGCTGGATCGGCTACACGCTGGACCTCGCGGGCATCGCCGGCCTGATCATCGCCATCGGCATCACGGCGGACTCGTTCGTCATCTACTTCGAACGGCTGAAAGACGAGATCCGGGAGGGCCGGACGTTCCGGTCCGCGGTGCCCCGCGGCTGGGTCCGCGCCCGGCGCACCATCCTGGCCTCGGACGGCGTGAGCTTCCTGGCCGCGGCGATCCTGTACGTCATCGCGGTCGGCGACGTGCAGGGCTTCGCGTTCACCCTCGGCATGTCCACCGTGCTCGACCTGGTGGTCGTGTACCTGGTGACGCACCCGCTGGTGGCCATGGTGTCCACGTCCAAGTCGCCGTTCCTGTCCAATCCGAGGCACCTGGGCCTCGGCGCCGTGCAGCAAGTGGGTTCGCAGCGTAAGAATTCGACCTCGGTCGGCCGCGCGAACGTGAAGGAGGCCTGACGTGGGGGTCGAAGAACTGGGCACGGACGCTGAAGGCAACGCCAAGGCGACGGTGAAGCCCGGCAAGAAGGAAAGCGTCTTCCACCGGCTCTACGTCGGCACGGGCGCGTTCGACGTCGTCGGCAAGCGCAGGCGGTGGTACATCTTCTTCGCGGCGCTGGTGCTGGTCTGCCTCGCCTCGATGATCTTCCGCGGCTTCAACCTCGGCATCGAGTTCGAGGGCGGCACGCAGATCCAGATGCCGGCCACCGGCACCCACGGCGTGATCACCGAGGACCAGGCGAAGGCGTCGTTCCAGAAGGCGCTCGGCCGGCCGGCCACGGAGGCGCAGAAGGTCGGCAGCGGCAAGGCGTCGACCATCCAGATCCGCACCGACACGCTGGACGCGGCCGACGTCGCGAAGGTCAAGCAGGGCCTGTTCCAGGATCTGGGCCCGATCGGCAGCAACGGTCAGTCGAGCGTGCAGGCCATCAGCGACAGCGCGGTGAGCGCGTCCTGGGGTGGCGAGATCTCGCAGAAGGCGCTGATCGCGCTCGGCGTGTTCCTCGTCGCGGTGGTCATCTTCCTCGGGATCTACTTTGACCTGCGCATGGCTGCGGCGGCGCTGGTCTCGCTGCTGCACGACATCCTGGTCACGGCCGGCGTGTACTCGCTGGTCGGCTTCGAGGTCACGCCCGCGACCGTGATCGGCCTGCTGACGATCCTCGGCTTCTCGCTCTACGACACGGTGGTGGTGTTCGACAAGGTCCGCGAGAACACGCGCGGCCTGCTCGGGCTGACCCGCCGCACGTACGGCGAGGCCGCGAACCTGGCGCTGAACCAGACGCTGATGCGGTCGTTCAACACGGCGTTCATCGCGCTGCTGCCGATCCTGGGCCTGCTGATCGTCGGGTACGTCCTGCTCGGCTCCGGCACGCTGCAGGACCTCGCGCTGGTGCAGCTCACCGGTACCCTCGTCGGCGTGCTGTCGTCGGTCGCGCTGGCGACGCCGCTGCTGGTCGACTTCAAGATGCGCGACCCGAAGTACCAGCAGCAGGCCGAGCGCGTCCGCCAGCGTCGCGTCGCCCAGGAGCGCAAGACGGCCGGCGACGACAACTTCGACGCCTCGGACGACGACGCCCTGGCGAAGGAACTGCGCAAGGAGAAGGCGTACGCGGCCGCGGCCGGCGTGCCCGCCCGGATCCAGAAGCAGCGCCCGGCCGGCAAGCCCGCGGGCAAGCGGAAGCGCTGACGTGCAGCTGGACGACGCCCTCGGCCTGATCGCCGAGGTGCCGGACTTCCCGGAGCCCGGCGTGCTGTTCCGCGACCTCAGCCCGCTGTTCGCGGACGCGGGCGCGTTCAAGGCGGTGATCGACGCGCTGGCGGGCACCGTCGGCCCGGAGGTCGAGGCGCTCGCCGGCGTGGAGGCCCGCGGGTTCCTCCTCGCCGCGGCTGTCGGGTACGCCCGCGGCCTGGGCGTGGTGCTGATCCGCAAGCCCGGCAAGCTCCCGCAGGTGGCGGGCCGGGTGGACTACGCGCTGGAGTACGGCACGGCGACGGTCGAGCTCCCGGCGGGCGTGGTCCGGCCGGGCCAGCGCATCGCGGTCCTCGACGACGTCCTGGCCACGGGCGGCACGGTGGCGGCGACGGGCAAGCTCCTGGAAGACGTGGGAGCCGTCGTGGACAGCGTGTCGGTGGTCCTGGAGCTGGCGGCCCTGGGCGGCCGCGAGGTCCTCGGAGACCGGAAGGTCCACGCGCTGAAGGTCTGCTGAGTGGTCTGCCGTGGCTGGTCGTGAGTGAGAAACAGTGTTCTAACGCTGTTTCTCACTCACGACCCGCGGCAGGCGTGAATCCGCTGGTCGTGGCCTCGGCATCCCCCTGAACGGGCGCACCCGGGAGGGCCGCGAGGCGCAACGGCTACCCTGGTGGTTCGAAGGCCGCACGAGCAGCAGGAGGTGCGGGTGAGCCAGGAGCTCGACGCCGCGGTGCCCGCGAAAGAGGGCGCCCCGCAGAACGGGCAGGCGGCGGCCCAGCCGCCCAAGCCGAACGGCGCGGCGCCGAACCCGTCCGCGACCCGGCGGGTCCGGGCGCGCCTGGCCCGGCGGATCACCGCACAGCGCGCCGCCCCGGTCAAGCAGGTCCTCGAACCCCTGGCCGTCATCCACCGCGAGCTGCACCCCAACGCCGACCTCGGGCTGCTGCAGCGCGCCTACGACGTCGCGGAGGAGCTGCACCGGAACCAGCGGCGCAAGTCCGGCGACCCCTACATCACCCACCCGCTCGCCGTCGCGACGATCCTCGCCGAGCTGGGCATGGACACCACGACCCTGGTCGCCGCGCTGCTGCACGACACGGTCGAGGACACCGGTTACGCGGTCGAGAGCCTGAAGGCCGACTTCGGCGAGAAGGTCGCCGAGCTCGTCGACGGCGTCACCAAGCTGGACAAGGTCAAGCTCGGCACGTCCGCCGAGGCCGAGACCATCCGCAAGATGGTCATCGCGATGGCCAAGGACCCCCGCGTCCTGGTCATCAAGCTCGCCGACCGGCTGCACAACATGCGCACCATGCGCTTCCTGCCGCCGGAGAAGCAGGCCCGCAAGGCCCGCGAAACGCTCGAGGTCCTCGCCCCGCTGGCCCACCGCCTCGGCATGGCCACGGTCAAGTGGGAGCTGGAAGACCTCGCGTTCGCCATCCTGCAGCCCAAGAAGTACGACGAGATCGTGCGCCTGGTCGCCGACCGCGCGCCCTCGCGCGACATCTACCTGCGCTCGGTCATCACCGACCTGACGAGCAACCTCGTGTCGTCGCGGATCACCGCGAAGGTCGAGGGCCGGCCGAAGCACTACTACTCGATCCACCAGAAGATGATCGTCCGCGGCCGCGACCTGGACGACATCCACGACCTGGTCGGCGTGCGGATCCTCGTCGAGGACGTCCGCGACTGCTACGCCGCGATGGGCGTCGTCCACGCGCTGTGGCAGCCGGTGCCCGGCCGGTTCAAGGACTACATCGCCCAGCCGCGGTTCGGCGTCTACCAGTCGCTGCACACCACCGTGATCGGCCCGGACGGCAAGCCCCTCGAGGTGCAGATCCGCACCTACGAGATGCACCGCACCGCCGAGTACGGCATCGCCGCGCACTGGCGCTACAAGGAGACCAAGGGCACGCACAACGGCAACGCCATGGACGTCGACGAGATGGCGTGGATGCGCCAGCTCCTCGACTGGCAGCGCGAGGCCGCGGACCCGGGTGACTTCCTCGAGTCGCTGCGCTACGAACTGGCCTCGCGCGAAATCTTCGTGTTCACGCCCAAGGGCGACGTGATCACGCTGCCCGTGGACTCGACGCCGGTCGACTTCGCCTACGCCGTGCACACCGAGGTCGGGCACCGCTGCATCGGCGCCCGCGTCAACGGCCGGCTGGTCGCGCTGGAACGCAAGCTGGAAAACGGCGAAGTCGTCGAGATCTTCACGTCGAAGGCGGAGAACGCGGGGCCGTCGCGGGACTGGCTGCAGTTCGCCGGCTCGCCGAAGGCCCGCGCGAAGATCCGGCAGTGGTTCGCCAAGGAACGCCGCGACGAGGCGATCGAAGGCGGCAAGGAAGCCATCACCAAGGAGATCCGCAAGGTCGGCCTGCCGATCCAGCGGCTGGTCTCCGCGGAGTCGATGGGCGCGGTCGCCACCGAGCTGCGCCACGCCGACATCTCGTCGCTGTACGCGGCGGTCGGCGAAGGCCACACCAGCGCGAAGCACGTCGTCCAGCGGCTCGTCGCGCTGATCGGCGGGGTCGACGCGGCGGAGGAGGAGCTCGCCGAGCGCGCGACGCCCTCGACCGTCACGCGGCGCCGCGGCTCCAACGACGTCGGCGTGGTGGTCAAGGGCGCCAGCGACGTCTGGGCGAAGCTGGCCCGCTGCTGCACCCCGGTGCCGGGCGACGAGATCCTCGGCTTCGTGACCCGCGGTGGCGGTGTCTCGGTGCACCGCACCGACTGCACCAACGCCGGTGACCTGCAGTCCCAGCCCGAGCGGCTGGTCGAGGTCGAATGGGCGCCGTCGGCGTCTTCGGTGTTCCTGGTGGCGATCCAGGTCGAGGCGCTCGACCGGCACCGGCTGCTTTCGGACGTGACCAAGGTGCTGGCCGACGAGAAGGTCAACATCCTCTCGGCGTCGGTGACGACGTCCCGCGACCGGGTGGCGGTCAGCCGGTTCTCGTTCGAGATGGGCGACCCGAAGCACCTCGGCCACGTCCTCAAGGTGGTCCGCGGCGTGGAAGGCGTCTACGACGTCTACCGCGTGACGTCGGCTTCCTAGGGAGTCCAGGAGCCGTCCACCGCGATGCCGGCGGCCGCGGCGATCCGGTCGCGCGACGCCAGCAGGCGGGCGCGCAGGGCCGGCAGGTCGACGTCGAGCAGCTTTCCGTTGTGCTTGACCGCTTTTCCGGCGACGAAGACGCTGTCCACCAGGCCGGGATGACCGGCCGCGACGACCGTGCCGACCGCGTTGCCGACCGGGAAGACCGACGGGTCTTCGGCGTCGAGCAGGACGAGGTCGGCGTCCTTGTCGACTGTGATGCTGCCGGTCCGGGCTTCGCGCCCGCAGGTCCGGGCACCGTCGATCGTGGCGAACGCGAGGACGTCCCGCGAGGCGAGGCCGCCGCGCTCGGCAGCCAAGGCCGTGCGCATGGCGGAGAACAGGTCGCCGCCGGCGGAGGGGCAGTCGTCGACCGACAGCGACGGGCGGATACCGGCGGCCAGCGCCCGGCCGGTGATGAGCGGTTCGAAGCCCATCTTCAGCTCGACGTCGGGGCTGATCGACACGGAGCTGCCCGCGTCGGCCAGCATCGCCAGCTGGTCATCGGAGAGGCCGTTGCCGTGCACGACGGTGACGCGGTCGTCGAGCAGCCCGCGCTCGGCCATCCCGGCGATCGGCCGGTCGCCGTGCGGCCAGCCACCGGTGCCGTGCACGTGCGTGCTCATCCGGAGCCCGAGTTCCTTGGCCAGTGCGACATCCGCCGCGGTTTCGTCCATTGTGGACATCACCGGGCCACGCAGGCCCAGCGCCAGGTCCTCGCCGGGTAGGACGTCCCGCACGCGCCGGATCTCCGGCTCGATGTCCGGCCCGGCGGCGCCGTAGCAGAAGATCGAGTGGCCGGGCGCTTCTCGCAGCGCCGCGATCGCGGCGTCGGCGTTCTCCGGGTGGTCGGCGCAGTGGAACCAGTCGAGCATCGTCGTGACGCCCGAGTTCAGCGCCTCCGATCCGGCCGAGCAGGTTGCCGAGGTGGACGTCTTCGGGCCGGTAGTGCGGCTTGAGCGTGCCGTGCATCGCGACGCGGTACTGGTCGAACGTCCAGTCGGCGCCGAGGCCGCGGAACGCCGTTTGCCAGGTGTGGCGGTGGGTGTCGACGAACCCGGGCAGCACGATCTTGCCCGAGGCGTCGACGACCTCGGCGTCGGAGCCGTCGACAGTGGCGCCGACGGCCGCGATCCGGCCGTCCTCGATCAGCACGTCACCGCGGGGGAGATCCCCGACGGCCGGGTCCATGCTGACCACCATGCCGCCGCGCAGGAGTGTCTTCATCGGTGTCCTTTCCCCAGAAGTTGACGTGTCAACTCTAGCGTAGACTGTCGCCATGGCGGACATGGGCCCGGAGGACTGGGCGTTCTGGGACACCTGGATGCGCGCCCAGCGGCTGCTCGTCCGCGAACTCGACCGCGGGCTGCAGCGCGACTGCGGCATCTCGAAGGCCGAGTTCAGCGTCCTGATGACGCTGACCCGGCCGATGCGCGTCGGCGAACTGGCCGACGCGCTCGACTGGGAGAAGAGCCGCGTCGCGCACCTGCTGACGCGGATGGAGAACCGCGGCCTGGTGGCGCGGATCGAGGACGGCGCCACCGGCCGGCGCACCGGGATCGAGCTGACCGGCGAAGGACGTCGCACGGCCGAGCGCGCCACCCGGGCACACGGCGCCAACGTCCGCCGGCTCGTCCTCGACCGGCTCACGCCCGGCCAGGCCGCGGCCATCCGGAGCTGGAGCGAGCAGCTGATCGGGTCCGGCTAGAACAAGGCCGCGACCAGGGCGACCACCGGCGGGACCGTCTGCGCGAACGCGCCACCGCGGCCGGTGCCCCGCGGACGGCTGAGGGCGAGCAGATCCGACACGCCGAGCGCGACCCCGGCCAGCGCCATGAACCCGCAGCAGTAGAGCACCAGGGCGCGCCCGGCGTCGACGTGGCCGGTGTGCAGCAGGATCACCCCGGTGACCGGGCCGGCGGCGAGGAACAGGTTGTAGCAGCCGACGTTGAACGACCACAGCCGGGTGGCGGGCAGGTTCTCCGTCGGGATGCCGAAGATGTCCCGGTGCACGCCCGGCCGTTCGAACAGCACGACCTCCCAGGTGAACGCGAGCAGGTGCACCAGCGCCGCGATCCCGGCGAAGACCTGGACGACGGCGTTCACGGCCGCACCAGCTCGACGCCGTGCCGGCTCGCGACCTCCGGGATCCGCTCCGCCGGGACCTGGTCGACGTCGCGGAAGAAACGGCCCATCGCGTCGGTCAGGCTGACCGCGAGGAACTTCGCCGACGGCGTGTGCACGGTGAACGTGTTGACCGCGCCCGCCGGGATGCTGATCGACGCGCCGGGGCCGAGGTCGTGCAGCTCGCCGTCGACGTAGACCGTGATGCGCCCGTGCAGCACGTAGAAGCTCTTCGCCCACGGCTCGGCGTGCGGCGGGACCGACGGCCCGCGCGGCGCGTCGACCTCGAACAGCTCGTAGGCGCCGCCGGTGTGCTCGGCGCCGATCTTGACGGTGATCCGCGCGTCCTTCGAATCGAGTTCCGGGCCTTCGCCCGGGGCACTGAAGTGGGTCATGCCGCCGACGGTAGGAACCGGGCGAACGGCGGACCATCCCGGGAATGTGGGATACCCGGGTGCCGCGGCCCGGCGCATACTGCGTTCATGTGGGAGGGCCGGGCGCGCGGAGTACGGCGCGACATCGCGGCGCTCGCGACGGCGGGCCTCGGGGTCGCCGAGCTGCACGCCGCCGCCATCGAGCTGGTCGAGCGCGTCGTGCCCACGGAGCTGACGTGCTGGGCGTCGCTGGACCCGGACACCGCGGTGATCAGCTCGATGACGAGCGGGCGGACACGGATCCCGGGGCAGTACGAGCCGCTGCTGGCGACCTACGAGTACGACGGCGCCCAGCCGCACACCTTCGCCGAGCTGGCCGGCCGTCCGGTGCCGGTGGCCCGGCTCTCGGACCTGCCGCGCCGCGACGTCGAACGCAGCGGGCGGCTCAACGAGGTCTGGCGGCCGCTGGGCCTGCGCCACGAGCTGCGCGCGGTGTTCCGGGTCGACGGGACGTCGTGGGGCGCGGCCGGCCTGGTGCGGGGCGGCGAGTTCAGCGACCGCGAGGTCGAGTTCCTGACGGCGATCGCGCCGGCGCTGGCGGCGGCGACGCGGGTGGCCGCGCGCACGCGGGACGCGGGGGAGCGGGCCGACCCGGCGATCGTGGTGACCGGCCCGGACGGCCGGCAGCGGGCGGCCACCGCCGCGGCCGCGGCGTGGCAGGCCGAACTGGACGAGATCGCCCCCGGCCGCTTCGCGGTGCTGCTGCGCGCCGTGGTGACCGGCGCGCGAGCGGCGGCGACGGGGACGTTCCGCGCCCGGGTCCGCGACGCCCGCGGCGGCTGGATCGTCCTGCACGCCGGCCGGCTGGTCACCGACCCGGACGGCGACGAGACGGTGGTGACGATCGGCCGGGCCTCGGGGGCCGAGCTGCTGAGCGTGCTGCTCGCGGCGTACGGCCTGACCACCCGCGAACGCGACGTCTGCCACGAAGTCCTGGCCGGTCGGTCCACTTCGGACATCGCGGCCCGGCTCGGCATCTCGGCGCACACGGTGCAGGACCACCTCAAGTCCGTGTTCGGCAAGGTGGACGTCCGCAGCCGCGGCGAGCTGACCGCGAAGCTGTTGTCCTAGCGGACTGTCCTAGAGGAACCTCCGCAGCAGGGAGCCGACCTCGTCCGGCCGTTCCATCGCCGGGAGGTGCCCGGTGTCGGGGAGTTCGACCAGCTCCGCGTCCGGCAGCGACTTGGCGAGGTGGTGGGACAGCTCGACGAGCCCGCGCGCGTCCGCCGTGCCGATCACCACCAGGGCGGGGGTGGTGATCTCGCCGAGCCGGTGCCGGGTGTCCGGGATCCGTTCCGTCCACTGTGGAGCCGTCCAGTCGTGCCGGTAGACCTGCTCGCACATTTCCCGCACCAGCGCGAGCATTCCGGCGGGCAGCACGGACACGGCACGCTCCGGGCCGGCCACGAGGTAGCGGATGTTGGCCTCCGCCATGGCGCGCACGTCGGCCTCGTCGACGTCGCCCTCGCGGGCGGCGTAGCGCGCAAGACGTTCGGCGGGGACCGTCTCGGCGGTCACCCGCGCGATGTCCCGCTGCATGTGCTCGGGCCAGGTGTGCCCGGTCAGGCCCGAGCCGAGCAGCACGACCCGGGTGACCCGCTCCGGCGCGGCCAGGGCGGCGTCCAGCGCGCACGCCCCGCCCATCGACGCCCCGACCAGCGCGGCCTGCTCGATCCCCCGGGCATCGAGCAGGGCCAGCAGGTCCTCGTAGTGGGCGTACTCGCCGGGCCCGTCGGAGGTCTCCCCGAAGCCGCGGCGGTCGTAGCGGATCACCCGGTGCGTGCTGGCGAGCGAGGCGAACTGGGCGTCCCACATCCGGCGGTCGCCGATGGCGGCGTGCAGCAGCACGACCGCGGGCCCCTCGCCCGCTTCGTCGTAGCCGAACGCCGTCCCGCCCACCTCGATCATCGCCATGACCCCCAAGCTAGCGACAGGACCGTGTCACACACCGCAGTTTTCGCTCAGGGCGAGCAGTTAAGCTCCGCCTTCCTCCCCACCGCCGCCCTCAACGGACGCTCTTCGCGCCACTGTTAGATTTCCATCATGACCGACGGATTCGAGCTGACGCGCGACGGCGAAGTCGCCCGGCTCACGCTGACCCGGCCGGAGAAGATGAACGCGATCACCTACGGCATGTGGTCGGCGATCCCGGACGTGGTGGCCGAGGTGGCGGCCGACCCGGCGCTGAAGGTGCTCGTGCTCGCGGGCGCGGGCAAGCACTTCTCGGCCGGCGCGGACATCAGCGAGTTCGGCGAGCGGCGGACGACGGCCGAGGGCGCGGCGAGCTACGACAAGGCGGTCGAAGGCGCGGTCGCGGCGCTGACGGCGCTGCGCAAGCCGTCGGTGGCGATGATCCAGGGCAACTGCATCGGCGGCGGCTGCCAGATCTCGGTGGCGTGCGATTTCCGGTTCGCGGCCGAGGGGTCCCGGTTCGGCATCACCCCGGCGAAGCTCGGCATCGTCTACCACTTCGACTCGACGCGCCAGCTGGTCTCGCTGGTCGGCCCGGCGCACGCCAAGTACTTCCTGCTGTCCGGCGAGCTGATCACGGCGGGCCGGGCCCGCGAGATCGGGCTGCTCAACGACGTCTTCCCGGCCGGCGAGCTGGAGACGTCGACGCTGGAGTTCGCCTCGACGCTCTGCGCGCGCTCACAGGCGTCGATCCGCGGGATGAACCGGATCATCGAAAAGATCGTGGCGGGGCAGGAGACCTCGGACGCGGAGGTCGAGGAGATCCGGTCCGAGGCGCTGCACGGCGTGGACTACGCGGAGGGCGTCGCCGCGTTCCTGGAGCGACGGCCACCGCGCTTCACCCACCGCTGAACCCCGTTGCCGGCGCGGGAAGTCACGCGTCCAGGTACTCGCGGAAGTGCTCGGCGACCACGTCGGTGACCCCCGCGGGATCGAGCCTGCCGTCGATTTCGATGACGCGGATGCCCCGGGCCCGCGCCGAGCGGACCGCCTGCGCGGCCAGCATCCGGTCGCGGGTCAGCGAGCTCCGCTGCTCCGGGATCGTGGGCTCGTCCGCGCGGTGGCGCAGCTGGTGCTGGCGGAACAGCTCGGTCGGCACCAGCACCACCATCCGGCGCGGCGAATCCACCAGCGGGGCGACCAGTTCCGGGCGCAGGCCCCAGCCTTCGGCGACGATCGGGCGCGGGGACTCCCACGCGCGCAGCTCGTCCAGCGCCGACTGGAACCGCTGCTCGAACTCGGCCAGCACGGCGGTCAGCTGTTCGACGGCGGGGATGTCGCCGCCGGGAGCGTTCCCGGGGCGGGCGCGGTCGTCGTGGTGGTAGGCGGCCAGCCCGTGGCGGTCGGCCAGCAGGCGCGCGACCGTGGACTTCCCGGTCCACGGGGCGCCGCCGATCCACAGCGCCTTGCGCAGGGTCCCGAACGGATCCGAGGTCATCGTTCGACTATCGCGGCACCGGCGGCCCGAAGGCCAGCGTTCGGGCGCTGGTTGATCCGTTCAGCTCAGGGGCTGCTCCTCTTCGCCGTCGACGACGAGCACGGTCGAGCTGTCGGCGAAGTCCGGTTTTCCGCCGAGCCGGAAGTGGAACCGCGAGCCGGGCCGGACCGCGGCGATCACCTGGGTCTCGGCGGTGTCGAGCACGATGATCGAGAGCTCGGTGGTGATCGGTTCCGGCCGCAGCACTTCGGGCGGCACCACCGGGATCGGCAGGGTTCCGCTCACCGAGCCGGACCCGTCGGCGGACTCGGCGGACTCGGCGTGCTCGGCCGGTTCGAACGGCGGCGGCGGGACGAGCTGCGGGCGCCGTCGCCACCAGAGCCCGGCGATCAGGCCGGTCAGCAGGCCCCCGGTGCCGCTGACCGCCGACGCGAGCCCGACGCCGAGACCGGACGAGGGTGCTTCGGCGGGTTTCGCCTGCGGAACGGCGGCCTGCGGGACGGCGGCGGGGGGAGCGGCGGGCAGGGGCCCGTACTGCACGGCCGGGTCCTTGGCGTCGTCGGGCAGCTGCAGCACCTGGCCGGGCTCGATGGCCGTGGGGTCGGTGAACGGCGTCCCGTCCGGCCGCGGCCGTCCCTTGTTCAGCTGGAAGATCTCGGGGAACCGGTTCCCGTCGCCGAGGGCCCGTTCGGCGATCTTGAACAGCGTGATGTCCTCGGGGTTGTCGGCGTGCGGGACGATGAAGTACTTGACCGGCGGCGGCGGTGTGGCCTGCGCGAGCGCGGGACCGCCGGCGAGCACGGCGAAGAGGACACCGGCGGCACCGGCCTGCCCGGCTCGCCCGAGGACGCGGCGGACCGCGGGAACCCGGTTTTCGGCCATGGTCGCCCACCCTCTCCCCGGTGACCCGGTCGGGTCCCGGTGTTGCCCCCTCTACACGGGGCGGGCGCGGGCGCGGTTCAGATCTCGTCCCAGGGCACGGTTTCGTAGGCCGACGCGAGCAGCTCCACCGCGCGGTCCGCGGGTGGCAGCACGAGGTCGTCGACCGAGGCCACCGCGCGGCCCGGGGTCTCGGAGTTCGTCACGAACATGGCGTCGAAGTCGCGCAGGTCGGCGGGCCGGACCTCGCGTGTCTCCTGCGGGACGCCCAGGCGGCGCAGGGCTTCCTTCTGCACCAGCATCGTGATCCCCGGCAGCACCGCGGCTTCCGGCCACACGACCGTGTCGCCGGCCAGGAATCCGGCGTTCCAGACCGACGCCTCGCTGATCCGGCCGGCGGGGTCGACGAACAGCGCGTCGTCGTAGCCGGCCAGCTCCGCCTGGCGGGCGTGGTAGATCAGGCCGAACGTGCCCAGGTGCTTCACCTGCGGCAGATCGCGTTGGTAGCGCACGGTCCCCAGGCGCAGCGGCGCCGGGTCGGGCGGGTGCGGCGGGAGCGTCCGGACCAGGATCTCCGGCCGCATCGGCTCGTCGAACGAGCGCGTGAGCACCAGGACGCGCACCGAAAGCGCGGGTTCACCGTCGATCGCCTGCCGGACGTAGGACCGGACGAGGTCGACGTCGAGATCGCTGCCGAACAGCAGGCGCGTGCTCGCCGCCAGCCGCTCGAGGTGGAAGGCGAGGCCGCGGACCCGCCCGTCCCGGACCTGCATCGCGGTGAAGTGACCGTAGGAGGTCATCGCCGCGACGGCGGCGTCCGGGCCGAGCGGGTCCCCGTTCAGCTCGAGGCGTCCCGGCACTACTGGACGGTGACGCCCGTGAACTTGACCTGCTTCGTCGGCGCGCCGGTGCCGTCCTGCGGGTTCGGGTTCGCGATGCCGGCCTTGGCGACCGCGTCGAGCACCTTCAGGCCCTCGTCGCTGATGCTGCCGAACACGGAGTAGTCCGCCGGGAGGCCGTCGGCGGTGCCGTAGACCATGAAGAACTGGCTGCCGCCGGAGCTCGGGGCGGACGTCTTCGCCATGGCGAGGATGCCGCGGCCGTACTTGATCTCCGGGAACGCCTCGTCCGGCATCGTGTAGCCGGGGCCGCCCTGGCCGTCGGCCGACGGGTCGCCGGTGGCCGACGGGTCACCGCACTGCAGCATCTGCAGGCCCTCGGTGCCGAGCCGGTGGCACATGGTGTCGTTGTAGAAGTTCTGCTTCGCGAGGCTGACGAAGCTCTGCACCGCGCACGGCGCGAGCGCCCGGTCGAGCGTCAGCGGGATATCGCCCGCGGTGCTCTTCAGCGTCACGTTCACCGTGCCGGTCGACGGGACGTTCTTGCCGTCGGGCAGGTTCACCTTCTTCGGCGTCTTGCCCGTCGTGTCGGCCTTGAAGTCGCACGTCGTCGGGTTGGGCAGCGGCTTCGACCGCTTCGGCAGCGCCGTGCGCTGCGTCGGGATCTGCAGTTCGGTGGGCGGCGGGGCGGCCGACGAGGACGCCGCGGTGTCCGCCGTGTTCGCCCCGTTGGCGGTCACGATCCAGACCACGACACCGGCGACGACGAGCACGGACACGGCCACCACGCCGATGCCGATCTGCTGGCGTCGCTTCCGCTGCTCCTTACGGCGATCGAGCTGTCGCTCGAGTTTGCGCTTCGCAGCTTCGCGGCGCTGCTGGTTGGTCGCCACCCCGTACCCTCCAGGTTTCCGCTCGTGTCACACGTCTGAGGTAGCGGCAGTGTATGGGCACAGCCTGTGAGGACCATGTACAGGGCCCGCTAGTCTCAACCCGATCGTGATCGGCGCCATCCGGCGCGGAAGTCCGGGAGGCGTTCGGTGCTCGTCGTCGGGTTCGGCAGCGGCCCGCTGCAGGCCAACTGCTACCTGCTGGCGGAAGCCGCCGGTGGGCCGTGCGTGGTCGTGGACCCGGGGGAGGACGTGGCCGGGCCGCTGGCCGCGGCGCTCGCCGGGCACCGGCTGGTCCCGTCGGCGCTCGTGGCCACCCACGGGCACCCGGACCACGTCGCTTCGGCCGCCGGTGTCACCGCGGCCCACGGCGTCCCGCTGCACCTGCACCCCGGTGACGCGCAGCTGTACGAGGGCGACTCCGTGCCGCTCGAAGCGGGCACTTTCGCCGGCCTGGACGTCGACGTCCGGCCCGTCCCCGGGCACACGCCGGGATCCGTGGTGCTCGGCCTGACGACGCCCGAGGGCGGGCGGCTCGCGCTCACCGGCGACACGCTGTTCGCCGGATCGGTCGGCCGCGGTGCCGACGCGGAGTCGGTGCGTGCCCTGCTGGAGAGCCTGCCGGACGACACGGTGGTGCTGCCGGGGCACGGCCCGGCGACGACGATCGGGCGGGAACGCGCGGGCAACCCGTTCCTCGCCGGGACGGGGGCGTGAGCATGGCGGAGGAGCAGCAGGAGCGGCTGGCGCTGTTCGAGGAGGACCCGCGCGGACGCCGTCGCCGCGGGATCTCGGGCCTGATCGGCGTGGTGATCGTCGCCGCCGCGTTCGGCGGCGTCGCGGGCCTGATCGGCGGCACCGTGCTCGGGTTGGCCGTCGCGCTGGTGATCGCGCTGCCGCTGCTGTACGTGATGGCGGTCAGCATCCGGCGCCGCGTCTGGCTGGAGGGCTCGACGCTGCTCGTGCGCACCTGGGGCCTGCGCCGAGTCGACCTGGTCGCCGCGACGCGGCTCGACCTGGTGATCGGCGACGTCCGCGGCTCCCGCACGGTGAGCCTGCTGGTCAACGCCGGCCAGCGGGGCAAGGTCGGGAAGGTCGATCTCGCGGTGTTCTCCGGGACCGGCGGCCGCGAGCTGGGCATCCTCCAGCTGCGGAAGCTCGCCAACGCGCTGATGAACAACGTCGAGGCGAACGGGCTCGTGTTCGGGGAGCTGCTGGTCGCCGAGCTGAAGGCCGAGGCGCGCGGCTCCGGCGTGGCCGAGCGGCCGCTCTACCGGCTGGCTTCGGTGGCGCCGTCCGGCAAGTACGTCCAGCGGTTCACGATGGAGGCCGTCAGCCGGTTCGTGGCGACTCTCGACTGAGCTCCTCATCCGCCTCGCGCAGCTGCTCGAGCTGGTACACGAGCTCCGGGACCTCTTGCGCGATGTAGGCGGCGAGGCGCTCGACGTGGTGCAGCGTCGCCCGGACGTCTTCGAGAGCCGTGGCGATGCGTGGCAGGGATTCGACGGCCTGGACGGTGGCCGTGACCACCCGCAGCGCGCCACGGACGAGGGATCGCGGTCCGGCGAGCAGGAACATGGCGCCTCCCGGGTCGGCTGCCGCCTTCCTACCGCGTTCTCGCTGGTCCGTCGCGGCCGGGGTGCGCCGGTGTTACGGGTGGGACGGAACCGCCTTCATGGTGCTGCTGAGGTACTCGGCCGGCTCGCGGGAGGCGATCAGCGCGGCCAGGACGGTCGTCACCGGGACGGCCGCGACGATGCCGACGCTGCCGACGAGCGTGCGGATGATCTCCTGCGCGATCTCCTCGCTGCCCAGCAGCGCGCCCAGCCCGACGCCGGAGATCGACGAATACAGCAGCACCGGCAGCGCGGCCCCGGCGTAGGCCATCACGAGCGTGTTGACCGCCGAACCGACGTGGTCGCGGCCGATCCGCAGGCCCGAGCGGTACAGCTCCTGCCAGCTCAGGTCGGGGTTGGCGCGGCGGAGTTCCCAGACGGCGCTGGTCTGGGTGACGGTGACGTCGTCGAGCACGCCGAGCGCGCCGATCACGACGCCGGCGAGCAGCAGCCCGCGCGAGTCGATGCCGTGGCCCAGCGACCCGATGAGCGTCGACGTGCTGTCGTCGAGCCCGGTCAGCGACGCCGCGGCGGAGAAGATCGCCGACAGGACACCGATCAGGGCGAGGCTGGCGAGCGTGCCGAGGACGGCCGCGGACGTTCTCGCCGTCAGGCCGTGGGTCAGGTAGAGCGCGATGAACATGATCGCGCCGGATCCGGCGATGGCCACCACCAGCGGGTTTTCGCCCGCGAGGATGGACGGGAGGATGAACAGGGCGATCACCAGGAACGACAGGCCGAGCGCGACGAGCGCGGCGACGCCCTGCCAGCGGCCCAGCACCAGCACGGCGACGGCGAAGAGCGCGGCGAGCACGAGCAGCGGCGTGCCGCGCTGGAAGTCGACGAGCTGGAAGCTCGCCGGGTCGCCCGCGTTCCCGCCGTTGTAGGCGAGCACGACGGCGTCGCCCGCGGTGAACCGCGGGGTGCTGGGCTCGATCGGCACGGTCAGCTTGAGCTGCTTCCCGCCGGCCGGCCCGTCGGTCATGGTGAGGTCGACGGTCAGGCAGGGCTTGGCGCCGGGGTCGTTCTGGTCGCCGACCTGGACCTGGCCCTGGGCCAGACAGGGGCCGGTGTTCGTCGCGGTGATGTTCGCGGCCACGGGCGTGCCCTGCGGGACGACGCTCTTCGGGTCCGGCTTGCCCCACGGGTAGAGCACGATCATGCCGACGACGGTGGCCAGGGCGAGCGGAGCGAGCAGCCAGATCAGCAGCAGCCGGACGCGCTTCGACGCCGGGGCCGCGGGTCCGTGGCCGTGTCCATGCCCGTGGCCGTGCCCGGTTTCGAGGTGGGGCTCGGCTTTCTTGGCCGTGCGGGCTTCGGGTTGCTGCGCGGTGCGGGGCTTGGTCCCGGCCGGGACCCGCTGCGGCCCGGTGTCCCCGCGCCGGGCGGCGCGCTGGGGCCCGGTGTCGGCCCGGTTGCCGCTGTCGGTCCGCTGAACCCGCTGGGGCCCGGTGTCGGTGCGGCGGCGGGCGGGATCGGCGGCGCGTCGCGCGCCTTCGGGCGGCGTCCGGCGGGCGGCCGGACGGGGCGTACCCGGCGTTCCGGACGCGCCGCGGGCCGGCGAAGGGGACACCTCGTCCGTGATCCGGCGAATCGGGCCGGTTTCGTCGTCGTCGAGGTCGGGGCGGTCCACCCGCACATCCTGACAGCGGGATCCGCCGCCCCGCGCGAGGGGCCGCCCACGGCCCGGTTCGCCCGGATGCACCGTGTCGTCCCTTCGATCACGCGGGGACGACGCGGGGTCAGCCGTAGGCCTGGCGGACATGGACGCGGCGGTAGGCCGACGGCGGGGTGTCGAAGTGGTCGAGGAAGGCCTGGCGCAACGTCTCCGTCGAGCCGAATCCGCAGCGGCGGGCGATCGTCGCCAGCGGGAGGTCGGTGCCGGACAGCATCCGCGCCGCGTGCTCGGTGCGGACCGTGCGGACGTACTTGCCCGGGGTCGTGCCGAGGTGGGCGTCGAACAGGCGGGTCAGCTGGCGCGTGCTGATCCCGGCGCGAGCGGCCAGCGCCGGGGTGCCGAGGTCCTCGTCGAGGTGCTCGGCGATGTAGGCGGTGAGGTCGCGGACCTCGCGGTGCTCCGGCGGTGGCCCGGCCAGAAAGAGGCTGACCTGGGCCTGGTTCCCCGGCCGCTGGAGGTACGTCACCAGGGACCGCGCCACCTCGCGGGCCAGCGTCGGCCCGTGGTCGGCCTCCACGAGCGCCATGGTCAGGTCGAGCCCGCTGGTCACCCCGGCCGCCGTGTAGACGTTGCCGTGCTGGACGTAGAGCGGCACCGGGTCCACCGTCACCGCCGGGTAGGCATCCGCCAGCTTCGCCGCCCAGCGCCAGTGGGTGGTCGCGCGCCGGCCGTTGAGCAGGCCCGCGGCGGCGAGGACCTCCGCGCCCGTGCAGACCGACGCGACCCGCCTGCTCGTCTGGGCCAGCCGCCGGATGTGGGCCAGCACGCGCTCGTCGGACGCCGCCGTCGTGCTGCCCCAGCCGCCCGCGACGACGAGCGTGTCGAGGTCGCCCGCCACCTGGTCGAGCCGCAGGTGGGGTTGCAGGACCAAGCCGGAGCAGGTGCGGACGGCCTGACCGTCGATCGTGGCCAGCCGGATCTCGTACGGCGGGCGGGCGCCGTGGCGGTTGGCGGCGTCGAGGACGTCGGCCGGGCAGGCGATGTCCAGCAGCTCCACGTCGGGAAATCCGACGATCGTGACCCGTCTGGGTGAGCCTGGCATGATCGCACGCTAACACCCGGACCGGCGCTCGGACGCGGTTCGCAGGATTTCGGACATCCACGTCCCGGGGGCCGCGGCTCCTCGCCAGGGTGGGGCCATGACCGCTGAGCAGAAGACCCTCGCCTTCGTCGTCTACCCGGGGCTGACGCCGCTGGACCTGGTGGGCCCGCTCCAGGTGCTGAGCGCCCTGGCCCAGCTCGACCCGGGTTACCGGACCGTCGTCGTCGGGGCCACGAAGGACACCGTCGGCACCGACACGCCGCTGAGCGTCGCGCCGAGCCACACGTTCGACGAAGTGCCTTCGCCGTACGCGGTGCTGGTGCCCGGCGGCACCGTGCCGACGCTGAAAGCCATGTCGGACGAGCGCCTGCTCGCCTGGCTGCGCACCGCGGCCGCCGGCGCCGAGCTGGTGACGTCCGTCTGCACCGGCGCGATGGTCCTCGGCGCGGCCGGGCTGCTCGACGGCAAGCGGGCGACGACGCACTGGATGTTCCGCGACCTGCTGACCGGGCTGGGCGCGACGCCGGTCGCCGAGCGCTGGGTCGAGGACGGCCGGGTGATCACCGCGGCGGGCGTCTCGGCCGGCATCGACCTGGCCCTGCACCTGGTCGAACGGCTGGCCGGGCGGCAGATCGCGACGAACGTCCAGTTCGCCATCGAGTACGACCCCGAGCCGCCGCAGGGCCGCCTGGACTGGGCGAACCAGCCCTACGGCGACCTAAGGCCGCTGCGCGAGCACACGCTGCGAGCCGGCTTGGCGGACAACCCGGAGCTGCTGGGCAAGCTGCTGGCAAACTCCTGAACCAACGTCGTCGGCCATCCGGGTGATCGAGGGAAATGCCCAGCCTCGGACGGCTACATTCACCCCGCTTGATCAGGTGATCTCGCGGATGAGGTGTAGCCGTGCGGTTCCAGGTCCTCGGTCCGATGACCGCCTCCGTCGCGCTGCCGTCGGCGGCCCAGCCGCGGCGGCTGCTCGCCGTGCTGCTCGCGCGCGCCGGCCAGTTCGTCGGCCGCGACACCCTCGTCGACGAGCTGTGGCCGGACGGCGCGCCGTCGAGCGCCGCGGCGATCGTGCAGGTCACCGTGTCGAAGCTGCGCAAGACGCTCTCGCCCGGCCTCGGGGCCGCCGAGGCCGGGCAACGCCTGCGTTCGGGACCGCGCGGCTACGCGCTGACCGTCGAGCCGGGAGAGCTGGACGCCGACGACTTCCTGACGCTGCTGTCCGCCGGTGCCGACGACCGCGCGCAACGCCGTCGCGCGCTCGAACGGGCGTTGGCGTGCTGGCGCGGTGACGCCTTCGCCGACGTGGCGGGCGGTCCGCTGCTGGAGGCGCACAAGCTGTGGCTGGAGGACCGGCGCTCGGCCGCGCTCCTGCAGCTGGTCGAGCTGGAGCTCGCCGACGGCGACGGCCGGGCCGTGGTCGAGCGGCTGGACCCGGTCGTCGCGGCCCGGCCTGCCGACGAGCGCTTCGCCGCCCGGCTCGCGTCCGCGCTCGGCGCCGTCGGCCACCGCGAGTCGGCCCTGGAGGTGCTCCGCCGGACGCGGCGGGCGCTCTGGGAAGAGGCGGGCGTCTGGCCCGGCGACGACCTCGTCGCGGTGTACCGCCGGATCGCCGGCACCGAGTGGACGACCCCCGGGCCGCCCGCCCAGCTCCCGCCCGCGGTGCCCGACTTCACCGGCCGTACGGCCGAGCTCGCCGACGTCGGCCGGGCCCTGCGCGGCCCGGGCCCCGTCGTGCTGCACGGAGCCGCCGGGGCCGGGAAGTCCGCGCTGGCCGTCCAGGCGGCCTGGCGGGCGCGCCGCCGCTTCCCCGACGGCCAGCTGACCGCTTCCCTGCGCGACGCCGACCCCGCGACGGTCTTGGCGGGGTTCCTGCGCGTGCTCGGCGCGAGACCGGCGGAGCTGGCCGACCGCGCGGGCCTGACCAGGTTGTGGCGCAGCTACACCGCCGACCGCCGGCTGCTGGTGCTGCTGGAGGACGTCACGACCGAGGCGCAGGTGCGGGCGTTGCTCCCCAGCGGGCCCGGTTGCGCGACGCTGGTGACGACGCGCCGCGAGCTGCCCGGCCTGTGCGGGGCGCGGCCGGTGCCGGTCGCCGGACTGTCCACTGAGGACGCCTGGGCGCTGCTCGCGGCGATCGCGGGGGAGGCGCGGCTGCGCGCGGAACCCGAAGCGACTCAACGGCTTCTCGCGTCGTGCGCCGGGCTCGCGCTCGCCGTCCGGATCGCCGGGGCGAAGTTGGCGGCCCGGCCGAACCAGCGGGTGGGGGAGCTGGCGGCCCGCTTGTCCGACGACCGTCGTCGGCTCGACGAGCTGGCCACCGGCGACCTCAGCGTCCGGGCGGAGGTGACGTCGGCGCTGCGCGAGCAGCCGGCCGTGGATCGGTCGTTGCTGAGGCTGCTGGCGGCGTTCGAAGGGCCGGTACCGGACTGGTGCGTGGCCGCGTTGCTGGACCGCCCGCTGGACGAGGCCCGCGACCGGCTCGAAGAGTTGGCCGCGGCGCACTTGGTGGAACGGGCCGGTGCCGCGGACCGAGCCGGGGAAGAAGATCCGCGCGACCAGCTCAGGCCGGGCTCCCGGCGCCCCGACACACCCCACTGGGCTGTTCCGTCCTTCACCCGGCTCGTCCTCACCGAAAACCCGGAAACCGACTCAGCCGCGCTCCGTCGAGCCTGCGAAGCCACCCTCGTCCTCGCCGAACACGCCCAGGGCGGTATGCCGGCCGATCTGCCGAAGCCCGATCCCGCTGTGCTGCGCCGGGTTTCGGCCGATCCGGCGGCCTGGGCGGTCGAAGAGACCGCCCACCTCGCCGCGGCCGCGCGGCTGGCCGGCGCGCACGGCTGGCACGACCTCACCGGACGCCTCGCCGACGCGTGCACGGCGCTGGCCGGCACGCCGTGGCTCGGCCACGCCGCCCACGCCGTGTCGGTGCTCGGCCTGGCCGCGGCCCGCCGCCGCCAGGACCCGCACGCGGAAGCGGAGAAGCTGTACAACCTCGGCTCGCTGCACTGGCAGCACGGCCACGCCCGGCAGGCGCGGAACTACTTCGTCATGGCCGAGAACCGCTTCCGGCAGCTCGACGACCCGCAGGGCACCGGCGCGGTGCTGGCCGCGCTCGCCGACGTCGACCTCGACGGCGGGGACCCGCGGGCCGCCGAAGCCGGGCTGCTGGAGGCCCTGGACCTGCTGCGCGAATGCGGCGACCGCCGCGGGCAGGCGGCCGCGGCGGCGCAGCTGGGCTCGCTGGCCGAGGACGTCGGGGACGTGCGGCGCGCGGTCGAGAGCTTCGAGGTGAGCATGCTGCTCGCCCGCGAGTGCGACGACGGCCGCTGGCACGACCAGGCCGCCAAGCGCTACGCCGACGTCCTGCGCCGCCACGGCGGCTGGGACCAGGCGGCCGACCTGCTCGCCGGCGCGCTCGGCAGCACCGTCCGCACCCGCGAGCGGCACTGGGAGGCGCACGTCCTGCGCAGCCTGGGCGACCTGCACATCGAGGCGGGCGAGCTCGCCGACGGGGAACGCTGCCTGGCGCGCTCGCTGACGCTGTTCGAACAGCTCGGGCACCGGCATGCCGCCGCCTACACCCACCGCTGCCTGGCCGAGGCCCGCCGCCGCGCGGGCGACCCGGCGGGCGCGCGGCGGCACCTGCGCGTCGCGATGGGGGTGTTCCGGGAGCTGCGTGACCGCCGCGGCGCCGGCTACGCCCTGCTCAGCCTCGGCCGCACCCACGCGGACGAGGGCCGCGGGCCG